>JAJFUV010000195.1 GCA_021372245.1 Terriglobales bacterium
GCGCCACCACCTGGTGTGAAAAATGTTCTGCAAACTCGAAGCTGGCTTGGGTACACTGTGTCATAGTTGAAGGCCGCCTTTCGCTTGGCGCTAACTGTTGTGTGGAAACTCAGTTATGCCACGAAAGGCGGCTTTTTGCTAGACCTCGTGTGAGAAATCGCGGCTAATCCACCAACGACTTCTTCTTCACCGGCAGACCACCGGCCGTGTAGCTGTACGATTCACGGTACTTCCCGCCCGTACACGAATAATCCGAGTCGCCGTAGCTGGCCACCGCCAGCCGGCCCCAGGCGTTCTGCGTGAGCCAGCTATCATACGGGTTGGTGTCGTAGAAGTAGCTCACCCGCTGGCACGGATCGTCGCTCTGTTGGCCCGCCGGATATTTCTTCACCTGCGTCACCCAGCGGTAGCTGTCGTAGGTGTACTCGATCCGCTGCCCCTTTTGGTCCGTCTTCGACGCGATCATCCCGTCCGTGTTGTAGGCTAGCGTGGTCGTGCCGTTCTCCGGATTGGTCGTGGTCACCAACTGGCCCAGCGTGTTGTGAGTGAACGTCTGCGTCTGCGTGGTCGAAGTGCGCCGTGCGTAAGGACTTGTGATTAAGGGTACACGCCACATCGTATACGGTGTCGTGGCAGGCTACCTCCGCCGCCCCAGTGTGCGCGACGGAAACGTTCCGTCTGTCCCCTTCCCCCTCGCCAGCAGCAACCCTCCCCCAATCAGCACCCTGTCGCCAGACCGATCCCCGACTTACGGAATCGCTGTCAACACTCGGACAGCGCTTTTCAAATCAAAGACTCTTGAGCTATTATAGCTTATGAGAATGTATGTTCTCAATACAGATCTCGCGCCCACATCTCTTACTATCCTGGAATCTCCACTACCGGCCCCAGTCCCCGTCCCTCCCCCGGATCGCCACCCTGCCCACGTCTATATCGCGCGCCTAGGTTCGGGCTCCCGGCGCACCATGCATGAAGCACTAGATACGATTGCCAAACTCGTAACATCCGGCAGGGCCAACGCGGAAACCTGCCCCTGGCCGGCGCTGCGTTACCAACACACCGCTGCCATCCGCGCCGCCCTCATGGAGAAATACAAGCCCGCCACCGCAAACAAGATGCTGGCTGCGCTCCGTGGCGTCCTGAGAGAGTGCTGGCGCCTGGGCTACATGACTGCCGAGGACTACCACCGCGCCGTTGATGTCCACACCATCAAGGCCCAGACGCTTCCACGTGGCCGTGCCCTGGCTGCTGGCGAGATCGCGGCCTTAATGCGCACGTGCATTGAAGATGAATCCGCTGCCGGCACTCGTGATGCTGCACTGATAGCTCTTCTCTATGGTGCTGGACTTCGGCGTTCGGAAGCTGTGGCCCTGGATCTTTCCAGCTATAACGTTGAAACAGGCGAACTGACGATTCGGGGCGCGAAGGGGCGGAAAGATCGCTTGGGCTACGCCACAAATGGCTCGGCGGACGCGCTGGCCGACTGGCTCCGGGTTCGTGATGGTGATCCTGGGCCACTGTTTTGGGCCGTGAACAAAGGCGGAAAGATCGTGCCACGCCGGATGACCGATCAAGCGGTCCTCCACATCCTACATAAGCGGGGCGGTGAAGCGGGAGTGGCACCGTTCTCTCCTCACGACCTTCGGCGGTCGTTCATTTCCGATCTCCTCGATGCCGGGGCAGACATTTCCACTGTACAGCAATTGGCAAACCACGCGAATGTTCAGACCACTGTTCGGTATGACCGCCGTGGCGAAGTCGCGAAGCAAAGGGCCGCGAAGCTCCTGCATGTGCCGTATGTGAAACGGTCACCCCGATGAATTCGACCAGTGAAATTTGAAATGGAGGCCTCTCCCGGAAAGCCTTACGAAGTGACCATGGGGTGGCGTCATTCCGGCGGGGCGTCTTAACGCCACATGCTGTTCGCGGTAGGGAATTCCTTGCGAACGAGCGTATGGGAGGACGGGGTCCTCTCGCCGGTACATGCCCCGATGCCGCCGGATGCGGTTATGATGTTGTAGTCCGGCGATGTATAAAACATCACAAAAACACCAGCGCGAGAATTCCTTGCACGGATCGGAAAGCATCGCCGAGGCTCGCTTCCACGATACGAACACGGACAAAGCTGTCGTACCCTTTCTGAAGTGGCCGGGTGGCAAGCGCTGGATCGTCCCTCAACTTCTAAACGTGCTTGGCTCGTTTCAATTCGAGCGCTACTTCGAGCCGTTCCTTGGAGGGGGTGCCCTCTTCTTTGCTTTGCGTCCCAGTAGAGCACTATTGTCTGATCTGAATCCGGACCTGATAAACACCTATGTCCAGGTAAAGCAGAACGCAGCAGCCATCACCAGGAAATTGCGGCGTCTCCCCGTCAGCGCCGAGAAGTACGACCGTATGCGCGCTAGTTCCCCTGCCTCGCGATTTGAACGGGCGGTTCGATTCCTGTATCTGAACAGGACGGCATTCGGCGGGATCTACCGCCTAAATCGGGAGGGCGTGTTCAACGTTCCGTTCGGTGGTGGGCAACGAACTCCCGAAGCGCTGTGGCGCGATGGTCTCCTGGCAAACGCCGCGTGCGTACTCAAAACGGCGAGGTTTTTAACTTGTGACTTCGAGAAGGCCACCGCTGACGTTGGCGAGAATGATCTAGTCTACTGTGATCCAACCTATACGGTGGCCCATAGCAACAATGGGTTTGTCCGATACAATGAGCGAAACTTCGCCTGGGATGACCAGAAACGCCTTGCTGCGTGTTGCCAGCGTCTCGCGCGCCGCCGTATAGGTCTTGGCCAAGCTCATGATTCCCAAACAAGCGCGATAGCCCGCTTCTGAGTGCGACTTGCTTTCCAATATGGTCCGGATGACCCGTGCGGTGGCCGGACCGACCCTCCCGGCCCAACGGATCAGCCGCGACGGCGTCCATTCCAGATGCGCCTGGTTGCTCTTCGGCCGGTGCTCATGTATGGTGGTGGCGCTGTAAGGGGTGAAGCTGCCCGCATGCGAGGCAACCCGGATCGAGCGGTGGAATATTTCGACCGTGGAGTCCGTGTACCGCGCTTCCAGTTTTGGCCCACGAGTTGATACGGCACGCTGTAGTAGAGTCGCTCAATCTCAACGTGATAGTCAATGTTGACTCGGACCGTCTTCCATCGAGCGATGACATAACGTTCGGTTGGGAAGGGCCGAAGTACCGGTCGTTCCAGTTACGCAAACAGCGTGTTTCGGCTGTCCTCCGGGCGCCTGCGAAAGGGGTGCGCGTTGAGCCAGTCGAGCAGGGGCACGATGGCTTCGTTCACCGCTGCCACACTGAAGAACTTCTGGTGACGCAGTGCCGCGATGATCCAGTGTTGTGCGATCTGTACTCCCACCTCCACCTTCGTTTTGTCCCTTGGTTTCCGGGGCCGAGTCGGCACCACAGCGAAGCCATAGTACTCGGCCAGTTCGCGGTAGGTGGGATTCAGATCCGGTTCATAACGGCAAGGACGCTTGACGGCTGTTTTGGTGTTGTCGGGAACCACCACTTCGGGGGCTCCGCCTCTGAATTCCAGAGCGTGGATGTGCGCGCTGATCCAGCAGGGTAGATCCTCACGGCGGGTGGCCTCGGCGAACGTGTAACTACTGGCTCCCAGAACCGCGACGAACAGCGGGGCTTCGAAATTGACAGTGCCGGTCCGGGCGTCATAGACCGGGATCTCGTCGCCGGCATGGTCCACGAACATTTTCTCGCTCGCCCGATGTTCGTGGCGCAGGGCTACATCCAGCTTGCCAATCCACGCGTGGTAGAGTTCACAAAACCGGCTGTAGCTATAGCCGTCGGGGACATCTTCCCGATATTCCTCCCATACCGACTGCAACGTCAGATCGCGATAACGTTGCAGTTGTTGGCGAATCACGGACAAGTCTGGCGACAGGTGCCTGTGCCATCCCGCTGGTGGCCGGGGGCGGCCGGAGATTGCTTCTTCCAGTCGTCGATCGTCCCAATTCGGCGGTAACGGCCAACTCATCCCGGCTGACGCCGCGGCCTTCAAGTATTGATGAACGGTGCTCTGGGCAATTCGGCAACTGCGCGCGATCTGCTGCTGCTTCAGCCCCAGAGCGTGGAGTCGAAGAACCTCTCTGAGTTTGCGCATGCTGAGCCTTTTCTGCGGCAATGGAAATCCTCCACTTTCTAGTGGAAGGCTTCCGGCCGCCTCAGCCCAGCTCATGAACTTCCTTTAATGAAACCGTTCCGACGCCCCGATACTCATTCCGATCCTTCGCCGATTTTTGATCGACATCGCGTCGGAATGATTATCGACATGAGTTCGGAATCGTTATCGACATCACTTCGGAACGGCTATCGGCATCCTCCGGAATCCGCACTTTTGGAGAACGGGATTCCCGCTCAGTAGTCGAATGCTTGTTGCCGCTGCTTCGCCGCGACCTTCGATCAGCGCGATGCGATCCTCCACGAGCGCGACAATTTTTCGGATTTCCGTCACTTGAACCTGGGGTTGGAAATCCTCGGCGGCTTTCTTGATATCCGGGCTAGCGAGAATTCGCCCCAATGACAGGGCATCGGCTTTCGCGTTCTTAGCCATCAGACTGATTATGCTCGCGCGGCCTTTCTCCAGTTGATGAATCTTCTAGCGCAACAGCTCGTTGCCCGTCGCCAGTTCGGCTACCATGGACTTCAGCCGTTGCTTCTCCTGGTCGTCACTGTCGACTTCCCGGCTCTTCAGGCTGGCCTCGCCGCCAGCCAGAAAGGTCTCCCACCAGTTCGACAAGGCAGCGGCGGTGACGGCATACCGCCGACTCAAGATCTCCAGATCGACGCCACGCAACAACTCCAGCACCACGGAAACCTTCCGCCGGGCTGTTCCGCTCGCTGAACTGCTACCGCACAACTGGGCACCGCTCAACACCACAATCCAAGCTTGATCTCAGGCCACCACGCTCCGGCTCTGCCGCGCAAGGCGGTTCACCAGCCGCTTACGCTTAACCAATAAACTGGGGGCACTACAGGCATTGCACTCTCCGATCATTTCGTGGAACAGACGATGCGCCACCCGCCGACGTTGTTCGCCCTCAAGCTCTGATCGACCTCTCAATTATCAGCGACGAATCAGCATTTAGCCTTTACGTCACGCAGCGCGTCTTCGGTGACGTTTAGTGCTTCGTCGATGTCGGCGACCGAGTGTTGCGCAGAGAAGCCATGGTGCATCGTGTGGCCGTAATCATGAAGATAGAGCCCGCGGTTCAGGCAGCCTTTTATAAAGCGGATTTCCATCTCCCGGTTAACAGGCAGCCGTCTACAATGAGTCACGGGTTCGGTCGCTCCCAGGTAGAGGCCGAACCTCGCCCCGATTCCTTGGACAATTCCCGGGACTCCGCATACCTGCAGAGCCTCCGTAATCCCTTTGTATAGCCGGTCGGCCAGCACATTAATGTGCTCATAAAATCCTGGCTTTGCGATCTCAGTCTGGCAGGCAACCGCGCCCATTACGGCTGTGAGGTGGCCAGAGTAGGTCCCGCTCATCACCGTGCGGCCCACGGGATTCAGGCTTGACATGATCTCTGCGTTTCCGCACACGGCGGCGATGGGAACTCCTCCACCCAGTGCCTTGGCTAGCGTGCAGAGGTCTGGCGTTACGCCATAGTACTCCTGGCCACCGCCCCGGCACATACGGAACCCGGACAGGACCTCGTCGAATATCAAGACGATGCCGTGCTCTGTACACAGATTGCGTACTTCCCGCAAAAATCCTAGGTCGGATGGAATGCAGCCCTGGTTGTAGCAGACCGGCTCCATGATCACGGCCGCCAATTCGTCTTTGCCCGCCCGAACAACTCGTGCAAAGGTGTTGATATCGTTGAATGGCAGGACAACAACCAAGTCCGCCAGAACCTCCGGCACCCCGGCCGACTCCGGAAACGGCGTGATGGTCCCGTCTTCCCTTATCTCACCAACCCCGGATGAGCAGTTATGCCATAGGTAGTCATGCATGCCGTGGAAGTGCCCTTCGAATTTCAGGATCTTGTACTTTTTGGTGAAGGACCGCGCGATTCGAATTGCCCCCATAGTAGCCTCGGTGCCGCTGTTTGCAAAACGCACCTTCTCGGCACATGGGACGGCTTCCGAAACCAGACCAGCCAATCGCGCATGATACTCCGTTTCGCCGTTGCAAATGATACCGATATCAAGAGCCTTCTGAATCGCCTTCCGAATGGCTGGATGATCATGGCCAAGAAAGTTCGCCCCACTTCCTGTAAAAAAATCGATATACCTCTTCCCGTCCACATCCCACAAGTGTGATCCGCGCCCGCGTGAGAAGTACACCGGCCGACTCAACAGAGGATGGAACCGCCCCCCAGCACCCACGCCACCAACAAGGTACTTCTGGGCTTCGGTGAAGAGTTCATCCGACTTCATAATCTCATTTCCCCCGCGCCGCGAGATCTCGATAGCACGATTCGTCCGTTCATCGCGACGAGTTCCCCCCCCCGAAGTACCATTTCGACTTCGCGGAGGGCGCTTGGGGCCCTCAACGGATCCTGCCTAACCAAGATAAGATCTGCCTGCTTGCCGGCCTCGATAGTCCCGATCTCATGATTCAAGCCCAACGCTCGCGCCGCTTCGCAAGTGGCCATGCTGATCGCCCCCAATGGTGAGAACCCAGCCCATTGCACCATGACCTCGATGGCGCGAGCCAAGTCCTGAAATCCCGGCCAACACTCGGTACCTGGCCAGGGGCCAAAGATCGCGTCCGTTCCGAGAAACACGGCCACGCCCCGGTCGCGCATGTGGCGCAGGAAAGGCCAACGTACGTCAAGCATGGTCAACCACCACCGGTCCTCCGCTGTTTGCATGCGGGTCTCATCGGCAAACAGACACGGACGCGGGACGATAGCGTGATCAACGCCTACTCCTCGTTCAACCATCAGGTCGACAGCGGCTTCGTCCGTCTGTACCCCTCCGCCCTTCCCGCCGATCCAAGAGCAATGCTCGATGGTGTCCACACCTGCTTCAGCAGCAAGGCAGATGCTATCGGTGGAGACGGCATGGACGGCTACCTGAAGCCCTAGACTATGCGCTTCTTGCACCGCCGCGCTCATCTCCTCTAGCGTATACTGTGCTCTCGTGATGTCTGTCCCCGGCGGGTTAGTTCCGCCACTCCCCACCAACTTGACGAAATCTACCTTTTGGGCCGCCAGCACACGCACCGAGCTCCGAACTTCGTCAGCATCGTCAGCGCTCCAGCCACAATACAAATGGCCGCCCGTCGTCGTGATCGGCCGGCCCGATACCAAGATCCGAGGACCCACAAATTGGCCTGAGTTGACCGCATCGCGGACAGCCACGACCGAGAAATCATCTGCACCGCAGTCGCGGACCGTTGTGACTCCCGCGGCAAGCGCGAGTTGGGCGTGATGCGCGATCCGGAGTACTTGGCGTTCGCAGTTCCGCGCCCGGGACCGAGCTTGGAATTCCTCCGCAGAGCGTATGGTGTAGAAACTTTTGTCCCACGCCAAGTGAACATGCGCATCAATGAGCCCAGGTAAGAGCGTCATCCCCGATGCGCGGAGCGTAGGAATCCCGCTCGGCGCAGCAACTTCAAGGCACGAACCGACCGCGACGATACGGCCGCTTTCGCCGATCAACACTGTGCCAGATGAGATAGGCACAGGCCGGACCGCGTCGATCACCTGGGGGCCAACGATTGCTAACAGGATTTCCTCTGTGTAACCAGCCCTCGAACTCATACGCAGACATCTCCTTTCGCCTCGGCTAGTCCACGATCCACGAGAACGTGCCGACCAATCGTTGCGTTACGCTGCACCACACCTGTGCACCTCTGCGCACGTCTCTGATTCCTCTTCCTCAACTGGCGGTCTTAATTCGCCGATGATGAGCCAAACGGCGAACAATCCAGCAAGAAGCACACCGGCAGCTAACGCAAACCCGGGCAGATAGGAACCCGTCCAGGCGATCAGGATGCCCGTGACAATAGGAGCCACGACGCCGGCCAGGTTTCCCACGAAGTTCTCCACGCCGGTCCAAACGCCTACTCTCTCGGCGGGCGCACAACTCTGGATGATTACGAGCAGATTGGCTGTAGCCGTTCCTACCAGCGATGCTCCAACGACGAGGCTGAGCGCTGCAGGCGTGCCGGTGACCCAGGCCGCAGGCACTAAAAGGAGCCCGCAGATGAACGCGACAGTGATAATGCCTTTTCGAGTCCGAGTCTCGTCCCATCCCAGACGAATCAAGCGATCGGCAATCCAGCCGCCAATAGGCGAGGTGGCGCCGAAGACAAAGTACGGAAGAAGAGCATATACACCGGCTTTGAGAAGCGTCAAGTGGCGAGCCGTCACCAGGAAGTCTGGCAGCCAAGTAACCAGTAAAAGCCAGTAGTAGTTGTAGCAGAAGGCGGTGAGGCAAATACCGACCAAGTTGCGGTCAAGTGTCACAGTGACGGTCCGGGGCTCCGAGGGTGCTCGAGCCGGGGGATCCTGGTCGGCCTGATTGTTCCGCAGATGGTTGGGGAGCACCGCAAACCAGGGAATCAGCCACAGAAGTGCCGAGAATCCCATCAGGAAGAACATGTTTCGCCAGCCATACCGCATGATGAGCCAGGCGAGTAGCGGAGTGCCTAGGGCAAGTCCTAAGCGGCTTCCGGACTCAAACAGACCCGTCGGCAAGCCGCGCTCCCGCGCACGAAAGATCCTGCTCACGACCGCCATCCCGCCCGGCAAGAAGATCGATTCTCCAATACCTAGAAGAACGCGAAGCAAGAGCAAAGAATATAAACCTCTCACTAGGCCAATCATGCCGCAGGCAACTGACCAGAGCACAAACGAGCCCGCATAAAGCCATCGCAGATTGAGTCGGTCCACGCACCAACCTATAGGGATTTGCATCAGGGCGTACGACCAGAAGAAGGCTGACAGCACAAGCCCTTTGACGACTGGATTCAAGCCCAAGTCCTGGGCAAGGTATGGCAACGCTACCGACATGCTCGCTCGATCCGTGTAGTTGATCAGCGACGCTACAAACAGCAATGTGACGATCGACCAACGCCGGGAGTTCGGAAGACCTTGGGCATTGACTATTGGGACTTGTCGAGCCCGCGCAATTGCAGTTTGGTCATTCATGTCGTCTGGACCAGAACAGTAACGCCATTGTTATGCTCGCCCCTCTCTTCCCACGTTGTCCCGGTGCTGTCTACCTGCATCGTCTCCATCTTGGGTCCTTCCATCATTCCCACAACAGTTCGTGTTATCTTGCTTGGCAAGGATTTCGAAAGTGTTGTGAACGGGGATAGGCCTAACCCCTGAGTTACCGGACGGCCGATTTGTTGCCGCGGCATCCAGTTCCCGGGCCTGACGGCTGCCGACAAACTAGCCGGCCGCATCAGTTTTCAGCAGCCATCCCACATGCCCCGGCCGAATGATCCCAGTGACGTCCCTGCCCTAGGATAGTTTGCCGGGCCCCGCCGAAAGTCAGGCACCGTCATCGGCGTTGCTCCGCAGTCTCACACCTGATAGCCGCCGGTATGGATCACTCCGGCATCACTTGTTCTCGCTGCCGCCGCGGCCTTCCTGAAGAACTACTTCGCGGCCGTCGCATTCCCGCCGCCGACAAATGGACGCCGTCTTTCGGCCTAAACACACGCGTCTAGTGTCTCACCGCACAGACCTATGCCCTATCCACTCGCTTGATGCTGCCAGTCGATCCACATCATCTCTTCTAGATCGTAGCGGGGTGAAGTGACGCAGACACCTGCAGATGCAACGACGGATGATCCGGATCAAATCACCTCTTCCTTCGTCGAGTCCCAGCGGACCTTCCGGCCGCGGCGGAACGATTCGACTGACATGAATATCGTTGCTGCCTCTTCAAACGCCCGGTCTTCATGGCAGCGGGGCCGCCGGCGACTGCGCACACTGTCTACTAGATCCTGCTGGTGCGTCGTGACCGTTAAGTCTTCGGGGCGGAAACTGTAGTCGGGATCGCCGGTGGTTCGGCGCGCCGCGTTGGGTTTATCTTCATCCGCCCATTCCGAGCGATAATATCGACAAAAGCGTGACGAAACGTCAAGCGTGCCATCGCGTCCGAGATACTGCGTGAGTTCTCCAACGTGCCGGTTGTGAAAGTTGCAGTTAAAGGTCACGGCCAACCGTTGTTTCGGATAGTCGAAGAGTACGTGCCACATGTCCGGCACCTCTTGAGCCTTCGTCCAATAGTAAAGATTCCCTTGGGTGTAACAGGCCTCCGGGATCCCCATCTCCAGAACCATGTTGACTGAATCCCATGAGTGGCTCATCAGATCCCCGGCGATCCCGTTGCTGTATTCCCACCAGTTCCGCCAGTTGAAGAACCGTTCCACATCGAAAGGTCGCTTCGTGGTGTTGGCAGTAAAGCGCTTCCAGTCGATCGTTTCCGGGCTGGCGTCGGCGGGCGGCTCATGGACGGAGTAAGTGCCGTAGAATTTCCATTGCGGCCATTTCAGCATAGTGCGATCAATATAGGTACGAACCAAAGGCACACGGCCGATTTTGCCTTCGCGGTACATATCCCGCGCCCTGTGGAAGGAGGGGAAGCTGTTATATTGGTGGCCCAACTGCATCATCACGTTGTTGTCGCGGACGGCCGCGCGCATCTGTTTGGCCTGTTCCAGATTCAGGCACCAACCTTTTTCCACGTAAATATCCTTTCGGTTCTGGGCCGCCGCCACGGTCATCGGAGCATGCCAGAAGTCCGGGGTCGCAATCACTATGACCTCTACATCCGGGCTGGACACGGCCTCCTGCCAGTCCTTCGTCACCTGAGCCTTCGTGTTTCGGCAAGATTCTTTCGCGCGCTTGAGATGGCCGTCATATAGGTCGCAAATCAGGCGAACCTCCACATCGGGAATCTTCTGAAACTCCTGGAGCAGATAGATACCACGGGTTCCGACACCAATCACTGCGACGCCAATCCGGTCATTGTTTCCTCGTTTCGCGAGGACCGCAGGGCCAGACATCGCGCCGGCAGCGGAGGACAGGAGAAAATTGCGTCTTTGCATCGAGAATTTCCTTTCCTTAGCTGGATTTGCATCACTCCGGCATACCAGGACGGTACGCAGAAGTAATCTCTGACTGCTCGAAGGCTTTGTTTCTTCTTTTTTCGTCGCGCGTTTTTCTGTTCAGCTGCTGCGACAGCCATTACCACGGATCAGAACAGTGGAGTCTGCCTAGAAGCTTAGTTTTTATGGGTCATGCGCTTCGCGGTAGCCTGTTGGGGAAGGTAGGCACCCGCTTTGCGCAGCGTGGCCACCAGGACCTCGGTGTCAATCTCCGCTGCTGGTCGCCTCGTACGGATGGACTGAATCGCCGCGGTGCCGGCAGCTTGCCCGAGCATGGAACATACAGGCCCCGTGCGGGCACTGCTTTGTACAGGGATGTCTACAGAGATGCACCGGCCCGGTACCCACAAGTTTTTCCAACCCTTCGGCACCAGGACGCCATATGGAATTCCGTAGTACTCTCCCGGCTTGTATCTGCGACCCAAAAACTCGCGCTCAAAGCGGGCCATTGCCTGCTTCGATGGCTCATACGGGTGGATGTCGATGGGCCAGTTGTTCAAGGCAATCTGGTCCGGGAAATGTCGACGCGCTTCGAAGTCCACAACGTCTAGTTCGTATTCACCGACGATGCGGCGTGACTCCCGCACGCCCATCAGCGGCGCCGTGCAGGCTAGCTCCAGATTCTCGCACCCGCGCAGATACTTCCGATAGTAGGCCACATATTCCTGCGCGAGTTTGCGGCCGTACATCATCCCGTCAGTCATGCTCTTGACGCGCAGAGCGTTGAGATTGAAGATGTGGCCTGCGTTCGCGAAGCCGATGCTCTGGCCCACTTGCCCCAGTCCCGACAGGTGCGGATCCGGGGTTTTGAAAAACCCGTCGGCGAGTGCTTTCTTAAGGGCCTCTGATCCCTTACCGAAATTTCTCCAGTCGATTCCGGAGAAGAGCGAAATCAGTGTCGGCGGCATGATGTTGGGGGTGTCGCGCCCGGCCTCCCGGCATGGTGCCCCGCATAGCGCCGCCAGCTCGGCGTTGCCCGTACCGTCCACGAATGCACGGGAACGGATGTAGTGGTAGCCTTCGATGTCGTGGATGACTACGCCGTTGACTTGCCCGCGCCGCGGGTCCGCGTCAGCGTCGATGACCTGCGTGAAAAGCCGCACCTCGACACCGGCGGCCGTGGCGAGATCGTCATAGAGCAGCTTGAGCCCCTCTGCGTTAAATGGTACCCAGCCCTGGATTTTGCTCCAAACATCGGGGTGGAGGCCCGGTTTGAGAAAGCCCTGCTTGTAGAGCGTATCGACCACTTCCCGTATGAGACCGCCGGCCAGACAGCGCGAGCCGTCGCCCATCGGGGCAAACGACATGACCATACCCGACGTAGCCATGCCGCCCATGCACCCGGTCGCTTCGGCCAGTAACACTCTCGCGCCCTCGCGCGCCGCGCAGATAGCAGCCGCTGCACCGGACGGGCCGCCACCAGCTACCACTAGGTCGTAGCCTTCCTCAACCGGGATGTCTCGTACGAGACGGTATGTCCCCTGCTGTACCGGACTAACGTGCGCCGCCATCGCGAGGGGAGATTTGAGAAGTGTTCTCCTTTGGATCATATGCTTTTCTCAGAAGGTCATCCTCAGCCCAAGCTGGATGGTGCGCGAGTTCATGCTACTGGCGATGCGGCCGAAGGTTGCACTCATGTTCACACCTGCGCTGTTAGGTGAAAAGGTGGTTCCCGGATTGTTCAGGTTGACGTGGTTCAGAACGTTGAAGGCTTCGGCGCGGAACTCAAGCCGTGTTCGTTCCTTGATGTGGAGATTCTTGAACACCGAGAAGTCCATCTGGAACATCCCTGGACCACGAGTGTCCGGGAGCGTGCGCGCGACGTTGCCCACGGTGAAGTCTGGCGGATTCTGAAAGGCGCTGGTGTCGAACCACTTCTGTACCCCACGGTCCTCGCCATGGCGCGTCGGGTTCGTGGTCACGTTTGGCCAGTTCAAAGCGTTGTTGTTCGCGCCGCGCACAGTCAGGGGAGTACCGGTCTGAGTTGTGACGATCGAGTCGATCTGCCATCCCCCGACCACATAGTCCGTGATACCGCGTGCACTACCGAACAGCGCCTTACCCCTGCCGATCGGCAGTTCGTAGACGCCGCTTACCACCAGACGCTGCGAGATGTCGTCGGCGTCGATGGAACGATCCTGACGCCGGTTCAAGCGGCCGGCACGAAAATCGCCCGTCGCGCCGCAGCTCCCTCCTGCGCACGACCAGCTCTCGTCGATAACTTTGCCGTTGGTGTAAGACACAAGTATGCTGAGGCCTTTGGCATAACGCTTTTCGGCCGTCAACTGCAGTGAATGATAGATACTGTCGTTGCCGTGGTTAGCCATGGTATACACAGTGGTGTAATCCGGGTATGGCAGCAATAAGTACGATCGGGCAACGGTTGCACCTGATAGGCTGCCAGACTTGATCTGGCCGTAGTAGGGGTTTGCCACGAGGTTCTGCAGAGACAAGCCGTATTGTAGGTAGTATTTAGGATCCAGCTGATTCAGGTCGTAATTGGAGCCGGGAAGGTGCACTCCGTGGTTGCCCGCGTAGCTGGCGGTGAGCACCCACTGGCCGGGAATCTCGCGTTGGAGAGTGAGATTGAACTGCTGCAAGTACATCGAGGGTGCATGGAGGTTCTGTGCGCGGACGGCTTGGCCGCGGTAGGCCGAAGGGCCCCCGCTGGCCATCGTAGGCAGCACCAGCGTGGCCGGACCATCGCTGAACCGGAAGGTCGCGTGATTGCTGCTACTGGGAGTAAACGACGTACTGGCCGCCCAACCGAGGGAGTTGGAGGCATCGCCTTGCGTGTCGTAGGACTCGCTGAGTAAGTAGATCAAGCCATATCCGCCTCGAATGGCCGTCTTGCCATCCCCTGCCAGCGCGTAGGCGAAACCGACACGGGGACCAAAATCGCGATAATTGCGGTCCACGAAGGCGCGCGGTGCCGTCACGCCGGCGTACGTCAGCACGCCAGGCATATTTGTCTCGGCGTTGATAGCGTAAGGATCGAAATTGGAGTGTCGATTCCATCGTTCCACGGGACTTGAGCGCAGGTCGTACCGGAGTCCGACGTTGAGCGTCAGCCGACGTGTAATTTTGTAGTCGTCCTGAACGTAGCTGGCATGAGACCAGTCATGGAACGCCATGGGGCTCGAGATGTTCAATACCCCGCCGCTCACCTGGCCGAGCAAGTACGTGGCCAAGCCATAACCAGAGCCTGCTGGCGCCTGCGGGTTACCGGTCAGCCCGGTGCCGAATGTTTAGTTGCCCGAAGGGTACGTCTTCAGCTCGAAGTTCAGCCGGACCCAACGCTGATCAATACCTACCTTGAGCGCATGCTTCCCCTTGATCCAAGTTACACTGTCGGCCGCCTGGACAGAGTGCTGCATCCGTGACGCTACGCCAAAGCCGCTAGCGCCCAATGTCAGCATGCCCTCAATAGCGACGGTGGGGAACAGATCCTGAGGGATGATCGACGGGTAACCCAGTTTCTGGGGCCAGGAGCCTCCGTAGCTGGGGTGCACGGCAGGCAAGTACTGGCGCGCCACATTGCCTTTGAATTCGTTGATCAGGTTGGGCGAGAACACGTGCGTTTCCGTCAGCGTCCAGTTGTGGTTGTCGCGCTGGTCGTGGCGCGAGAATATGTCTGGGTCGGCTGGTCCGAGTCCGTAACCTGTTCCCCACCGCGTGTTGCGGGTTCCCGAGTAGCGGAAGAATGCACTGTCGGCGTCGCTGAAACGGTGGTCCACCCGTATGTTGGTGACACCCTGGTTGGAAGGCTGAACAGCTTGTGAATAGAAGTTGCTCTCGTTGGTATACGTGCTGGCCGGCGTTGCGTTGGGTAATGGCATGTATTCGAGCACTTTCCGGCTCAGCGGGTCGATGCGCTCCCCAGGCACGACGTTACCTGGAAATGGATCGCGGATAAAGCCATTGCCGTTGGGATGCGCACGTGTCGTAGCCGGATCGAATATCGGGATCACCACACCCGTCGAACCCCGCGTGTTTGAGAAGTCCCCAGCACGTTGCAGTGCAGTGGGTACGGTCGCCCTTCGGATTTGGGCGTTACGGTAACGCCACTGCTCGTAGCCGGCAAAGAAGAACGTCCTGTTCTTCCCGTTGTAGACCTTTGGAATGTAGACCGGCCCACCGAACGTGCCTCCATACTGGTTGTAACGTAGCACCGCCTTGATGCGACCGGTGGACGAACTGACCTGCGTGGCGAAAGCGTTTCGGGCGTCCATGACATCGTTACGGATGAACTCGTAGAGCGATCCGTGCGGATCGTTGGTGCCCGATTTGGTGACCACGTTGACGATCCCGCCGGATGTCTGCCCGAACTCGGCTTTCAGGGCATTCGTTTCGACTTTGAACTCCTCCACCGCGTCCACCATCGGCACGACGGCGATTTCGTTGTGAACGGGCGCGGTATTCGATCCGCCATCGAGAAAGAACTGATTGGCGGCAATTGGGCCCCCATTGAAGTGAATCTCCGAGAAGCCCTGATTGGAGATCTCGCCGAAGCCGTCTGCACTTCGGTCCCTCGGCTGAACACCGGCCACCAGTTTAACTAAGTTGAAGACATGCCGTCCGTTTAGCGGAAGGTTCTCGATACGACGCCTCTCGACCACTGCTCCGAGGCTGGATTGCTGGGTTTGCACCTGGGACACTTCTCCGACGACGTCGATCCGTTCGGATACTTGGCCGGGATGCATCTCGAAGTCGAGTCGCAGAACCTGATCGGTCTCTAGTTTGATACCTGAGCGGCTGATCGTTCGGAACCCTTCTTTGCGGACCAAGACCTCGTAGCGGCCAGGGGGCAATAGGGCGATGGTATAGTAGCCAACGTCATTGGCTGCCGCTTCCCATCTCAGACCCGTGTCTGCATTTCTGGCGCCAACGTCCGTGCCGACGATAACTGCGCCGCTCGAGTCAGTGACACGACCGGTGATCTGTGCTCGCTGGGCCAGAAGGACCATTGGGCCGAAGGACAGCAGGAGTGTAGGCAGAATGAAACGCAACCTGCCGGTGTATGTCATAAGCGCGATACCTCCAATTCAAATACTAAGTGCCGGCGAAGAGGGGTTTGGGCGACACAATCAAAGAAAAAAGTAGAGTGCAATATCTGCAATCACTGGACCAGCAACTGTCTCTGCTGATAACCGACAGTTTTCCCCTCATTTTGTCTAGCCCGCTTGGCCAGAATCCGCATTTGGGCTGCGTCACGCGCCCAGGAGCCGTCACCAGCAGGAGATCGTCAAGTGCTCGATCCGGTCGGCCGCCTGAGAAGATAATTCCTCGAACGACTGGTGTCGGCCCATGTGCTGCGGGAGTGCGTCGCTACCACGCGCTGTGTTTACGCACCAGGGTTTCGAACTCGGTGCGAAGAGATCACCGGAGAAGTCGACGGAAAGTGTTGAACACGCTGTTCCAAAGTGACGTCTTGTGTGCGATGGACGCCATCTTGATAGGACTTCCCCACTGTAGCAGGACGGCTTATCGTTTAACCGCAGACTCCCCGAAGATCGACGCTGATGCGTCTCATTACCGCCCCAGTCGCTCATTCCGTGACTTCACTTGGGTCGCGACGGGAAAGGAGCGATTGACCTCCGCATCAAGGATTCCGAAGTCATCCTCGAGGTTGCGAGATAACCGCAGCAGTTCCAATGCACTTTCTTTGATGCGGGCATCACCGGCTCCCACGGACGATTCGCGGCCGTTTGAGAATAGTCGTAGGAGTAGCTCATCGATACGCCGGACCATATCGAACGCCCGCAGTTCGGTGCGGTTTGAAAGCGATCCTGCCCTCTCGTCTTGGAGCGCCGGAAGTGTCGCTATCTCGCCAGCTGGTGCGCCACCAAGGTGTAGCATCACCGGTTCGACCAGTCTCCGGACATCTGCTACCCGAGTCCTAAGTGCCGCCAAATGATCACGGAACATGCTCTCCAGCAGCAGTCGGTGATGCTGGTCCATTTGACGACATTTCTGCAGCGGGTAACGCTCGACCAGTCGGCGGAGTGCCCAAGCCTCACTTAGAGCTTCCTCGCCACCGGAAATGGCATCGTTGGTGAACTTGGTGATGTGGTCTTCCGCGGGAACCCCATCTCTCTTTGCTCGCGCGCGAAAGTAGGCCTCCAGTTGGTTCTCGACGGGGAGTCTATCAGCAGTTAACGTAGTCACGGAGCCAGTCAAGGCCGAAGGTTGCGTTGCACGGACGGTTACCTCAGACATGGCCCTGATGCTCACTGAAAGCGCATCAGCATGGCCCAGCTCGCCGAGTACTGTCAGCAGTTCGTTCTTTCGCTCCGTGCTCTTCACTAACCCTTCCACCAGAATGCGGCCCGACGGACTTCGAACGATTTCCACCGGTTCACCGAGGCAGGCCCGGATCCGGTGGAGTGCGTAGAGAACCTCGACCTCGATCCTGTCCAGGTTATCTCCCGGGGACAACGCCGGCTGAGCGGCGCGTGCTTCCTCGGGCGATTTGGGTTTTTCGAGCGACAGCGTCTGCCGAAGCCAGTCCCTCGACCGAGAGACCTCTGGAGGTATGGCCGCATGAGAAACGAGTTGTAAGGTTTCCACGGCCAACTGAAATTCAACACTCTTCTGCGGTGTATCGAATCGGACGCGTTGAAGCTGCGACTTCCACGTTTTCGCGTCCACGTCCATTACGATTTCGGTGCGTATCCCTGAGGCAATTCGCACGGCTGAAAATCGGATCACGTGCGCATCGCCAGCCATCCTCACGCGTTCCACCGCTAGTACGACGTCACCCCGGCACGCAAACATCGAGAAATCAGCACTAAGGGAAATGGGCCGCCCCTGCCAGTGGTCCAGCCATTTCAAAAAGGCTGCTTCCAGCATGGCCGGGTCCAGCCCATAGGCGGCAAAGTCTGCCATGTTCTCTACAGGTGTTACGGGCGGAGGAAATGTCGTGATCGATGCGCTCGAGGCCGTTGAATAGGCCCGCATACCAGCGCCCGGTCCCCGCCAGACGGCGTGTCGGATGATGCCCTGATCATCCTCCCAACGCAGTGCAAACTGCCCCTGCGGGCTCTCTGACCAAATCTCCAGCCGGCCGGCCACGGAGGTTCTTCGAGGAGCCCGCTCACCGATCTCAACCCGCATCGTTTGATGCACCATAAGAGGCGTATTCAAGACGGCCTGTTCCCGTTCCTTTGCCCGGGACAAGACCTCTTTCGGCTCTCGGATCCGGTCGGAACGGGTCAAGTAGACCGAAAAGCCTAGCACGACCAAGAGGAAGGAAACACCCGCAACTGCCAGACTTCGGAAAGGAATCGAGGCGGTCCGCGGGAGGAAAGCCGGTGTGCCTGCGTGCTGCCGTTCCAGCTCCTGCTGGCCGCTCAGAAGTCTGGCCCGGACCTGGGCGATGTGCTCCGCGCTAAAGAGAGGCACTTCATGGAGCGTTCTGGCGAGCGCATGAGCCTGAACCTCCAATTCCTCCAGGCGGGCGCGGCACTGCCAGCATTGTTTCAGGTGGCACATCACGATCCGATTGACGAGAGGAGAGAGCTCGCCGTCGGCGTGCGCCAGCAGCGCGTCGTCACTGCAGTGTCGTTGAAGTGCTCTTCTCCACATGCATCGGCTCGCTTGCCCCGTCCGGCCACTTCCTGGCCGCCGCTTGGAGTTTGTGCAGCGCCCGCGCCAGCAAGGTGTTTACAGAATTACGACTGATACCCAGGGCGCGGGCGATCTCCGTGTACTTGAGAGATTCCATGCGCAGCAAAACTACTTCCTGTTCTCGCCGTGTCAGCACAGAGAGCAGCCTCACGACCTCGTTCCGCATCTGTGTGAAGTGCTGATCGTAGTCTGCCCTTCCGACCACAGCCAAAACCTCCACAGCTTCAATTGGCTCGCGCAAGCCCTCCTTTGCTCGACGGCGAAATTCCTTGTGAACTTTTCGCTGAAGCACCGATATCGCCCATGCCCTCGGATGCTCCACGGCTTCCCCCCAGCGCAAAGTTCGGTAAAGATCGAGCAGCGTATCCTGTACCAGCTCTTCCGCCACAGCAACACATCCGACCTTGCGGAACACATAGCGGACAAGGTTCACGTACGAACTCTCAAACAGCGAGCCGACGATGACGGCCGCTTCGTCTTGCGTCATGCAACTGATCCTATCCGTTACCCTATTAGGATAAGTGCTCTGTTGGGCAGATTTGGACGACAAAATCAGAGAAGAATTCGGGCGGGCGCTGTAAAGCCGGGGTCGGTGCGACTCATGAAAGGGTCGGCCGATCACGACGTCCGACACCAGTTCCACTAGCCTGTTGCGTTGTCAACAGACACTTTGGTATAGAATTGTTCACTGCTGTCCGGCTATAAGTCCCATAGATTCAACTGATTGAAAAAGTGCGATGATTTTTCCTGGGACTCGATTTCACAGAGCGCCCGTAAAATGGGCACCGGCTCAAACAGCGTGAGGCTGAGTACTTGTAGGATTTCGTGAAGGCTGGCCTCCAGACACAAGCGCTTCCTGACGATGGCTACCAGCACGTACACCGACACCGCAATCCAGATCTGAGTTTTCACGGCGTTCTCGCTATATCCGTAAAATGCCTTGATCCGCAGGTGTTGCTTGATCCACTTGAAGAACAGTTGTCGCGTAAGGGACTGGCGCGGTGCTGAGCTTCCTCGCCCCTTTCCAGCCCATCCCCATACGAACTGCTCGTGAAGCCTTCCCTCAAGCAGCTCACCCAGCGAGTTTCATCCAAAGGGTTATGAGTCCCGTCGTCGAACGGCCACTTTCACGTCGCCTCCCCCAACACCGGGCAGGGGCTGGATCTTCCAGTCCCAATACAGCCCCAGGACGTCGTAGAGGTAGTCGTTACTCCATCGCCGCCAGCCGACGCTCGACTTTCACCGCCGCTTCCGCCGCGTCAACAAGGTGCGGACCTTCATCTCCACGTACTCGCGGACCTCGCTAAAGACACGACTGGA
Organism: Terriglobales bacterium; assembly: GCA_021372245.1. Taxonomy (GTDB): domain Bacteria; phylum Acidobacteriota; class Terriglobia; order Bryobacterales; family Bryobacteraceae; genus JAJFUV01. The sequence continues at coordinate 20,055 of JAJFUV010000195.1, forward strand.
ATTGCCGACCCTGAAATAGTTAACCCACCAGGCCAGTATGGCGTTGATCCGCTTCACCAACTCCGTGGCAACGAGCCCACGTGTAACGGATCATTGGGTCCATTCGCCGCGAGTATCTGGATCTTATCATCGTCTTCGGCGAACGCTCTCTGCATCGCACGCTCGCGTCGTACGCTTCCTGTAGCCATAACTGGCGCACTCACGTGTCGCTCGGCAAAGACTCCCCGCACTTCCGGCGAGTTCAGGCTCCCGCAGACGGCAAGGTGGTCGAGATTCACGAAGTCGGTGGTCTTCACCATCGTTACGAACGCTGGGTCGCCTGACATCATTCATCACACCTCGCCACCGGGCCGAGTGCCCGAGACGAGTTATGGGAACCAGTCGTGGGCGCCGGAGCTACGAGTCTGGCCATTACGGATTGCCCACCTCCTCGTGAAGGAACCGATTGGCACTTTTGCCTTGCGTACCCGGGGCGTGTTGTAGGTTTACTGTGGGCAAAATAGACATCCGTTGCACCCGATTAGACCTTTGGCAACGTGTAGGTTTCACGGTACGATTTCGTCAACCAGCGATTGGCCGTCCAGTCCTCGCCAAAAGTCTCGGTCCTTGGATTGAAATATACCTCGCGGCCAAGCCGACAGGAAATGTTGCCGAGATGACAGAGTGTAGTACTCAGACGACCGATTTCGACATCGGCGTTAGGCTGCCGCCGGCTCTTGACGCACTCCAGGAAGTTCCGCTCGTGCGAGCCACCGGAAGCTTTCGCAGAGGTGACAAGCTCTCCTTTCGGGCTGTAGACTTCCCAACCAGCGAGGGTCGCGACCAGTGAGCCTTCTGTGCCGTAGAACGAGGTGTTGTATGCTGTTCCGCCCACTCCGGGAAGGAAGCTGCGCAGTTCAAACGACAACAGCAGATTGTCGTAGGAGTAGTTCACTATTTGCGTGTCTGGAACCTCCTTAGCGTCGTCCAGCCAGTAAGTGCCGCCCATAGAGGAGATCCGCCTAGGCAAGCAGTGGTCCCTGCCGCGCAGCTTCTGAATGGCCCAAAGGGCCACATCGAGAATGTGCACGCCCTGGTTGCCCAGTTCCGCGTTGCCGTAGTCCCAGAAGAAGCGCCAATTGTAATGGAAACGGTTGGGGTTGAACGGCCGCTGCGGAGCGGGTCCAAGCCACGCATCATAATTCACACCGGGAGGTGGAGAACCATCCGCGGGACGGCCGATGTTGGGGCGTAGTTGTTGGACCCAAGTCCTGATCTCGCAGATCTTGCCGAGTTTGCCCGAGGCCACGTACTCCACCGCGCTGCGAAAGTGCTCCATGCTGCGGCGCTGGGTGCCGACCTGCACGATACGATTGTGCTTGCGGGCCGCGTCGCGCATCATGTGGCCCTCGTGGATGGTTTGCGAGAGCGGCTTCTCGACGTAGACGTCCTTGCCTGCCTGGCAAGCCAAGATGGTCTGGCGGGCGTGCCAGTGATCCGGCGTGGCGATGATGACGGCGTCGATACTCTTGTCGTCGAGAACGCGCCGGAAGTCTTTCTCGCGCTCCGGCTTGCGTCTCTGCGCCTGCGCGATGATGCCACCGGTCTTCTCCAGGACGGCGGGATCGAGATCGCAGAGCGTCTTGATTACGGCGCCCTGTTGGATCGAATGGAGCGCCACACCGCAGCCCTGATTGCGTCCTCCGATCAAGGCCAGCGTCACCTCCTCATTGGCGCCGACGGCCGCCAGCGCCGGTGCGGCGCTCGCCATCAGGAAAGTCCGACGCTTCTGCATGAGTGCTCCTTAAGGGATTGCGCCGGACGTCCGCATCTACCGTCCGGGAGAATTGGACACGCCCGCGGCGTCCAGCATGGCCATGAAATTCTCGCCCCGCACCGACGAGGAAATTGAGTTGCCCGACGAAAGGATATGGCCTCCGAGCGGCGACATACGCTCGATCAAAGACTCGGTGGCTCGCCTGACCTCTTCGACCGTTCCTTCCGACAGCAGGGTCACGTCCACATTGCCAACCACAGCGACCTTGCCGCCGGAGTGCCGGCGCACCTGGTCGAGCGGCATGTAGGCCGGCTCCAGAGGGCCCAGCGCATCGACTCCGGTGGAGATTAGCATGTCGAGAATCTTCCAAATGTTCCCGTCTGTGTGCTTGATTACGCGCCCACCCGCGTCCTTGACCGCTCGAACGATCGTGGTCAGACCGGGTAGAACGAACTTCGCAAAATGCGCGGGTGACATAAACACGCCGGACTTGCCGGCGTAGTCGTCTCCCAGAATGACGAGATCGACGCCTTCGGCGATGAGCCTGCGGTATAACTCGACGTGATAGTCCACCGAGATTTGCGCCAGCCGCTTCACCAACTCGGGACGAAGCACGAAATCGAGCATGAGATTCTCGAGACCGGCCCGCAGATACTGCGGGGCGGCGAAGCAGTCTTCTCCGACGACCGCGACCGCCTTTCTTCCCTTGAATCGTCTTACCAGTTTTTGCGCCCAATCGATGACCGGAGCGGACGCGGGATCGGGTGGCTCGTACGTGGCCAGATCCCCCTCTGTCTCGATCCGGGCTGGAGACAGGATCATCGAGATCACTTCGTCAGTCTGGATCTGCAGCGCACCCCATTTATCGCGCCAGATCCGCTTTTCACGGTCCACCCAGCGAATGCACGCGGGGGGATCGGCCATCGTCAGGCAGGTGACTACGTCCATGCCAGCATAGTCGATGAAGTCCTCATAGGACATGCCGGGCGAGATAGATTCGATGACCTTCGGGTCGATGAAGAGTTCCATCACGGGCGCGCGGTCCGTGGGACGGCCGTCGAGCACCGCGAGGATGCGTTCAATGGATGTCACGTTTCAGTTCATCCATTGCCTGATCGACTGGGCAATCTTGGGTGCCGAAAGGCCGTACTGATCGAGCAGCCAATCGTGACTGCCGACCTTCGACACATACTCATCGGGAAGCGCCAGGCGCAGCATCCGCCGCGGGAAGACGCCTGCGTCGCAGATCACCTCGGCCACCGCGCTGCCCAGTCCTCCGTTGATCTGATGCTCCTCCACCGTGACGATCGCACCGGTATCGCGCACCGCGGCGAGGATCGCCTCACGGTCGATCGGCTTCACCGTGTGCATGCTGATTACGCGTGGGCGAAGACCATCTTTCTCGAGAAGATCCGCCGCCGGCAAAACCTGGTTTCCAATGGTGCCGGTGAAGATGAGCGTGAAGTCCGACCCGTCGCGCACCTGAATGGCTTTGCCCAGTTTGAAGTCGATGGGCCCGCGGTGCACCGGCGGCTCTTTCTTGTAGCCGCAGCGGTAATACAGCGGTCCGCTGTAGTCGATCATCGCGCGCGTGGCGGCTTCCGCCTCGGCGAAGTCGGCAGGGCAGACAACGACCATGTTCGGTAAAGCGCGCATGATCGCGATGTCCTCGGTGGCCTGGTGCGACACGCCCAAGGCACCATACGCCAACCCGCCCCCGATAATCACGATCTTCACGTTCGCATTGTGGTAGCAAACGTCATTGCGGATCTGTTCCAGGCAGCGCAGGGTAGGAAAATTCGCAATCGAGTAAGTGATGGCGATGTTACCTTCCATGGCGATGCCGCAAGCCACACCCGTCATGTTCTGCTCGGCCACACCTACGTTGAGGAACCGGTTCGGAAAGGTATCCCGGAATGGCTCGATCTCACCGTAACCAATGTCGGCGAGCACCATAAAGATCCGCTTGTCGTCCTTCGCCAGATCCACCAGCACCTTATTGAACAGCGTTCTCATGCCGGCATCTCCAGTTCCGCCAGTGCTTGCGCCAGTTGCTCGTCGTTTACCGAGCCATAATGGCAGGAAACCGTGTTTTCCAGGAAGCTGACGCCCTTGCCCTTGATGGTATGCGCCGTCAGCCATGAGGGCTTGCCGGGCTCGTACGGCAGGTGCACCAGCGCCTCGTAAATGTCACCTACCGAGTGGCCGTTCGCCTCGCGGTACGCCCAGCGGAACGCTCGCACCTTGTCCGCGAAAGGTTCCAGATCGATGACATCCTTGACGAAGCCCAGTGCCTGGATCTTGTTGTAATCCACAATCACCGTGAGATTGTCGAGTCCGTTCTGGGCCGCGAACATGATCGCTTCCCAAGTGGAACCTTCGTCGCAGTCGCCGTCACTCATGAGGCAGAAGATGCGATGCTTGTGCCCCGCGCGCTTGGCCGCGACCGCCATCCCCGCGGCCACGGGAAGGCCATGTCCCAGCGAACCGGTCGAGAATTCGACCCCCGGCAGATGATGACTGATGTGGCCCATGAGTTTGCCTTCGTCGCGGTAGTAACCAAGCATCCAGTCTCTGGGGAAGAAGCCCAGTTCGGTCAGCACGGCATATACGGCGGCTCCCCCGTGGCCCTTGCTCAGAATGAACCGGTCGCGGTCCGGGGCAGAGGGGCTCTTGGGGTCGACCCTGAGGATACGAGTGTAGAGCACGGCCAACAGTTCCGCAATCGAAAGCATGCTGCCGACATGGCCACTCCCGCCTCGGTGGGTCATGCGCAGGCAATGAGCGCGAATGGTGGCGGCGAGCGCTTCGCAGTCCGCGATCCAAGTGGGCGCGGAGCCCACACCAGCTTCGTTCGGGAGAGTATCGGAGTTCCAGTGAACTTCACGTGCCATGGGAATTCCTCCTTCAGCGGCCGGCGCTTCGCTTCAATTGGCTATTGCGGCCTCGATGGCCTTCACGATGTCGTCTGTCTGCGGCACGCAGGCGTTCTCCAGTGGTTTAGCGAATGGGATTGGCAGGTCCGCACCCGCCAGGACCCGCGGCGCGGTCTTCAGACTCGAGAACGCGTGCTCGACAACTTGCCGCACGATGTCGGCACCCACACCGCATCGCCCCGGCGATTCATGGACCACGAGCAGTCTTCCCGTTTTTCGAACTGAGTTCAGCACCGTGGCAAGGTCGAATGGGTTCAACGTGCGCGGGTCGATAACCTCGACGCTGCATCGTGGCGCCACGCGCTCGGCCGCATCCAGTGCCCGGTGTGCCATCAGCGAGTAGGCTACCAGCGTGAGGTCGGTGCCTTCCCGCCGCACGGCGGCCTCGCCTAACGGGATTGTGCAATCGCCATTGGGAACATAATCGCTCAGGTCGAACATCGCTTTGTGCCAGAGCACGAACACTGGATTGTCGTCGCGGATCGCCGATTTGAGCAAGCCTTTCAGGTCGGTGATGGTCGAGGGCATGACGACTTTCATGCCGGGCTCATGCATCAGCCACGCCTCGAGGGACTTCGAGTGATGGGCCGCTTCACAGGTGCCCGCACCACACGATGCCACAATCGTCATGGGGAGTTTCACCTGCCCGCCGGACATGAACCGAAGCTTCGCGCCGTGGTTCATCAGCGGGTCCAGGCACTCGGTGATGAAATCGACGTATTGCAGTTCGGCCACCGGCCGCATTCCCACCATGGCCGCGCCAACCGCGGTTCCCATAATGGCCGATTCCGAGAGCGGCGTATCGAAGACGCGGCGTTTACCATATTTCTTCTTTAGACCGACCGAAAGCCCCCACACGCCGCCGTAATTACCGATGTCCTCTCCAAACAGGCACACTCGCGAGTCTCGAGTCATCTCTTCATCCACGGCTTCCCGTAACGCCTGGATCAGCTTCAGCCGCTGCATTTGCTCTCCCTCAGGCCCAGAGAAAATCGGCGACCGCAAGCGGATCCGGCAACGGACTCTCCGCCATGGATTCCACCGCATTCTCGAGGGCACGCACCTCGCGGGCCTCGATATCGTCGAGATCCGCGCGTGTCGCCACGCCTTCGGCCACCAGCTTCAAACCGAACAGTTCGATGGGGTCCCGAGCCCGCCACTCTCGAATCTCCTTCGGCGGCCGATGTTCGGGGATCACCATGCAGTGTGGATGATGACGATAGGTCTTGCATTCGATCAACGTCGGACCGAAGCCGGCGCGCGCTCGCTCGATTGCCGCCGCCGCCGCGTCGCGCACGGCGAGTACGTCGTTGCCGTCCGCGACCACGCCGGGGATACCGTAGCCTTGCGCCCGGTCGGCAACGTTCGCTACGGGGCAGTTTACCGACACGTGGGTGGTGGCCGCGTACAGGTTGTTTTCGCAAACATATACGATCGGCCAGTGCATTACCGCCGCCATGTTGAGCGATTCGTGAAACGAACCTTGCGACGCCGCGCCTTCGCCGAAAAACGCCACCGTCACTGAGTCTTTGCCCATCGCCACCGAGGCGTAGGCCGTTCCCAGGCAGAGCGGGAGATTGCCCCCCACCACGCCCGTCGTGCCCATGAATCCGATCGAAGGGTCGTACAGGTGCATCGATCCGCCGAACCCCCGCGACAACCCAGTGGCGCGTCCATTCAGCTCGGCGACCACCTTCCTCAGGTCCGCACCCTTGGCTAGGGCGTGACCGTGCCCACGATGCGTGCTGAACACGTAGTCGTCCCGCCGCAGCAGGCTGCACACACCCGCGGCAACCGCCTCTTCGCCACAGTAAGTGTGCAAAGCGCCTGGTGAGTCACCATTCTTTATGCGCGTGGTGAAGATCTCGACCATCTTCAACTCGAAGCGCCGGATTCTCACCATCACGGCGTAGAGGTCCAACATTTCGCCTTGCGACGGCGCCTGGGTTGTCACCTCACTCCACCTCCAGGATCGGTTGGCCCACCCGCACGGTTTCCCCGGACGCCACCAGCAGGCGAGTCACGCAACCCTCGACCGTGGATGGCACGTCGACAATAACCTTGTCGGTCTCCATAGCCACCACCGGCGTGTCCTCGTGAATCGTGCTACCAGCGGCAACCATCCACTCGGACACCACGCAGTCACTGCCCGCCTCGTTCAGCTTCGGCATCAGCATCTGTCGCGCCATCGATTGATTATTCGCATAGGCACATTTCTTTGTCAAGCAAAATAAGGTGCGGGAGCAAATCTTAGCCCACGGAAAGGACTGGGGACGATCACTTGGCCGCGGTGGCGTCGGTGAGCTTGGCGCGTGTTTTCGTGCCTGTACGCCGCACTCGACGGTGGACGGCGGAAAGTGGGCTGCACATTTTTCTGAGCAACGCCGAGTTCCCAAGAGACCGCCGGAAAGCCAGCGCCGCGGCGCCGCGAAGGCCGATATCGAGGCCCAGCGAACTAACCTTCACTTCTAGTCCGCTGTTTGAACGGGGCAGTGCATAGCGCGACAGCTCCTCTCGGACTATGGGCAGCACCAAATCCTGTCCGTGCACGATATCGCCTCCGATGACGATCACTTCCGGGTTAAAAAGGTTTGCCAGATAGGAGAAAGCAAGGCCCAGATATTTCGAGGCTCGTCGCACGGCGCGGAGAGCGTCCGGATCGCCCTGCCGCGCCCTCTCGAACACTTCGGGAACGCGATAGCCCGAGAGGTGGCTGACATCGTGGTCCGCGCTTTCGAAGTATTGCCGGACAATATTCGGGCAAGATGCAACCGCTTCGAGGCAACCGCGCTTTCCGCACTTACACAAATCGGGTGCGTCCGGATCGATCACGATGTGTCCCAGTTCGCCGGCGTTTCCCTCGTGTCCTTGCAACAGGTGGCCGTCCACGAAGCCACCAACGCCAATGCCGTTGCCCACAATGACGTACATGCAGTTGTCGCTCTCCTGCGCGGCGCCGAGCCAGCGCTCGGCAAGAATGCAGGTGCGGTGCGCGTCTTCCAAGAATACCGGCAGATCCAGCGAGCTTTGCAGTGCTTCAAGCAACGGGAAATCAAACCAATTCAAGTTGACCGCGGTGATTCGGCCCTGTTGGTCTTCCATGCCCGGGTGGCTGACCCCGACGGCCAGCACCCGTGACAACTGTATCGGATCCAGACTTTGGAGCACCGCCTGAATGCCGTCCAGGATCGTGCCAATCTCGAGCTGTTGACCGAATTCCAAATCACCGCCAAATCGGCAGCGGATGTCTCCCACAAGGTTCGTGAGGGCGAATCGCACACGGGTCCCTTCCAAGTCCACGGCTACGAAGTACGCCGCTTCGGCATTCAGACTGAGCAGTTCACGCCGACGCCCGCCGTGCGATTCCAGTTCGCCGATCTTCAGAATGGTGCCGGATTCAAGCAGCGCCCGCAGCGCATGGCTGACGCTTGCCGGATTGAGACGCGTCGACTCGATGATCTCCGGCCGCGTGATCGTGCGGCGCTGATACAAGGTTCCCAGAATGTCGCGGACCCACTGCGTAGCCACCTTGACCATCACGACTATTTTCCCACAGGACGACTGGCGGCGCATGTTGCGAAGCAAGCGTTTGCCATGCAAAATATGTTGACATGCTCCGGTTTCGCGGATATTATCGACATTGGCCGGAGATCCACGCAGCAAAGGCGTTGGGGCGTGTTTCTCAAGACCGATCCGGTTTTCATACCTTCAGAAGAAATACTCATGGCCTCTCTTGAGCCGTACACCAGCGAGCTCGTTGTCCATGCCCATCGTCTACGCGACGATCTCGTTCCCGACGGCGACTTCGATAAGGAAGCCTGGCGGGGCGCCACGCAAGTCTCGTTCGATCACGACTGGCTCGGGCGTATTCGCTACCCGGAAGCCGCGACCTGTGTACGCGTAGCCTGGACACCGGCGTACCTGTACGCATGCTTCCGCTGTGCATACGTGGTCTTGAATGTCCACGAGGAAGAGAACACGGTGGAGGAAAAGGTCGGGCTATGGGACCGCGATGTGGTGGAAGTGTTCGTCAACCCCGTGCCCGTCCGGATCCATCACTACTACGAATTCGAAGTGGCGCCGAACAATCAATGGATCGATATCGACGTGGACCTGAAACGTGACTCGCCTTGGGACTGGTCCTGGCGCTCGGGTTTCGCACATGCCACGCGAATCGACACGAAGCGAAAACTCTGGACGTGCGAAATGCGGATTCCGGTGCTGTCGATGCGGCGTGCCGCGATTCGTCCGGGCGATGAATGGCGCATAAATTTCTACCGGATTGACGGTCCCGGCGACGACACACGCCGCAGGTTCCTGTGCTGGAGCCCGACGCTCAGCACGCGGGAGAGCGATTTTTTTCACGTCCCCAGCCGCTTTGGGACGATCCGGTTCGTATAGAGGAGACGGAATGCTGAAGGCATCGCAGATCGACCAGATTGAAGAGAAGGTGATCGAACTGCTCGAACGTGTGGGTATCGCGGTGGAGAGCGACGAAGTTACGCGGCTGTGTGTGGCCAGGGGCTGCACGACCGCGGAAGGCCACCGCGTGCGTATTCCGCGGCGCGTCGTTGCCGACATGGCCGCATCCCAGCGGCGCACCGAGCGGGAATTCGAGTCCCATCACGAACTCGTTCCGCTGTGCGGGCCGGATTGGGCGCACCACCTGGAGTGGACGCGCGGGCAGGACGCTTTCCGCGAGTTGTATAAAACCCGTTTCCTCACGCAGGCCTTCGATTGCGGGCCCATCACGTACTACGACTATCCGGCGGGGCGGTCACGCCCAGTGGATACCGGGATCTTCGACGCGATGATGAGGTTCGCCGAGGCCACGCCGGAGATCGGCTACACCAGCATGTGGTACCGGCAGGACGTGCCGCCTGAGATCGAGCGGCTCGCCTCGCTGCGGCGGGCGATGAACCTGACCACCAAGTTCGCGGGCATCGAAGCGATCTATCCGGAAGTGGTCAAGTACCTGAAAGAGGTGAGCGAGATCCTCACGGATAATCCGGCAAGCTCCGCATACCTGGCGGGATCGGAGTGCATGACGCCCCCACTCGCCTTGGAAAAGCGCTCGGCCGACGACATTCTGGAGCGCAAGAAGTACGGCGTCAACCGCTACCATGTCGCCTGCATGCCCACGCTCGGCGTGAGCACTCCGGCTACGCTCGCCGGCGCCGTGGTGATGAGCGCGGCGGAATTACTCGGTGGCATGGCTCTGTGCTGGTGCGTCGATCCGGAGGGCGACCTCAGCGGCCGCATGATCACGCTGGTCGGTGACATGCGCAACGGTAACTCCACAACGCTGGGCCCATTCTACACACAGCTGAACATGGCCGTGCGGCAACTTTTCGTGGAGCGTTGGGGCGGGCACTGCATGGTGGAAGTGTTTCTCGGGCCCACCGCTCAACGGGCCGGTCTGCAAGCCGTCTTCGAGAACTGGTACGTCGCCCAATGCCGGCAGACGTGGGAGAACCGCTGCGGCATCCCCTACCCGGGAATGGGTTCGCTCATGTATGGTGCGCTCGGCTCACCTACGCAACTCATGCTCGACATCGACATCCGTAAGGCACAGTGGCTCGCCGCCCGCGACATCGACGTCAATGAAGAAACACTCGACTTCGACGAGGTGCTGCACGTCGCCGCGACCAAGGGCAACTTCCTCCTCAGTGAGCATACCTTGCGGCACTGCCGCGAACTGTGGAGTTCACCCTACTTCCGCTCCGACACGCCCACGACGGGTAAGTGGGATGGAAGCGAGAAAGCCATTCTCGATAAATGCGACGAGGCGTGGCGCGCGAACCTGGCGAAATGGCAGCCGCCTGTCTGGCCCGCGGAGAAGATCCGGGCCATCGATGCAGTGATAGCCCGAGCCGCCAAGGAATTCCAGATCGATGCCGAAGCGGCCCGGGCTTGAGCGTTAGCGGCGAATCTTTCCCGTCCTCAGGAACTCGGCGTAGCGCGCGCGGTACTCCCGTTTGTACTCTTGCACCGCATGATCGAAGCTCAGAGCGGGCACATCGGCGCGTATGCGGCCTTGCACAACCACGGTGTGCGTTGCCGGTGCGATCTCGATATGTCCGTTCTTGATCGGCGCCGCGCGTCCGTCGGCGTTGGCATGCCGCGCATCGAAGAACCACGGCACACGCAGCAGCATTCGAGCCGGCGCCTGCCGGAATTCGTTGGAGAGCGTCACCTGGAATCCATCGGCGTTGACGCGCAGCGTGGTGGAGATCGGCCCAAACGTGGTCGGCTCGCGGTCCACCACAATCGCCTGGCCGGGTTGCAGCCACGTGGGCGATAGCGCGGAGTACAGGTAGAGATCGTTACCGTACTCGCGCACTAGCATGTTACGGAGTAACTCGATGGTCTTGCCCGATGCCGGGCCGTCCGGCAGTATGTCGTGGCCGACGATATCGCGATCGCTCCAGGGATACGTGCCAAACTCCTGCGGTGCGTGCGTGGACGTGGTGTGAAGCAGGCAGGCGTAGAGATCGCGGACCGCGGCTTCCTGATCTTCGGCGCCGCCGCGTACCAGTGCGTTTTCGGAATGGTCCTGCGTGTGCCAGTAATGCAGCCGCGCCACGGTGTCGAATTCGTAATCCTCGCCTTTCTTGCCGACGGCAATTGGCAATACGTAGCTGAGAATTCCTTCCAGGTAGCCCTGGCGAGCCTTGCGGATGCTGGAAGTCACGCGCGGGTCGAAAGGCTCAAACAGCGGCTCCGGATAGAGAAGTAGCATGTTATCCCAGTCGTTGCCGCCGAGCGTCTGATCGAGGGCGGGCGGGATATAGCCGCCGGTTTTCGCGGTCTGCGTTGCCAGTTGTTTATCGAACGCGGCGCGATAGCTCTTCTCGATGGCCCGAAAACGCTCCGCGTCACTGCCATTGCCGATGGCGTCCGCGAGACTGACGGCATTCCGCAGGCCGACCAGAATCCAGAGATTCTGCCCGGTTTGGTGAACGCCGCTCAACCCCGCGTCGTCGGGGACGTCCACCATCGCCGGAATCAAACCCAACGGGTCGGTTTTGGTAACTCCCTCCAACCACCCGATGCCTCGTACCACGCCAGGGTAGATCTGCTTCAAGAACTCGCTGTCACGCGTGAGCTGGTAATGTCTCCCCCATCCCCAGAGCGCGTATCCGAAGCTCTCATAAATCTCGTAATCGCCGAGTTTTTGCTTGTCGGTGACGAACGCGCCGCTCGGGTCCTGGGCCTTCACGGAATACAACAGTGCCTTGCGTGCGATATCCTGGAGACCCATATAATCGAGCGCGACCATCATGTGCGCCGTGTCGCAGCCTCCGTAGTAAGTGTGATACTGGAACTTGTTGACGTTGGGAACATAGTCGTCGCCTCGTTTGTCGATCGCGAGGAGATCCCAAACGGTGTTGGCTAGCAAGAAATCCTGTACTTTCTGCTCGGGAAACCGTAGACGCGGGTTCTTCCCTACGCGATCTTCCCACTCTGCCGTGGTGCGCTGGAACTGCTCGTTGTAATCCGCCGCCTCTAACTGGCGCATCTCATCGGAATGCAGTGGAACGGGCGCGAGCGGTATCTTGAAGACCAGGGAGCGGCTCGCACCCGGGTCCAGATGAATAGCGTATGTCACGACCCCCATGGGCGTGTGCGGGTCGGGCGGAGACTGTGAATCCCGACCGCCGGCGATGCGCCCGTTGAGGTACCGGTACTTCCGAAAACCGGTGTCCATCAGGCTCAGGTTAGTCTGGTGGGGCTCGGGCTGATCCGGAAATAGGTAGAGCACTCGGTCGTCGCGGAGCAGAGCGTTGCGGGTCAACGAGTATTTCCAGGACTTGTTGAAGGTTGTGTTCCCTTCGGTGAACTTCGGCGGCATGAGATCGAACCGCTGTTCGAAGCGGTAATCGGCCTCGCTATTTACACCGTTCATGGGCGGGCGGAAGCGGTACGCCGAACTTAGAAACGCAGTGCGCGTTTCCTTCGCGCCGTTGCGCATCTCCACCTCCACGAAATTGATCGGCACGCCGGCCATGCCGCCGCCGAGGTCGGCGCCGAACATGCGAAACCGGTACCGCACGCCGCTGTGCTCAACATCGTATTCGACGATGGGTAAGTAGCCTTTGTGCAACGTCTTGATGCGCTGGTTGACGGACTCCGGGGGGTTCCCCACGAAGAACATCAGCTCACCGAATCCGGTGTAAAGGTAGCCTTCCGGTGTGACTTCGGTGGCCACGGGCGCATACAGCGCGCCGATCACATCGGTAGGATGCCAGAAATAAGAGAATGGCTTGCTCGGCACATCGACAGCCGGGTTCAGCATGCCGCCGCGCACCTGCGCGTATCCCGTAGCGGTCACCAGGATAAGAGCAATCAGAAACCACCACGCCTGATTCTTCACGTCTAAACCTCCTAAGTTGAAAAGGGCCGGGCGTTCCGCGACGCTCGGCCCAGGTTGATAGTTAAGCCCGTTCCTCGTCAGAATTCTAGCCGCAGCTTCATTTCCATCTGCCGCGGACCGCCCTTCTGAATGTCCCATGTGCTGACGGTGCTGTAGATCTGCCCCGCTTGACTAGGAATGGAGATGTTGCTCAGTGGCGTCTGGAAATTGGGATGATTGAACACGTTCGAGATAGCGGCGACATATTCGAGGCTCATCCTCTCATATAACTTGAAGCGCTTCGACAAGCTGATGTGCTGAGCATTATAGCCGGGGCCCTCCAAGATGTTTGCGCCGCTGTTGCCGAAATGGCCCGCCGCCGGCTTGGTAAATGCCTGTGTATCGAACCATCGCCCCAGAGTCCGCTGGTCGGATGACAGGATTCCGCTCCCAATGCGGTCCGGTAATCCTCCGAACGTGTTTGTATTTGACGGGTCCGAACCCGAGAACGTTGGGCTGAAGAACTGACCCGTCTGTAAGTATCCTAGGCAGGATAGCGACCAACCGCCGAGCATCTGGTCCACCACGCGTGGTGCGTCGGACAGGAGTCTCTGCCCCTTTCCGACTGGCAAACGATAGACCACGCTGAACACCGCGCGGTGTTGCGGTATGGCTGACTCGCGGTTCCATTGGTTGGCGTCGTAAGGGTTCTGCAGGTTCAAGAAGTTCGACATGCTGGAGGCCCAGGTCCAATGCGCATCGAAGACGAGGGATCCGACCTTGCGTTGCGCCTCGATTTGAAGTGCGTTGTACTTGCTTTCGCCGTTCGACATGTACACATTCGTACCGACGAACTGCGAATATGGCCGCCGGCTCTGCGCAAACGCGGTCAGGCTAGGCTGGGGCTTGTTCACGTTCATGCTGTAGTGCAGGCCGTCGTCCCGCGAGCCAACGTAGGACAAGCGAAAGCCGACCTGCGCGACTTCCCTCTCCAGACTGACGTTGAACTCGTGGATAGTCCCGTTGCTCGCGTTCACCGAGAAGCCGCTGACGCTCTGCGACGCGATCTTGCCATGACCTAAGGACGGAAATGGCTCCGGAAACGCCAACAGCGGTGCTCCACTAACGATGCTGTTGGTGAACGTCTCCCCAAGCTGGTAGGGGCCACCGCCTTGAACCATCGCGAACCGTCCGAGTTGCTCGCTGAACGAGCCGTATCCCGCACGGACGACCGTTTTGTCGTTGATGCGATAGGCGGCACCCAAGCGCGGCCGGAAGTTCTTCCTTGACGGGGACGCAACCACCTCGCCCGCCGCCACTTTGATCGTGTCGGTCGGATACAGCGAGCTGATCGAGTTCATGGCGCTCTGCGGCACAATCACGTTCCCCGTCGAGCGATCCCAGTTGTATACCAACCCGTCATCGTATTGACCCGCCGCGAAGTAGTCCCAACGCAGGCCGTAGTAAACGTTCAGCCGCCGGTTCACTTTGAAGCTGTCTTCGATAAACAGCCCCAGTTCCTTTGCCCCCAGGGTCCGGTTGGTGATCGAATTGAGTCGATAGCTGGACTGCGGCATCCCAAGTAGAAAATCCGAGTACGAAAAACCGGTCATGCCGCCATTGAATGAGAATGAGCCATAGGTACCGCTGGGTACCGCGCCGCCGAAGCTCTTGAAGGTCTTCAATTCACCACCAAACTTCAGGACGTGCTTCCCCATGACCCAGGTGAGCGTGTCGGCGTAGGAAAGGTTCCGGTCGTCCTGGATCACGCCACCCGGGTTCACGTCGATGCCGGCAAAACCGGTTAGCGCTATCGAGGGCGCGCCCTGTGCCTTGTATCCTTTGGGGTTGACCCCGAGCAGCCCGATCGCCGAAACGATCTCATCGCCGTGCACCGGCGTGAACCCATCAACTTCGTCGCCGTCGACGTAGTAGTCCTTCAGCCACCCAAAGCGCGCCGTGTTGACGATGCCCGACCCAATTACATGTGTGTCCGAGAGGATCAAAGCGTGGTGGTGGCGCTTGCGCGTCCAGGCCAAATCCGGCAGACTGCCCGACAGGTAATACGGCGTTAGCCGCGTGATCAACCGGCCGAACAACGTGTTCCTGTCACTCACCTTATAGTCAATCCGCTGGGTCAGGTAGTCCATCCGATAAGCGTCTTCCGCCCTGGGGTGCACCCACCCATAGTTGTCGACCAAGGAATCCGCGGAGCCCAGATTCGGGGACGGCAGCAGTAGGTTTTGGATCTTACTGGATACCGAGCTGAAGCTGGACTTTGGAATGACGTTGTTGGGGTAGGGCGTGCCGGTGACCGCATCCTTGATGACGATGCTGTCGGCGAGAAGCGCCGAGAAATCACCCTCGCGCATCTTCGCCGTTGGAACGGTTGCCGTGCGAAACGACTTACTCGGCAGCCGTATCGCGTTCCACGACCCATAGTAGAACACTCTGTTCTTCTTGATAGGTCCTGAAAGATCGAGCCCAAAGGTGTGCATAAGCGAATGCGTCTTTTCCGGCTCGTAGAAGTCTCTCGCATTCAGTGCCGAATTCAGATGGGTGTAATAGGCTCGTCCATGGAGGTCATTGCCACCACTCTTAAAAATCAGGTTGAAGTTTCCCGCGCGGCTGTATTCCGCCGAGGCCACGTTGGTCACGGCGGTCAGCTCCTGGACGTCCTCCATGTTATTAATCTGGTTCACGGGACCGTCGTCCGAAACGCCGTCCATGCCCTCGGACAGTTGCGAGGAGTTTTGGCCGTTGAAAGTTAGCGAGTAGCTCCCGCCGGTCGGCGCCACAACGCCGGCTATGCTGGACATGATCAATGTGGGATCGAAGTAGTTGGCCACGAGTGGCGTCCCGTCATATCGCTGGCTGCTGAGAACCCCGGTGATCGTCGGGCTGTCTGTCTCGATCACGGCGGCGTTCGCCCGCACTGTGACCTCGGCTACTTGATCGCCCACCGCCAGGGACACGTTGATTCGCCGCGTCTGTCCACTCTCCAATATCACGTTCTCGGCGACGGAAGTGCGAAATCCGGCGATCTTCGCCGAGAGACGATACGTCCCGTTAAGGAGGTCGGAAATCTCAAAGTCGCCGTTGGCATCCGTCGTCGCCGTGCGTGCCACGTTCGTATTGACGTTGACCAGCGTCACGGCGACGCCCGGCACCAAAGCGCCCGTAGGATCGGCCGCTGTGCCGCGCACCGTTGCCAGTTTCATTTGGGCTGACAGGAGGCTCGGGGACAACAGAGCCAACGCCAGTAAGAGAAGAGGAAGTGCACTTCTGTACCTGAGCATGATGAGTTCTCTCCACCTTCGCGCCCGCCAATAGCGGGCGCACACTTAACGCCCATGTTTCACATGCGCCGGGAATTCTCGAACCATCTGAATGTGGTGAACCCGAATCCCGGCGCAACCACGGGCCGGCCACCAATACTCAGGTGGCCCGCCCCTTACTTACAGCCGTTGGTCACCGACTTTCTTTATCCACTCTCTCGCCCATTCCACGGCCTCGAATTCGAGATCCATACACGTGTTACCGAGGAAGATCAAGCCCTCTATGCGGCCGTTCCGCAGCCATTCCAGGCCTTTCTGGCACTGCATCTGCATCAGATCCAACGGCAGCGATTGGCCGCTCTGGTAGTCCACCATGTACAGGCCCAGCATCTTCCGTTTGCCTGGCGCGATTTCCTCGATCTTGGCGAAGTTCGCTTCCAGTTGCTCCAGTTCCTTCTTGCCGGCGATCGACCAGAGAGTAAGTACGTCGAACAATTTCAGGTAGTCGGCGAGCTGAAGATTCAGAAAACGGACGTAGTAAGTCACCATCGACTCAAGTGTCTTTTGCGGACTCTTGAGCTGCTGCATGATCGCGGTGGTCTCCTCGAGCGTCAGGATGGCGCGCTCACCGCTGGCTTTTCCCGTAAAGAAGTCATCAAACATCACGGAGGTGATGTTGGGCGTCTTCTTGGCGAGAGTGAGGCCCTCCTGGCGTTCCGCTTCCGTCGTGAAGCCTCCCGAGCCGACCAATGACCACGCTACGCGGCGGAACGGACGCAGCGGGACCACGTATTGCTCGAAGGGCGGCTCAAAGCGCCCGTACTTCGCCTCGCCTTCGCTCGCCTGCACCATGATTACGTTGGGCACACCCAGGTAGAGCGCGCCTTCCGTGGCGGTCATCAGTGATCGACGTTTGAGGGAACGAAAGTCAGTGTTCGGCGGGACCGCGAACAGCCACATCCGGTCCCTCACCGTGCCTTCCCCGGCTACGCAAGCCTGTGCGGACGCCGATTTGGGCACTACCACGCCAGCGGTGCCCGCTGCCGTCACCTTCAGCATCTGACGGCGATTTATATTAACGTTCACATGCACCTCCGTATTTGCGGGCTTGCGGCAGCCCGCTGTTTGAGCCGTTCCTCGTAAAACGTCACCAGGAACGTACTGACGAACACGAGGACTCCTCCGACGATCAGTTGCGACGTGATCTTCTCGTCCACGGCAAACGCCGAGATGGCGACGCCAAAAACGGGAGCGAGGTAAACCGACAGTGTCGCCTGCGTCACGTCGATCCGTTGCAAGACGGCGAAGAATAGCAGGGTCGAGAGGCTCAGGCTAAAGATGGCGATGACGAGTAGGCTCGCCCAAACCATCCAGCCGAGCGCGGCCAGCTTCGGCCAGGAAACCGGCTCCAGCCGCTGCATCAGCGGCGTCAGGATCAGCACGGCGACGAAGAAACTATAAACCAGGACCTCGATCGGGCTGAAAACGCGCAGCAGTTTTTTGCCGTACGTGTTGTAGAACGAGGCGCCCCAGCAACTCAGGAAGAGCAGGAGGTTGCCGAGCAAATACTTTCCGTGTAGCAATTGGATCGAACGCCAGTCGATGTCCGATACCATCAGGACGCCCGCGAGTGCGAGCACGAAGGAAACACACCGCACCCATGTCATGCGCTCGCCAAGCAGGAAGTAGGCCAGAACGGCCGTGGTCGCCGGCGTCGCCAGCGTGATCACTGCGGCATTCGACGCGAGCGAGTGAGCGATGCCCCAGGTCAGGAATAGTTGCGAAATCACGATGCCGGCGGCGCTGAGGAGGACAAATTGCGGCGCGGTTTTCCAAAAGCCGCTTCTGCGATTCCCGTTCGTGCCGCTTCGACGGCGCCACGCGAGAACCGGCGCCACCAGTGCGACGGACATCGCTAGCGTCAGTACCGTCACCGTCGTGGGGCCAAGCCGATCGGTAGCGATCTTTGCCGCCGAGAACTGCGCGGCCCACATCAGATTGACGAGGATAAGTACCAGGAAGATCCGCACGTGCCTGTTCCGATCAGCCAGTGTGACCGCCGCGCGTCGCGGCCTTTCCATCCAGATTGAAGTGTTCGATCGCGGCTTCGATCGCCTGGGCCATGAGCCCGATGATTTCGTCCACCTGCTCCCGCGTGATGATGAGTGCCGGGGCGAGCACCAGGATGTCGCCGTTGTTGCGCAGGATCATCCCATGGTCCCAACACCAGTCGCGAATCCAGTTGCCGACGTGCAGACTGGAGTCCAGTCCTCGCCCAGTAGCCGGGTCCGCCATCAGCCAAACCGCCCACAAGAGTCCGATACCGGTCGCATCACCGACAATGGGATAGCGACGCAATTTGCTGAGTTCCGCACTCACGTACTGGCCCAGTTGAGCGGCGTTCTCCACCAGGTGATCGCGTTCTATGATGGCGAGATTCTCCAGCGTGGCCGCGCACGCCACCGTGTGGCCGCCATATGTGCTGCCCGAGCGCAACTCGTGACCGGGCGCCCGAAACCGTTCGGCCACCTTCGTTGTCATTACCGTGGCGCCGAGTGGAATGTAGCCGCCGGTGAAGCCCTTCCCAATCGTCATGATGTCCGGCGTTACATTCCAATGCTCACAGGCGAACCACTTCCCCGTCTTGCCGAATCCGGTTTGCACTTCGTCGAAGATCAGAAGGATGCCGTGTTTGTCGCACAGTTCACGTACGCCTTCCAGATAGCCGTCGGGCGGCAACGGGAACCCGGTGTTGGAGCCCGGGATCGGGTCCATAATGATTGTCGAAATCGACTTCGGTCCTTCGAATTCGATCATCCGCTCCATTTCCCGCAGCGAACTGAGGCCGTCGTTCTTGCGGGCCGCCGGCGCAAACAGGACGCCGGGGAGCAAGGGCTCAAAATACTCCCGGAACCACGGCAGACCGGTGGCCGAAATGCCACCCAGTGTCGTGGCGTGATAGGAGAGCTTGCGCGCGATGACCTTGTACCGATGCGGTTCTCCTCGCTCCACGTGGTACTGCCTGGCCACTTTTAGCGCGGTCTCGTTTGCCTCCGAACCACTGTTCACGAAGAACGAAACCGAAAGATCGCCGGGCATGATCCGAGCCAGCTTCCTGGCAAGCTCGATCAAGGGCACCGTGAAGGTGTCCTCATAGTTTGGGAAGAACTCCAGGTCGGCCATCTGCTTCTGCACCGCGCTGGCGATCTCGGTGCGGTTGTGGCCGCAGATCGTAGTCAGCAGTGAGGCAAACGTGTCCAGGTATCGTTTGCCTTCGATGTCGTACAGGTAGCAACCCTCACCGCGGATGAAGACTTTCGGGTTCTTCGCGAGGTTCGCGTTGTTGGCAAAGTGAGGGATGATGTGGGCGAGCGCGTCGCGCCTCAGTTCGCTCTTGCTTTGCTCGGTGAACTTCACCAATTCCATCTGTCCTGTTCTCCTTTGCAGTTGGCGACCATCCCACTGGAAGAACTCGCCAAAGAGTCTTAGCCTCGCATTTCCTGCAGCCCTAGCTACTTTACACGCACAGTTGCTTTGTCAGGACGGTCCACAACCCTGGTCGAAGGGAGTATGGCATACATAGCATTTGTTTGTCAATAAAAATATCACTACAACGGCCAGACGACTTCCGCGTCTTCCATGCGGGAAGATAAGTCTTCAAGAACAGGACGGGAAGAATGCCGCATAATGGCTGTTTATGTGCCAATCGTAAGACCGGAGTGGCGCACCGAAAGATCGAAAGGGACGGCGCAGAGGGGTGGGTGTGTTGCTGCTATGGATCTTTATTTGTGTAGCAATGTATTGTTATGTCCGTAACGATGCGCTCGCGGAGGCTGACGAAGTCCTCATTGGGTACCCCATGGCTTTGTGTTTAGGCAGGCCGGAACAGCCCGACCTGCGGCGGCAGGGGCTGGAAGAAGCGGCCGGCCCGCATCCGCTTCGAGCCGGCGTCGAGGCGCACCCTCGGTGTGCCGCAATTCCAGGAACAGTTACTGCGAATGGCAATGATCGCGGCGCGTTTCTGGCTTCAAGAGCTCCCCGGGGCACATGGTGGAACTGAAGACGGGACTACGCGAAGGGACGAGCCACAACGGCATCACCGGCCCAGTCGCGGATGCCATCACTCAATCCGTCACTTCGTTTGCACTCCATGGGTTTCCAGAGTCCTACGCCGCCGGCTTCACGCTTCTCACCTATGCCGCTGGCCGAGCGCGGTGAAAGTCCGATTCTCTGGCCATGCTGGATTGAGATTTCGGCTCGGACGTGGTCGTCGTGGAAGAGCGGAGGACTTCTCGGCCTAGGAGAACAGACTCTTTGCGCGTGCCTTGAGATCGGACCTGGAGCACGAACGATGAGCGTGAATTGGGCCGAGATGTTTCTGTTGCCGTTCTCGAATCCAGTCGCGCAACTGTGTCGACCGGCAACTCAAGGATCGTCGCGCGGCATCGAGGGCTCGCTCTGAATGCTTCCCCTCGCATGCTTCCGCGGGCAAGCACTGCGGCTAGGTTGTCGGCGAACAACTGCACGGCATCGCCAACGAAGGGAGCCAAATCACAACCAAGCAGTTTACAGGAGGACTTCCGTGCTTTGGGACCGAAATGACTGAGCAAGAAGCGTGCGGCTATTTGCACCAGACAGACATTGCGCGCCTATTCGGTCACTGGCTTTCGGTCGTAGTGAAATCGGGCGCGCGATGAAGCGGGCCCTTGGCAGCGAATACACAACGTTCCAGGGCGAACTCTGCATTAAGTTGCTGATCCGAAGTCGCACGACGAGGGATCGATTTGCCGAGGCGGATGTGGCAGCTCAGCGACTCGAGTCAGAGCAGCATTTGCTGAAGCACAGCACTGCACTGGCAACGTGACAGGCCGACGCAGCCGTGACGGGCTGCTAGCGAAAGTGTTGCAGTCGCGAGGGTCGCGGTCGATGTCTGCGTCGAGCGGCTACATAACGAACTGTGTCTCATGTTCCGCAGTGAATCGACAAAGCTGAGTGTTGCTGTGTGATAGAAAGGTCAGTCCAAAACTCGGAAGCACTTTGTATCCGAATGGCACAGCCGTAACTTGGCGGACTTCGATTTACCCCCCCACTCACCGTGTGGTCCTACGTGAGTTTGGCATTCGCTTTCAATGAGAAGGTACTCTCGGTGCGTGGTAATGTGCTTCCCAGCAGCGGCGACTCTTTTCACCCCGCGGTGCTTTTCTGGGATTCTACGTGATTGCGTTGATGACGCTCTGATGCAGCCACCGCGTTCGCCTCGGACACGGCCTGAACAGGTCCACTCTCTGCGCCTCAGGGCACGGCGGCGTGCGCTCGACTTCCTCCGACGGATTCGTCCGTTATGCGCTCGTCCGAACGTCCATCAGAACTCGCGGCAGTCGTTCCTATAGCTATGGTATTTGGGACCAACAATGACTCGGACAGCGCGCTTAAGGTGCAAGGATGCTGTGTCAAGACCTCGGCAACTCGACCAACCAAGTCACTTGGCGGCGTTGTTCGGAGGCTTAGAGTGGCCAGCGGCAAAGTCGCGTCCGTGATTCGGTTAGCGCATCACGTTCTTCCACCGTCGGCATGCGCGGCCAGACGACTCAACCCGGCAATGGCGGCAAAGGCCGCCGCGATCATGCCAAAGGCCCAACGCAACCCGGCCCTGCCTCCGATTTGTCCCGCTGTCCATGGCAGGACCATTCCCCCGACGAGCGCAACCGCAAAAAGGATTCCGAACACCGTTCCCGAATGCGCCTGATATCGAGCTCCAACAATCCCCAGACTCGTAGGATAGACTCCTGCGAGAAACCAGGCGCATACGACGATTGCGAGCGCCGCAACGGCGGGGCCGGGAGCGACTGCCGCCAGCACAGCCCTCATGCACGCACCCGAGGCGCAGAACAGCAGGACTCGATACGGGTCCGGCCTAAGTGCCAGCCGACTCGAGACCGCGCGCGACGTCATGATGGACGCCCAGTATCCAGCCAAAACCCAGGACACCAGCGAGACCGGCGCGACCGCCATGTCGCGCGTCAGGTACGTCGAAATGAATCCACCCAGCGTGAACTCCACTCCCGATTCGAGAAACAACAGGATCGCAAATAGCAAAACCAGCGGTGCGCGCAGAAACCGGGATATCTCCGTCACTGGGAACGTGGTTCGCTGCTTGGGCGCGGGAAACCGCAGTGTCGCAGCAAGGAACCCCGTGACGGCACACAGCGCGGCGGTCGCGCCCAACAGCCGCCCCATATCGAACCAGGACAGCAAAGCTCCCATCGCGAACGGCAGGAAGAGCGCCCCAAAGCCGAAGAACACGCCCAGCAGATTGAGAGCCGCGCTCGTGCGTTTCGCATCGTCGTGGAGAGCGGCAACCAGGGTGTTCGTAGCTCCGTTCAACGCTCCCCCGCCCACACCGAGCAGCGTGACCGCCGGCAAAAGCGACTCAAACGTAGTTGCGCGTATCACCACCAACAACGCGGCAGCCACAAACACCGGTCCCAGTACCAGCGGCAACTTCATCCCAAACCGGTCCATTGCCGCGCCCAACACGAGACTCGATGCCAACATGGCGCCGTTCATGACCAGAAACAGCGCTCCGATAGCGGCGGTCTCGAATCGCAGCCGTGCCGCGTCAGAATCTCACCCATCGTGCTACGGGCCATCTCGTGCCCCGGGTCGGGCATCGTACCCTGAATCAGCCGATGGTCCCAGTCGCGGTGTTCATCTGCCACCCGAACTATCAAGGCTTCGATCTCTCCCGCAGTGCAAGGGCGTCCGGGTACGCAATTTCCACTTCCGTCGTACTTCTGGGGAATCAGCCTTTGATGCCAGGAGAGCAACGAATTAGGGGTCACAATCGTGGCCACCTCAGCCAGGATCTTCCGTCCCAACCCTTTTCCCTTAGCAGCCAAACAGCGACGCTGGCCGTGGTTGAGCCCCACTCGTAGCCTGCCCATCTGCTCGTGAAGAACCCGGTTCTCTTCGAGAAGGTAATCAATCAATTGCGGTTGGCGCTGGTTCATCTACCCGGCTAAAGCGATCAGGAGGAACCGGACTGAATCCATGGGTCTCGGCATCTTTTGAAATGCATTATAGGCAGCATCGGGCGGGCAGGAAGGAACCAGCGCGAATTCAATCAGATCCAGTTTCCAGACCATACTCGGACCTACTCATAGTTCGGTAGCCGAGAAGCAGCCTATGTCCGTGGCCCCCGCAAATCTCGATATCGTCGACAGAGTGAGAGTTGACCTCAAGTCTCGGGAGAACTTGCTGCACAGTCATACACAAAAGCAAGCCCTTCCCCGAGATTTCGAGGTGTGTAACTCCACCCTGAGAGAGCACCTACCCAAACAGGGAAGCCACGGTCTTGCTGCCGATTGTGACGTCGGCGTACGGACGGCGGAATGTCCCTTCGTCGCGACCGATGAACCTGCCAGCCTCCGTAAATCGGAAGCTCTCGTGGCGGCGCACAAATCGGAACCCACGAACTTGTCCGAAGAACGGACATTGGCCTCCGTATTCACGCAAGAATTCGTGCATCAAATCAACTAGCTCGGGCGCCAGATGGGCCAAGGGCAGACTCGACAGTTCCTCCGGCACCTTGATGACATTCCAATGTCCACCCGAGACGGCGAAAAGCGTGATGCTTGAGGGCGCTTTCAATTCGCCTTCGACGAAGATGTACGGCGTAAAATCACTGCCGTTGGACTGAGCGCCCATTGTGCTTGACATGGTGTCCTTCTGTGCGCGTTCAGGTGAGACTTGGTTGACAGCCACACTGGCCACATCGTCTGCAGGGACTCCGCCGGCGGTGACCGTAGCCTTTCCGCGCCCGGTTGGCAGCTCGAATGGGCCTTCCTGATGCTCAAACCAAGGACGTGCCAATAGGACAGCAAGTTCCATGCGAGCCTGAGGCCAGCCCCAGTTATGGATCAGCCCCGCTTGGATTGAGCCATTCGCACGTTGATCAGGTGTCGAGCAGTCGCCACGGCGCCACACGTGTACGATCGTCGTGCGCCCTCGTTCTGGAGTTCTTCCGTCGTCAAAGCCTCCGTCACCAACCGGGCTTGGGCGATCATCTCTTCTCGGAGGGCTTTGCGCTCTTCCGCAGGTAGAGAATCCGCTGCCCATTCCAGCATGTCTTCGATTTCGTGCTCCACATCGGCCACGATTCCTTTCGTGAGACTTTCACGGAGCTTCAGCTTCTCGGTGAGGTGGTCCTTGGCGTTCACGGCAGTATTTATGACGCACATGCCGGCGCGAAGCTTTGTTCGCTGGCGGAGACAGAACCGGGTGAAAGGAGGTCTGGTGGGTCTTAAAGTGGGTCTGCCCGAGGGCTTCAACTCGCTAGACCTTTGGGGTATCTTTGGGCAATTTTCGCGAAAAAAAAGGAGAGCCGATCAGACCCATTCTAGGACCACAATTAGCGTTCCCTACGGCTCCAAAAGTGCTTTTGAGTGCCACTCGTGCCTTTTGGTTTCTGTTGACTACACGCACCCGGCAAACTCATAACCCAAAGGTCGAAGGTTCAAATCCTTCCCCCGCAACCAACCCTCCTAAGATTTTTGCCCAAACCTTCTGCCCGCTTCGCAGGCAAAACCATCTGCACGAAATGGTCTGCCCGACCAAGATGTCATAATGAGGGTTATGCGAGTTCCTATCTTGCTATCTGCTCTTCTATTTGGCGCCCTGGCGTGGGCGGAGGATGCCACGCTGCGGGGCGGCAACGTACTTTCCTGCGAGACCTACAGCTATCGCCAATTGATCGCTGCGGGCAAGTTGGACATGGTCTCGGCCCCGGCCTTTTACAAACAGGAAGGCATCAAGGGGATCTCTTACAACGACTCGTTCTTCAAGCAGCGGGACGACGCCTACGTCGACCAGGTGAAAACCGCCGTGAAGGCCGCTGGCCGCATGGTGACCTGCTTTGTGATCGAAGGGAATCTGGCCCAAGCGGATGAGGCCAGGCGGCGCCAGCAGATCGAGTACAACAAGGCCGGCTTGCGCATGGCGCACCGGCTGGGCGCACCGGTGGTGCGGATCAATGTCGGCAATACGGGAACTGGGCCGGAGGCCGACGCCACGGTGGGCGTAGAGCGCGTGATTGCGGCCTTCAAGGAATTGCTGCCAGTGGCCCGGCAGTTGAAGATCCGGCTGGCGATCGAAAACCACGGCGGCGTTTCCAAGACCGCGGCCAATATCGTCAAGATCATTCAGGGCACGGACCCTCGATGGGTGGGCGCGATGGTGGACTTCGGAAATTTCCCCGATGCGGTGCGCTATGAAGAAGTCGCCAAGGTGGCCCCGTACGCCTTCGTGACGCACGTGAAGATCAACGAGTTCGACGAGCGCGGCGAGGCTGTCTCCTACGACTTTCCGCGCGTCCTGAACATGCTCAAGGCGCAAAAGTACAAGGGCTCGCTCTCCATTGAGTACGAGGGCAAGGGCGACCCGGTCGAGGGCGTGCGCAAGTCGAAAGCCCTCATTCTGAAGTATTGGTAGTCACCAGGCCATTACGGCCCCGCGTCGAACAGTGAACCGTCGTAGTACTTCGCCGGAGAATTCTTCAACTCAGAATATCAACTTCATTCCGAACTGCACGATGCGAGGCGACATTGCGCTTGTCATCATTCCAGTAGTTGGTTGGTTGATGGTGCGGTTCGGCAGACCGAAGTTCGGATGGTTGAAGATATTGAAGAACTCGGCGCGAAATTGAGTATTGATGCGTTCTGTGATCCCCGTGTTCTTGAATACCGAAAAGTCCCAGTTCATCATCCCGGGACCGTACAGTGAGTTCTTGCCTACATTGCCCAACGTAAACAAGGGCGGCAGGACGAAGGCGCTCTTATTGAAGTAAGTCGTGCCTTGATCGACACCACGCCGTTGCATGGAAGCCGAGGTGTCGATGCCGGCATACGGGTCTCCCGCCAGGTTGGGCCGTTGGTTGCTGGACCCGATACTGGCGTTGTCGCCTGAAGTTGCGAGTGTAAATGGCGGCCCGGACTGCATTGCGGTGATCCCGTTGACCTGCCAGCCCCCTGCCAGCTTGTTCACGACGCCGCCAGTGTTCAAGAACCTCCGGCCCTTGCCGAGAGGCAGGTTGTAGGAGTAGCTGAAGACGGCGCGATGCTTGATGTCGAACGCGGCGGGGCTCTTTTCCGCGCGCAGATTGCAGCGGCATTGCGGGTTCGAGGGTGTGTTGTCGAAGTTGGAAGAGCTGTGGCTGTCGGAGATCGCCTTGCTGAAAGTATAGGAAAACAGCAGCGCGAATCCGCTCGAGAAGCGGCGCTCCAGCTTGGTCAACAATCCGTGATACGTCGAAGATCCGCCATTGTCGGTGCTGAGGATGTTGTTGTTGCTGAAGTTCGGGAAATCCACGCGTTGTGCCAGCGGCGTAGGATTGGCCGGGTCCTTAACCAGAATGTTGGCCCCCTGCTGGAAGTTGCTCCGGCGCAGCAGTTTCTTCCCGGCCGATCCGACATAGCCCACTTCCACCGTCAGGTTGTCCATGACCTCCCGCTCTACCGCCATGCTCCACTGCACCAGGTACGGCGTACGATTCGTAATGTCCTCGCTGAACGGCTGGATGGCGCCGGTTGGCTGGTTCGGCGAAGGGAACAGGTTATCCAGGCGGAAAGTAGGAACGAATGTGTCGCTGGCCAGGTTCTGCGCAAACAGATAAGGCGGATTGTTGCGCAGGAACTGCGCCTCGTTGCCTTCCTGGACGTCATAGAACATGCCGGCTCCGGCGCGGACTACGGTCTTTGCCATCGGCCGATAGGCGATGCCCACCCGTGGAGCGACATTGTTCCGGTCGGGCGGGATCAACGAACGCGATGTCGGCGATCCCCCGATATCCACTACACCTTTGCCAGGAACGAACACCTTCGTGGAATTCGCCAGCAACAGGCGGCCGCCGGTCGCGCGATTGTCGAAGTCGATAATGCTGAAACGATCCAGCTTCTCCACATACGGGCTGGCATATTCGTACCGGATGCCAAGATTCAGGGTCAGGCGCGAAGTTACCTTCCAATCATCCTGAAAGTAGATCCCGTAAAGGTTGGTGTAGTCGTGTGCAATACCATCGCCCACGGAAGACTGAACGGTCTGCGGCACGCCGAGCAGAAGATCGGCGATGGAACTGCCAGTAGTGCTCGACTGGCTGGGCAGGTTTGTGAACTGCCCGGTGAATAGCGCGTATCCTCTGGCACTGTTGCCGACCACAGCCGTCATGCGCGTGCGGCGGAAGTCGAAGCCGGATTTAATCGTGTGCCGTCCTTTGACCCACGTCACGTTGTCGAGGTATTGGTAACTCTGCACAACGGAGTTCGCTGGATACTGCGAGCCAGGCCCCAGGCCGCTGAAGCCGCCCGAGAGACCGATTAGCGGCAGTCCGTAACCGACTGTCGGATCGTCGATCGTGTTCTTGAACCCGAACAGGTCCTTGGCCGGATTTGCGCTCGGAGAATTGATCGCAGTCGTATAGTACTTGGACCGGTTGAATCCTGCGCGCGCTTCATTGAGCAGAGTCGGCGTGAATATATGGACCCAATTCAGCGCCACGTTCTGGCCTCGTATTGTGTCCGTGATGCCACTGTACGCCAGCGTGGCAGGCAGAGGGTGATTCCTGTCCAGGATCGAGTAGCGGCCGAACACGTTGTCCTTTGCCGAAAACCGGTGGTCGATTCGCGCATTCGCGTTATTGGTGTCGTCCACTCCGGGAATGCTCGCGACATAGTTCCTTCCGGCCTGGCCGCTGTAGTTCGGCAACGGGTAGTAAGAGAGGATCTTGTTTGCCACCGTGCTGATGCGTGTCGAAGGGATCTTGTTCTGCCCGAAAGGCTGGCGGGTCCTGGTGGCCGCATCGAAGGTGTCGGGGTCGTAGATGGTGGGATTCCCGGCACCCGAAAAGTCACCGGCCCTCAACTCCGCCCATGGGAGATAGGCATAGTTGGTACCGCCTGAGCGCGTCCGTCCGCCTTCATAGTTCATGAAGAAGAACGTCTTGTCCCGGCCGCTATATACCTTGGGCAAGGTGACAGGCCCGCCAAGGGTTCCGCCGAACTGCGTGAAATTCAAACGCGCAACGGAGCCGAGTTGGAAGAAATTGCGCGCTGCGAAGCTACTGTTCCTGTTGAAGTACAGCAGCGTGCTGTGCACATCGTTGGTCCCGGACTTCAGGGCGGTGATGATCTGCGTGGAGCCGCGGCCAAACTCTGCGCTATAGGTGTCGCCGACCAGTTTGAACTCCTGGATGGCGTCTACGGAAGGAGTTACTGTCGGGGTCTGGAAAACGATGTCGTTCGTGTCGACGCCATCCAGAAGAAAGGCGACGGAAGTGTCCCTGGCTCCGGCGACGTTCACGCTTCGGTTTACGCCCTTCTGCCCGGCGGTAGCGCCCGCCCGTGATGGAATCGCGCCGGGGATCAGCCGCGCCAGTTGCAGGTAGTCGCGGCCGTTCAGCGGCAGCTCTACAATCTGCTTGTTCGCGATCACCGATCCCACATCTGTCGCATCCGTCTTCAGAAATTGCAGACTGGCGACGCTTTCCACCTTCTGCACCAATTCCCCGACATCGAGTTTCACGTCAATTCGCGCAGTCTGGTTGACCTCCAGCCTGATGTCGCTGACGACCTGAGTCTTAAAGCCCTCCCGCGAGACCTCAGCGCGGTAGACCCCAGGGAGTAAAGCCGGGAAGCTGTAGTTCCCTTCGCTGTCGGAATTGGCCTGCTTGGTTTCGTTCGTCCCCTGGTTCAGTAATTTGACTTGGGCCGCCGCGATGACCCCCTCACTTTGGTCCGTTACTCTCCCGACAATGCTGCCGCGGACGAACTGCGCGTTTGCCGAAAACACCGCCGCGCCAAATGCGGCGATGAGGTAGAGAAACACCCTATTTGACCTCGTAAACATAGGCTGACCTCTCTGGAACCCAAAGTTCCAAAACGCTGTGAACGTCGTACACGCCTGCCCCCACTTGCCGGGAAGGAACGCTACGCCACCCCCAAGGTTGACCCGCCCGTACCTCGGAAGTTCACCGGCCCGTGGTTGCCCATCGCCACCAATACCCGGCGGAAGCTTGAGCCGCCGGGAAAACTTGTTGTCAGTACCAATGCCAACCTACTGTTCCGTAACAAGTAACTTCACGGGTCCGATCAGTCCCGAGCGCAACTTGTCTCCGTCACGCAAAATGTTGCCATCGTGCCACCACCGGCTGCTGGCGCTGAAAGTGCCGGAGTCGAAACGGTTCCAGCGCATCTCGTTCGCCAGAAGGTTCGCCGCTATTACGGTCAACGTGTTCCGGCCCGGCTTCAATTTCTTGCTGATGTCGATGCGATATGGCGGCCACACCAACGTGCCGGCCAGCTCCCCGTTCAGCCACACTTCGCCGGTGTAGCAGAGCTCGCCCAAATCCAAGGTGACCGCCCGCCCCACCGGGGCATCGAACGTGGTGGTGTAAATGCCGCGGCCCGAATACCAGTCGAGGTTCTGATTGCCCCAGTCCTGAAGCTGGAACTCCGCCTTTCCGCAACGTGCGACCGGCGGATCGTTCAGTCCATCGCCGGGCTTGTTCAGTGTGACCCTGAACGCCTGCTTTCCGTTTTCCAACACACATCCGGGTGGGACCGGGATTCTGTATTCGACCTCGACCGGATACCTCGAATCGCTGGGCGGCGGCGGCGCGACTTCATAGGCCTGCTGATCATCCACAGTCCACGTTTTGTCGGTCCGGATCGCGACGGCCTCCCCAGCCTTGCCCTTGATCGCGCCCTGCGCGAGCAGGAAGCCCTCCCCCCTTACGCGAAACTCAAGGCGGTGACGGCCCTTCGCCGCCGGGATTGCATTCAGGTTTGAAATCGGCGTCCCATCCCACAAGCACTCGACTGCCCCCTTCGCCTGGACCTTCACCGAGGCAGAGGCAGGATCGAACGGGATATCCAGCTCCTTGGCA
>JAJFUV010000209.1 GCA_021372245.1 Terriglobales bacterium
AAGAAGGTTGCGATCCTGGCCGACAACATGTACCAGGAGATGGAAATCTGGTATCCGCTGTACCGCTTGCGGGAAGCTGGCGCCGAGGTGGTGGTGCTGGCGGCCAAGGCAGGGGAAACCTACACGAGCAAGCTAGGCTACCCGGTAGTTGCGAACAAGTCCTTCGACGACGCCAAGGCCACGGATTTCGACGGCGTGGTGATCCCCGGAGGATTCGCGCCCGACATCATCCGCCGTTACCAGAAAGCGACGCAGTTCGTGAAGGACCTCGACGCGCAGGGCAAGCTGGTGGCTTCCATTTGCCACGGCGCCTGGGTGCTCTGCTCGGCGATGGGGATGTTGAAGGGCCGCAAGGCGACATGCTTTTTCGCCATCAAGGATGATCTCACCAACGCCGGCGCCAATTACGTCGACGCCGAGGTGGTGGTGGATCGAAACCTGGTCACTTCACGCAAGCCGGACGATCTGCCGGCGTTCTGCCGCGCCACGATTGAAGTGCTGAAGAAGCAGTAACGGCGCGCTACGGTAGCATCTTCAACTTCAGGTTGCGGAACTCGATGCGGTAGCCTTCCGCTTCGAGCCCCACGAAACCGCTGGGGACCTCGCAATTATTGAAGACGCTGGTGACGGCGCCGTTTACCCAGAAGCTGATGCGGTTACCGTCGGCAGTCAACTCGCTCACGTTCCATTCTCCGGCCGGCTTCACACGCTGCTCGATCAACTGTTTCGCCAGGTTGATCCGCATCCGGATGCCGCTGACCAGCGTGTCGCCGAACAGGTACCCGCCGCTTGCGTCGCCGATCTGCCCCTGGTGCCAGATGCGCGCGTCGGCGCTATTGCGTATGTAGATGCCGCTGTTGTAGTTCTTGCGTCCTTCGGTAAGCGTGTACTTCCACTCCACATGGAAGACGGCATTGCGCGCCACGCGCGTGTAACGCAGGAACTCATGGCCGCCGTTGCCCTCGCAGACGAGCACCCCCTTCGCGCGGTCCACCTTCCATTGCGAAACCTCGCTGAGTGGCTTATCCGCCGGAATGGACACGCGAACCCAGTGCTTGAACGAAGGCGCGGGCAGGATGTCCTTCCAGCCCCGTGGATTCTCGGACAGCGCGCTGGGTGTGTCCGCGGCCCACCCTACGCAGAGGAACAACACAAAAGCGAGTAGGTTACGCATCGAGCTTCTCCAGGTCCGCCGCTTCGCCGAACTTCACACCCTTCAGGCGCGGGTCGATGTTGCGAAGCAGCCCGGTGAGTACGCCGCCGGCGCCCACTTCCACGAATTTACCGGAGCACTGGCTGGCGAGATAGCGAATGGTGTCGACCCAGCGCACCGGGTTCGGAATTTGTTCAAAAAGCCCCTGCCGCGCTTCGGAGCCCGTCCGGATCTCGCGCGCCTGCCAGTTGTTCACCAGCGGCCAGCGGAGATCCGAAAAGGAGACGGTATCCAACTCGGCGCCCATGTGCTGCTGCGCGGGCTTCATCAGCGAGCAGTGGAAAGGCGCGCTGACCGGAAGCGGTACGGCGCGCTTCGCGCCGGCGGCCTTGGCCAGATCCATGGCTCTTTCGACCGCGCCCTTGTGGCCGGAGATGACGGTTTGATCCGGGGAATTGAAATTCGCCGCGGAAACGACCTCGCCCTGGGCAGCCTCTTCGAGTATCTTGTCGAGCGCGCCGGCCGGCAATTTCAACAACGCGGCCATGGCGCCCACGCCCGCGGGCACGGCCTCCTGCATGAATCTTCCGCGCTTGCGCACCAGGCGCACGGCGTCCGCGAACCCCAAAGCTCCCGACACCACCAGGGCCGAGTATTCGCCCAGGCTATGGCCGGCTACGTAATCCGGCGTGCGTCCGTTCTGCTCGAGCACGCGAAACGCGGCCACGGAAACCGTAACCAGGGCCGGCTGCGTGTTTTCAGTGAGCTTCAAATTCGCTTCGGGCCCTTCGAAACACAGCTTCGACAATGCGAAGCCGAGCGCCTCGTCGGCCTCCTCGAAAACCTGCCGGGCTACGGGAAACGCATCGGCAAGGCTCTTGCCCATGCCCGCATATTGGGAGCCCTGACCGGGAAACAGGAACGCGGTTTTCATCATCTTCCAGCGTAACCTCTTCCCGGGATAGAATCATCTTTGACATTGAGCGGGGTGACCTTCAGTGCGCCTTTCTGAAATCTGTGTCCAGCGGCCGGTATTCGCGTTCATGTTGATCATGTTCCTGGTCGTCATGGGCGTCTTCAGCTTTGTTGACCTGGGCGTGGACCTATTCCCACGCAGCGACCCGGCGACCGTCTATGTCAGGGTAAAGCTGCCGGGCGCCAGTCCGGAAGAGGTCAACTCGCAGGTGGTCATGCCGCTGGAAGAGTCCATCGCCTCGGTGAGCGGCATCGACGAGATGCGGGCCGCGGTAGCCGAGGGGTCGGCCTCCATTATCGTGACGTTCGTTCTCGAACGCGATATCGGCGAGGCCGCCGAGGACGTGCGCGAGAAGGTTAACGCCGCCATGCGCGAGCTTCCGCCCAACGTGCTTCCCCCCACGGTGGCCAAGGCCGATCCCGACAGCGATCCCGTGATTACCCTGGCCGTTAACGGGGCGCGCAGCGTGCGCGAGTTGACCGAGATCGCCGACAAGCAGGTGCGGCGCGCGCTGGAGACCGTGGACGGCGTGGCCGGAGTCGACATCAGCGGCGGCAGCTATCGCCAGATCAACGTATTCATGGATCTGGACAAGCTCAACGGCTACAAGCTCACGGCCCAGGAAGTCCAAACCGCGCTTAAGAACGAGAACGTTGAGTCGCCGGGCGGCCGCATCGTGCGCGGGCCGGTAGAGGTCGGCGTGCGGACGCTGGGGCGCGTGGAAGCCGTTCCCCAGTTCAACGACATCATTGTGAAGAATGTAGGGGGCTCGCCCATCCGCATCCGCGATATCGGTTACGCCGAGGATGGCATGACCGAGAAGCGCAGCTTTGCCTATTACAAGAACAAGCCCGCCGTGATCCTCGATGTGCGCCGCCAGACGGGCACCAACACGGTGAAGGTGGTGGAGGAGGTCCAACGGCGCCTGCCGTCGCTCAGGAAGCAACTGCCGGCGGGGGCCTCCGTCGACCTCGTCAAGGAGCAGGCCACTTACATCAAGAATTCGGTTGCGGCCCTGGAAGAGCACTTACTGCTGGGCAGCCTGCTTGCCAGCGTCATCGTCTTCATCTTCATTCGCGATTGGCGCACTGTTCTGATCAGCTCCATCGCCATTCCGACGTCCATCATCACCACGTTCACCATCATGCGGATGATGGACTTCACCCTGAACTCGATGACACTGCTGGGGTTGACGCTCGCCGTGGGCATCGTAATCGACGACGCCATCATTGTCCTCGAAAACATACACCGCTTCATCGAAGAGAAGGGCCTGCCGCCATTTGAAGCGGCCATCGGCGCCACAAAGGAAATCGCGCTGGCAGTCATGGCGACGACCCTGTCGCTGGTTATCGTTTTCGTGCCCATCGCGTTCATGTCGGGTTACGCCAAACGGTACCTGAACCAGTTCGGATGGACCATGGCAATGTCCATCATGGTTTCGATGCTGGTGGCGTTCACGCTGACACCTTCGCTCAGCTCGCGGCTGCTCAAACGCCGCCTGAACCGCGACGGCACACCGCGCAAACACCACGAAGGAACCGTTTTCGATCCGGTCTACCTGAAGACCCTCGATTGGAGCTTGCGGCACCGGTGGGCGATCATGCTGCTGTGTGCCG
>JAJFUV010000212.1 GCA_021372245.1 Terriglobales bacterium
TTCGCGCGCGAGTTCTTCAGGCGAAATACTTGCCAACGATCGGCTCCAGCTTCTTCCGGGTCTCCTCGGGAACCAGCTTGCGATCCGTAATAATGGCGTTGGCCAGCGCGGAACCGCACTTGCACGTGCGCTTTTCGGGCATGGCGGCGACGCTCGCCGCCACCACGCGCGCCGCGTGCGCGGCGTTCTGGGTCAGGTACGAAACGATCTGCTCGACAGTGACCGCGTCGTGGTCGGGATGCCAGCAGTCGTAGTCGGTGACCATGGCCACGGTCGCATAGCAGATCTCGGCCTCGCGCGCGAGCTTGGCTTCCTGAAGATTGGTCATGCCGACCACGTCCATGCCCCAACTACGGTAAAGTTCGCTCTCGGCCTTGGTCGAGAACGCCGGTCCTTCCATGCAAACATAGGTGCCGCCTTTCTTGACACTCACGCCTTCGCTGGCGGCGGCTTTGTACACTACATCGGCGACCTCGGGGCAAATCGGATCCGAAAAGCTCACGTGTACCACGAGCCCTTCCCCGAAGAAAGTCGAGGCCCGGTTGTGGGTGCGGTCCACGAACTGGTCCGGCAAGACAAAGTCCGTGGGGCGGTGCTCCTGCTTGAGGGAGCCGACCGCGCTCAGCGAGATGATGCGCTCCACGCCCAGCTTTTTGAACCCGAAAATGTTGGCGCGGAAATTCAATTCCGAAGGCGAGATGCGATGGCCCCGGCCGTGCCGCGCAAGAAACGCGACGTCCTTTCCGGCCAGCTTGCCCACTACGTAGCTGTCCGATGGCGCGCCCCACGGCGTATCGACCGCCACCTCGTGCTGCGCTTCAAAACCGGGCATGGAATAAAGCCCGCTGCCTCCGATGATGCCGATTCTCGCTGTCAATGAATTCTCTCCGGCTAGCTGATTTCTTCCTTGACGGGATCCCAACAGATCGTGCGCTTCTGGCGGTAACTCTCGACGGCCATACGGCAGGCGATGGAGGTTCGGAAACCCAATTCGAACGGGCAGTTGGTTTCGCGCCCCGTGCGGATCGCATCCAGGAAGTCCTGCATATGCGCGTGCGGCTCGGTCTTGCTCTGGCCCAGCGCTTCCTTGCCGTCCGGTTGGTTCACCTTCTGCGGGATGTAGCGCAACTGCTGGCTGCGGAACAGCGTGCCGTCCGTGCCCAGCACGTGGTCGGTGTCTCCGAGTTCGTTATTGCAGAAGCCGGAGTCCCAGGTGAACAGCACCTGTTCGTTGTGCTCCATGGCCACGTTCATCGTGTCGGGAACCTCGCGGCCGTCCTTCCACAAGTAAATGCCGCCCATCATGGTGACTGCGTGAGGGATCTGGAGATTCAGCACCTTGTACCAGAACGCGAGTTGGTGCGACATGTTCTCGTACACGTTGCCGCCCGAGTAGTCCCAGAAGAAGCGCCAGTTGACGTAGCGGTTCGCATCAAATGGCCGTTGGGGCGCTTCGCCGAGGAACGACTTCCAGAGGATGTTTTCCGGCGTCATGTCCGGGTAAACCAGCCGCGACCACTGCGGCTTGCCGTGCGGGGTGTTGCGGTACATGTGCGAATGCACCGCAGTCACCTTCCCTATGGCGGCCGCATGCCCGAAAATGATCGCGTCGCGCATGAGCCCCGAGGAGCAGCCCTGGTGGCCGATCTGCACGGTGCGCTTCGCGGCCTTTTGGTATGCGGCGCGCATGCGCTTGGCATGATCCACGCTGAAGGCCATGGTCTTTTCCTGGTAGACGTGCTTGCCGGCGTCCAGCGAGGCCACGAAATGCTCGCAGTGCAGATGCTGCGGCGTGGCGATGAGCACTGCGTCGATGGACTGGTCATCCAGCAGGTGCCGGTAGTCCATGTACGTCTTCATGTCCGGCGCCACCTTCTTGGCCTCTTCCAGGCGGCGGCTGTACACGTCGGCGCAAGCCACCATTTCGGTGTTCGGACAGGCCATGGCTTCCCGCATCAGCGTGAGGCCGCGCGCGCCGGGGCCGATAATGCCCAGCCGGATGCGCTCGTTGGCCCCCAGGATGGGAGCCGTACTGGCTAGGCTGCCGGCCAAGCCGGACGCAACTTTGCCGATGAAATTGCGACGTGAATGCATAGGGACAGTCCTCAAACCCGGGGGAATCCCGTAGTTCACTATCTTATCATTGCAGGTTCGCCTCTTCGGATCGCGCCTCGCATGCGCGCCAGCACCACCCAGGCGAGGTACCCGACGGGAGGCAAAGCCGCGGCCAGCACGAAGCCCAGGTCGAAGCGGCCATGGTCGAAGAACCGGCCGAACACCGGCATGATCAACGCTACTGCGCCGGACCAGGCCCCTGCGCAGAGCCCGGCGATCAGGCCCGCGTGGGCCGAGGAGAACACGCGCGTGGCATAGGCCACAGGAAGGATGATGAATCCAGAGGCCGCGAACATCCCCACGCACATCAGTGCAATGGACCACGGGAAGGATTTGATGTACGGCGTCGCCGCCAGCGGCAATCCGATTACGGCGGCAACAGCCATCAGCCGTCCCAGCGGCGTCACGCTGTTCTTTGCAACGCGCGCCGTGCGGTCGGCCAGCCATCCCCAGATGAAGTAACCGACCTCCCAACCGAGCGGAGGAAGCCACAGCACGCGGCCGATCTCGGTCAACGAGCGTCCCAATTCGTGGTTCAGGTAAAGCGCTCCGCCGTAGATTACCAGCGCCAGTGGAATCGCTCCCAGGGCGTACGCGAGCATGGCCGCCCACACGCGAGGGTCTCGGTATTCGATGCGCACTGCCGGGTCGCGATGTTCGCGCCGTTCCGGCTTACGGCACAACTCCGGCCTGCGGCTCACGAACCACCACACGACCAGCCAGGACGCGCCCATGAATCCTGTGAAGAAGAAGGCGGAGCGCCAGCCCCAGTGCACGGCGATGGGCGTTACGATCAACGGCGTGACCACCGCGCCCAGCGAGCCGCCACTGTAAGCCACTGCCACGCCGCGTGCGCGTCCCTCCACCGGCAGCGTCTCCACCACTGTTCGCAAGCCGCCGGGGAACGTGGCGCCCTCTCCGAAGCCGAGCGCCGCGCGGGCCAGTCCGAAGCTTACGAAACCAATGGCGAAGGCGTGCGAAACCGAGGCGCCGGTCCAGAACGCCACCGCCACGATCATGCCCACGCGCAGGCCCACGCGGTCCAGCCAACCGCCCCACAGCGGATTGGCGATCGTATAGGCGATCGAGAAGGCCGAAATCACATAACCATACTGCTCGGCGCTCATGCCCGTCTCCCGCAGAATGGTTGGGGCGAGCAGGGCCAGGGTGTTTCGATCGATGTAGCTGATCAGCGAGACCAGCAGCATGGTGCATGCCGGAATCCACCGGCGTACATTTTGAGTCACGGGAACTTCACATGATAGCAGCGCGGCGGCCCGCGCCGTTCACGAGTCTGGAAATAGTCGTATTTGCTGGCAAATTGAGGCAGTTTTCACGAAATGAACGGCCGTAGATTTGGACTGCGGTGTTAGCATGTGTCCGGACGCGAACAGGAGCAACCATGGCAAAACCCGTGAAGATTCTTTCCATCGACGGCGGCGGCATCCGCGGCATAATCCCCGCCGTGGTATTGGCCGGTATCGAGCAGCGTACAGGCAGGAGAATCGCCGAAATGTTCGACCTGATCGCCGGCACGTCAACGGGCGGCATCCTGGCGCTGGCGCTTACGAAACCGGATGCCGGCGGCAAACCCCAATACGCCGCGGAGGATCTGGTGCGCCTGTATGAGCAGGAGGGCCGCCGCATCTTCCACCGGTCGGCGTGGCACACGGTGGCGTCACTCGCCGCCCTGGCCGAGGAGAAGTTTCGCAGTGCGGGCATCGAAGGCGTGTTGGAGGAGTACTTCGGCGAAGCGCGGCTGAAGGACGCGACGACCGGCGTCATTATCACCAGCTACGAAATCGAACACCGGTTCCCGTTCTTCTTTAAGAGCCAAAACGCGAAGACCAAGCCAGGATACGACTTCGCCATGAAGCATGTTGCCAGGGCGACGTCCGCCGCGCCCACTTTCTTTGAACCCTGCAAGCTGGAAGCGGGCGGGGCGGAAGATTACTACGCCCTGATTGACGGCGGCGTCTATGCCAACAACCCGGCCATGTGCGGCTTGGTCGAGGCCATGACCTGCTGCCCGCAGGCGACCGAGTTCCTGGTAGTCTCGCTGGGCACGGGCGAGCAACTCAATCGGCTGCCATACGACAAAGCCAAGGGGTGGGGCCTGGCGCATTGGGCCAAACCGGTCCTGGAAATTGTGTTCGATGGGGTTAGCAGCACGGTGGATTATCAACTGCGCCAGATATTGCCGTCCACGCACTACTTCCGCTTCCAGACCCGCCTCCCGCAAGGGAGTGGAGGTATGGACGACACCTCGCCGGACAATCTCCGCGGCCTGAAACTACAGGGCGAGGCCCTGGTTAGGGAGCGGGAA
>JAJFUV010000214.1 GCA_021372245.1 Terriglobales bacterium
CCGCCAACTGGGTCAGTGTTCCTTCCCCACGGTCGTAAGCGTTCAGCAACTTGCGACGCAAATCGTCTCCATAGCAACGAGCCATCGCTTCGCACGCGGATTCAGTCCAGAGCAGTCTATACCATATCCTAAACTGCTCTAGTGACTCTGGAGGGGGTGACACAGGACGACACGAGGACCCGCGCCGATGCAAACAAGAAGACGTTCTCATGCCAAGACAAGATCCGGGTGCACCACAAGCTGGCGCGAAAGCAGAGGGAATATTGGGAACGCAATTCTGACGAAGGACAGAGCGCCGGGAGCGGTTGGAGAAGGCCTTGATTGAATTTCAGCGGCTACGGCAAGGAAAGAGGAATACCTGGGACAAGCCCGTGCAGGTGCCGACAACGGGTCCTGACGCGCAGTTCATGCGGAAATCCGACCGCGGCCTAGCACCGTGTCTAAACGTGCAACTGTCGGTGAACAGGGCATACCGCTTTATCACGGACGCGGATGTGATGTGTCAACACCAAATAGAAATGTCCGTGTCTCCGCCAGATAGAAACGTCCGCTTTTGCGGGGGTGGCTAAGGAACGCGTGTTAGTATGATTGCGTCCGCGAGGGATCGCGCCCCAGCGGATGCCCAAGGCCCAGGCGACAAAGGGGCTGGCTCCGAAGAAAGCGTTGGCAGGCAACCCTCTGAGGGTGGCCGCCAAGACGCCCAAGGAGGGTTTTGTGTTTGGACACTTCTCTTGGGTGAAGTCTCGGAGGAGCGGAGGCCTTGCGTTTGGGAAACGTGAAAGATCACCGCGCCGCTTTTGCCGGCGCACCACAGGGAATCTCAATCGAGCGCGTCGCGCGTACGGGTGCGATTGATCTCGGCAGCGATCCACATCGGCGGCCCGGGCGAGCGGAACAGCGTGTCGAGGCTACGGCGCGCCGACTCGGACGGCTGGGTGGGGGATTTCCGCTTTGCTGCGGTCACGGCATTGGTATTCACAGCCGTTTGGGACGGCTCCTGACATTCGCTGATGCCAACATACCGGTCGCGGAAGCGCACGGCGAGCAGGCCGTCCAGGCGCGCTTCCACGCGGACGAGGCCACCACGCATTCCGGCGCACACATCGGCGCACGAGATCTGCTATCGCTTGCCCTGCCAGCGGAACGTGTTGTTGTTCTCCATCTGGCGCATTTCCACCCGGCTGAGCGAGGTCGCCAGATCGTACTCGGCCTCCAGCGGCCGGTGCGCGTCGGGGGGACGGGCAGGCGTGATCGTCAGGTGTTGATTCCAGCGGGGCAGGAACTCCTGCTCGAGATAGGCGTAGGCCTCGGGCAGCGTCCCCGCGCCGGCCACGCGCAAGCCTTTCACTAACCGGTCTTGTGCCGTCGCGAAGCTGCGCTCCACCCGCCCCTTGGCCCGTGGCGAGTCCGCCGCAATCCAGGTGATGCCCAGTTTCCGCAGCGCGCCCGATCTGCGTAAGCGGCAACGGATCCCGCTCGTCTCGCGGCAGTTGCCTTTCGTCCGGCCGGTCCTTCGGCGCCGTCTGGAACAAGCTCGCCTTGCCGGTGTAGAACGCCACCGGCCGCCCGTGCTTTTCCAAATAGTTCCCCAGCACGCACAGGTTCTCTGCGGCCGAGTCGTGCCGCACGAAGCGGGCCGTCCGCTCGCTGGTGACGTGGTTGATCATGTGGATGAGATACAACTTGTCTCCGCATCCTTCCAGCCGGTCGTGCTTGGAGGTGTCCCACTGCACCAGCTCGCCTCAACAACTCCGCCGTGGCCGCCACTCGTGCACGGCTTCGACCTTCTGCCGCCGGCTGCGCCACAGGCCGGCTGCAACCATGATCTGCCGCAGTGTCTCTCTTCCAATCTGCTGATGGTGCTTCCGAGCCAGATCCTCGCTCGCCAACGTCGGCCCGAAGCCCCGGTACACCTTCTGCGATAGAATCCGGACCGCTTGCTCGCGCTCTTCCTCGTTCAGCCGCCGGTCCGAAGGCCGTCCGCGCAGCCCGTGGATCACGGCTTTGTCCCCAACCTCCTTCAACCTGCCCAACAAGCGCCGCACTTGGCGCTCCGCCAGGCTCAGCTCGGCCTCCGCCTGCTTCTGTGTGATGACGCTCTTCTGTGCTTTCTTCAGCACCACCAGCCGGTCTCGATCCCACTGGCTCATTGGCAAAACTCCCTGTCCGTCCAATCCCCCAGCGTGAACCCGTCAACAGGACATTTCTGTTCGGCACTAATAAGACATTCTCATTTGGCGGCGACACAATGATTCGTGCTATTGACAAGATCGGCAACGCGCCCCATACTATGTGCAGAAAGTTGAGTTTTGGAGCGTCGTTGTTCCAGGGCAGGCCTAACGAAGGACTTGCCGACTACAAGGAAACTCAGCCCTATCCTTGAGAAAGGGGAGCTGTGTTTCCAATCGTACAGATTGATTACAGGCGGAAGCGCAATAAGCGATATCGGAAGATTTGCCTCCGTTCCCCCCTCCTTTTCCTCGTTAATTGCGCGCGCTGTGCGCGCATAGCAATCCCTGATAGTGAGAGACCGCACGGGGCGAGCACCCGCCAGATCGGGACAAGATCGATGTCTCCCACACGAGCATCGCTAGGCTTTTGGTCTTGTCGTCAAGCATGGACAGAGCATAGAAAGCGCGACGACAAGACGGTGGAATCAAAGCCAGTGGTTGTATTGGTTCTTGACTGCAGAGCAATGGGCACAAGTACAACTAATTGGGGATTGATTCAATGAAACCAACAGACCATGAGACGATGAGGAACCGCGATTCGAGGGGCCGATGGCTCAAGGGAGTCTCTGGAAACGGTCAGGGTCGCCCCCGAAGCGCGCTGGCCGAGTTGTGCCGGCAACAGATTACGAAACACGGGCTGGTAGAGGTGCTCGGCGCGATCGCCGGTCGTAAGGGTCTGTACGGTAAATGCGCGATTAGCGATCAAATCCGCGCCATCCGGCTGTTACTACTACACGGATATGGAGTACCGAAGGGTGAAACAGACCCGGGCGAAGTAAGAATTCAGGTCATCTATGATCACAGAAGTCAATTTGCGCTTGCTGGCTCCGCACCAGGCGCAGCTGAAGGTCATCCGCGAAGCTCAGCGCTTCAACGTCCTTGCCTGCGGGAGGCGCTGGGGCAAGACGAAGTTGGGGATCGACCGCTTGATCCACGCTGCGCTCGAGGGTAAGCCGGTCGCATGGTTCAGTCCCACGTACAGGCTGTTGAGTGATGCGTGGCGCGAGTTGCAGACAACGCTTCGCCCCATCATAGTGCGTAACTTCGAGAGCGAATACAGGTTGGAGCTGCGGAGCGGTGGACCGGTGGAAGCCTGGAGCCTGGATAATCCTGATAGTGGGAGGGGCCGGGCGTATGCCACTGTAGTGATCGACGAGGCGGCGCAGGTTGTGGATCTGGACCGGGCTTGGCAGGAGAACATTCGCCCGATGTTGACGGATTTCAAAGGCGCTGCTTGGTTCCTCAGTACTCCCAAGGGCACGAACAACTACTTCCATACGCTCTATCAGAAAGGCAACGGTGCTCTGGGGAGCAGTTGGCGTAGCTGGCAGATGCCGACGTCCAGCAATCCATACATCGACCCTACAGAAATCGCGGCGGCGAAAGACGACTTAGCCGATCTTGCTTTCAGTCAGGAGTACCTTGCGCAATTTGTTAGCTGGGTCGG
This sequence comes from Terriglobales bacterium, assembly GCA_021372245.1. Lineage (GTDB taxonomy): Bacteria > Acidobacteriota > Terriglobia > Bryobacterales > Bryobacteraceae > JAJFUV01. The sequence goes on from JAJFUV010000214.1 coordinate 3,679, forward strand.
TGCCGTCTTCCGCAAGATCCGGGATGCGGTAACTACCACTCCTACCGTAGGTAAGGCGGCTGTGATCGGCGTGGATTGGGGCAGGACAACCGATCACACCGTGTTTATCGTCCTCAGTGAAGCTGGCGAAGTGTTGGAGATTGACCGCTTCCGGGGCGTCGGGTACTCGCTCCAGCGGGCCCGCTTACAGGCTCTTTACGAACGCCACGGCATGCCCACGATTATTGCCGAGAGCAACAGCATGGGAGGGCCGGTGATCGAGCAACTGGCCCGCGACGGTTTGAAGGTCCGTCCCTTTGTCACGACCAACGCCAGCAAGGCAGCGGCGATTGAGGCCCTGGCGCTGGCCTTCGAGAGGAATGAGGTCAAGATCCCGAACGACGCGGTCCTGATCGGTGAGTTGCAGGCTTTCGAGGCAAAGCCCTTGCCGAGCGGACTCATGCGGTACGAGGCTCCAGTCGGCGGGCATGACGACACCGTAATCGCGCTAGCTATCGCATGGCAGGGCGCGGCGGCACACAAGAAGGACCTCCTAGATCGCGAGTTCCTTGACCGCACGTTTGAGATCAACGCTGAACTGACTCAACCGAGCCCTTGGAGGATGGAAGACGTATGAGCATATGAAAACTACTTAGTAGTGTTCTGGATTACAACTCGCTCGCCAGCAAACGTTGAACACGCGCAAGGGACTCTACAGGGGCACGCAACGGGCTCTTGACGTGCAAGTTGATGGCAATCGCGGAGCAATTGTGGGGGGCAACCTGGACTTGCCCCCAGTTTTGAGACGAGTGGCTAACCCGCATTTCTCACACAACCTCGTAAGCGCGTGCGTGGGGCGATCGGGCACACGTCGGCCTCGATTCTGACGGCGCGAGTTGAGGCCGGTGATCGCCATCGCGCGCTGGAATGGGCCGCCGTGGCTCGGAAATGGGCGTGC
>JAJFUV010000227.1 GCA_021372245.1 Terriglobales bacterium
GCCGCGCAACGTCCCGGACGACGCGGCGGTGTTCACCGAACCGATTGCCGCGGCGTGCGAGATTCTGGATCAGGTCAGAATCCCGCGCGGAGGGGAGGTGGCGCTGCTCGGTTACGGCAAGCTCGGGAGGCTGATCGAGCAAGTGCTGGCGGCGAACGGCTGCAAGGTGCGAGTGTTCCGGCGCGAGGCGCCCAAGCGCGGGAGCTACCGCTGGGTCGTAGAAGCAACCGGCACGGCCGAAGGACTGAACCACGCGATCGCGATGACCGAGCCGCGCGGCACGCTGATTTTGAAATCGACGGTTCACGGGGCGGTGCCCATGAACGCGGCTGCGGCGGTAGTGAACGAGATCACGATCGTCGGTTCGCGCTGCGGTAGATTCGACCCGGCGCTAGCGCTGCTGCGGAAAGGCAAGATACACACCAAGACGATGATCTCCGCCCGCTACCCACTATTTGAAGCGCCCGCCGCCTTCGAAAAAGCCGCTCAACGCGGGGTTTTGAAGGTGCTGCTGGACGTGTAGGGGGGCGTTACTCCGGCACGCCCTCGACTTCAAGACACAACTCAATCGCTTCGCGAACGCGCTGAGATGCTTCGACGAAGGATCGCGCCTGGGTGCGACGTCTCTGGATCGACGGGACGAAGGCAACTTAGTAACCTTCCTCGTCAGGTTCAGTGACAACGCCAGAATGCAGCGGCACCAGAGTGACCTCACATTCGATTCTGGACAATAGGTGAAGATGTAACGGCGTTGACCTACCTTCCGGACTCCTTGCGGACACGCGATTCAATCACTAAAACCACCAACGACTTGATACAATGCGCTCGATATGATCGACGTCTTCGTAAGCCGGCCGACTTGGGTGGCACCATCATTTATGGCGGGTCTCGACACGTTCTTGACTTTGCTTGAATCAGCGGACCTGCGGCCGCGGACTCTCGGCGCAACGGACTACCCAACCAGATCGCCGCTTGACGAAGTGATCCAATTGATGCGGGGATGCAAGGGAGTCATAGTGCTCGGATATCCACAGATCACCGTTGAACGAGGTGTGTGTCGTGACACAGATTGTTCCGGACTTTCCTTGCCCACCGAATGGAATCATATTGAGGCTGCGTTGGCGTATTCTCAGCAACTGCCATTACTGGTTCTTCACCATCAGGGAATCAAGCGTGGTGTATTTGACCGCGGTGCTGTCAGCACTTTCCTTCATGAGATAGACCTAATGGATCCGCTGTGGTCGATGCAGCCTTCTGTCAACGGGGCGTTGCTGAAGTGGAAGAAGGACTGCCTCACGGCGTCAGTCGAGATAGCGAGCGTCACGCCGAATCTTGTCGACAAGCCCGTGTGTCCGAATTGTTCCACCCCAACCAAGCCTTACTATCTCAAGCCGATCGGATCTCCCTTCAGGCAGGTTGCTGGCGGCGACTGGGAGTGTGCAAATTGCCATTATGTTGAATGAAAGAACCGAGTGAACATGGTCGAATTTGGTCTAATCAGAGAGATTTACAAACTGCTCCAAGCTGATCAAGTCGATTCAGTATCGTTGCTACAGGTCGGTTCATACAGCGAAACTGGCTTATTCGATGAGCCGATTAGAGTTCTATCCGCATGGTCACATCAGCGTATGGTTGCCACACCGTAGAAGCGCCGGTCGCCATGCTTCGCACTTTACCCAGCCAGCCAACTTGGCATTCGCGGAGCGACGATGCACACACGCTGGCGCTGGCGCGTGGCGTTCGTCACTCCCCCCACCGCTGCAAAATCGGCCCGTAGGCGTCAATTCGGCGGTCCCTTAGGAACGGCCAGTTCCTTCTTACCTCTTCCACTTGGCGGGGATCGCAGTCCACTACGAGGGTCTCTTCTTTGTCCGTCGACGCTTGCGCCAGAATCTCTCCGAAGGGGCCCGCTACGAACGACGAGCCCCAGAATTCGAGCGTTCTTTCCACTCCCACCCGGTTCACCGCCGCTACATAGACTCCGTTGGCGATGGCGTGGGCGCGCTGGATGGTGATCCAGGCGTCGCGCTGCGCCGCTCCGTGCTGCTCCTTCTCATGTTGATGCCAGCCGATGGCCGTCGGATAGAAGAGCACCGTCGGACCGCCTAGCGCGGCCAGGCGCGCGGCCTCCGGATACCACTGGTCCCAGCACACCAGCACCGCGATACGGCCGTAGCGCGTCTCGAAACTCGGGAAGCCCAGGTCGCCCGGTGTGAAGTAGAACTTCTCGTAGTAGCACGGGTCGTCTGGGATGTGCGTCTTCCGGTACGTGCCGAGCAGCGCGCCATCGGCGTCGATTACCGCCGCCGTGTTGTGATAGAGCCCCGCGGCGCGGCGTTCGAACAGCGACGCTACGATCACGACGCCCAGTTCGCGCGCCAGCGCCCTTAGCGTTTCCGTCGTAGGACCGGGCACGGGTTCGGCCAGCGCAAACAGGTCGGCGTTCTCCTCGCGGCAGAAATACTCGGAGCGGAACAACTCTTCCAGGCACACGATCTGCGCTCCGCGCGAGGCCGCTTCGCGGATCTTCCACACGGCCTTGGCCAGGTTTTGATTGGGGTCCGCGGCGCAGGCGGTCTGCACGAGGCCCAGGCGGAATTTGTCGTTCTTCGTGTGCGGCATAGTAAGATTGTTCCACATGGCTCGTCGTCTTTCTATTCTCATTACGCTTCTTGTCTGTCTGCTCGCGGCCGCGCCCCCCACTCCGCGCGAGCATTTCGGCTTCACGCCCGGCGAGGATTACAAATTGGCGGATTACGGCCAGATTACCGGCTATTTCGAAAAGCTGGCCCGATCGAGCGACCGCATCCGTTGGGTAGAGTTCGGCCGCACGTCGCTGGGTAAGCCCATGTACGCAGCGTTCATCTCGTCGGCGGAAAACCTGCGAAAACTGGAGCATTATCGCGAAATCAGCCGCAAACTCGCGCTGGGCGAGGCGTCGCCGGAGGAAGCGCGCAGGCTCGCCGCCGAAGGCAAAGCCATTGTATGGATCGACTCCGGATTGCACGCCACCGAGGTCGCTCCCGCGCAGCACGCACCGGAACTGGCCTGGCGCATGGTAACGGACGAAAGCGAGGAAACCCGCCGCATCCGCGAAAACGTAATCCTGCTGCAGGTGCCCGTCATCAACCCGGACGGCCTGGACATGGTGGCGCAATGGTACCGGCGCAACGTGGGCACGCCGTACGAACTCGCGCCGCTGCCGTGGCTCTACCAGAAGTACGCCGGGCACGACAACAACCGCGACTTCTTCATGATGAACCTGACCGAGACGCGGAACGTCGCGCGGATGCTCTTCGACAAGTGGTTGCCGCAGATCGTCTACAACCAGCACCAGCAGCCGGCGTTCCCCGCGCGCATCTTCGTGCCGCCGTACGCTGAGCCGCTCAATCCGCACATTCCGGCGGCGGTGATGGAGGGCATCAACGGGATCGGCTCGGCCATGGCGGAGCGGTTTGCGCTGGAGAACAAGCCCGGCGTGATCAGCTACAGCAGTTTCGACGGCTGGTGGAACGGCGGGCTACGCAGCGTGCCGGCGTTCCATAACATGCACGGCATACTGACGGAGACCGCGCTTTACTCCTACGCCACGCCGCACGTCTACACGCCCAATGAATTCCCCGAGCGCTTCTCCGGAGGCATCCCCTCCAAGGCGCCGACCATCTTCTACCAGCGGCCCTGGATGGGCGGCAAGTGGGGTGTGCGCGACGCCATCGAGTACATGCTCACGGCGGATTTCGCCATTCTCGACCTGGCCGCGAACCGCCCCTCGCGCTTTCTGATGAAGGCGTACGAGTTGGCGCGCGCATCCATCGAAGCCGGCAAGAAGGGATCGCCGTACGCATACGTGGTGCCGGCGGAGCAGTGGGACCGGTCGAACGCCATCGAGATGCTGCGGCGCTTGCAGATGGGCGGTATCCGCGTGCATCGCGCGAAGTCGGAGTTTACGGCGGGCAGCATTCGCTACGATGCCGGATCGTACGTACTCGCGGCGGCGCAGCCATTCCGGCCCTACCTGATGGACCTGATGGAGGCGCAGAAGTTCCCCGAATTGCGCTCCGGCGCGAACGGGCCGGTGCGCCGTCCTTACGACATCGCGGGCTGGACGCTGCCGATGCTGATGGGCGTCAAGGTGGACCGCGTCGACGCACCATTCGATGCGGACCTCGAAGCGATGAGCGAGATCCCGCCGGTCACGCCGGCGTTCGTCGAGGCTGCCAAGAAGCTCCCGCGGCCTCGCGTTGCGCTGTACGAACCCTGGACCGCCAACATCAATACCGGATGGACCGAGTGGGTGCTCGACGCACACCAGGTTCCTTACACCAAGCTGCACAACGAAGACATTCGCAAGGGCGGGTTGCGGGAGCGCTTCGACACCATCATCCTCGCTTCGCAATCCGCAGCCTCAATTCTGCACGGCTCTCGCGATGGCGAGAACAGCCGCGGGTCTGTGGAAGCCTGGGTGCCGCGGGCGCTGCAGCGGCCGGAATACACGGGCGGCATCGGGCTCCCGGGTCTGGCGAACCTCGATGATTTCGTGCGCGCGGGCGGCACGCTGGTGGCGGTGGACAATGCGGCTGCGCTGATCATCGATAACTTCGGATTGCCTGTTCGCAACGTGGTTACGGGCGCGGCCAATTACTCCGTGCCGGGATCACTGCTGCGCGTGAAGGTCGACAATCAGCAACCGCTGGCCGCCGGCATGCCGCCGGAGGTGGCCGCGTTTGTCCAGGGCGGGCAGGCGTTCGAAATTACGCTGCTCGATCAGTTCAACAAGGGCGATCGCGAGGTGCGTAGCGTGGCGCGTTACGCCGAGTCCCACTTGCTGGCGAGCGGCTGGCTGACCGGAGAGAGCGCCATTGCCGGCCGCCACGCGGTGGTCCAGGCGCAACACGGCGCGGGGCGTGTGGTGCTATTCGGATTTCGCCCCGACTTCCGCGGGCAATCGTTCGGAACGTTCCGGCTTCTGCTGAACGCGATTTACCTGGGCCCGCGAGTTCGCTAGCATTGTTTACATGGCGAAGGCGAGCAAAGGCTTGATAAATGTGACGTGCCCTTGCTGCAAGGCGGAGCTCAAGGTGGACTCCTCCACGGAGGCCGTCATCAGCTACAAGGAAGTTGAACGTCCCCGCACCCTGGAGAACATGGAAGCGGGCGTCGTGAAAGTGCGCGGCGAAGCGGCGCACCGCGAAGAGCTGTTCCAGCGCTCCGTCGCCGAGCACAAGGTGCACCAGGAAGTGCTTGCGAAGAAATTCGACGAACTGTTCAAGCAGGCCAAGGAGAGCCCCGAAAAGGGCCCCCGTCTGCGCGATGTGGATCTGGACTGAACGGAGCGGCTTACGCCAGCGTGCTTTCGAGTGCCTGGCCGAGGTCCCAAAGAATGTCGTCGAGGTCTTCGAGGCCGATCGACAGGCGGATCATGTCGGACTCCACGCCGGCGGCCTTCTGTTCGGCGGCGCTCAACTGTTGATGTGTGGTCGAGGCGGGGTGAATCACCAGGCTGCGCGCGTCGCCCACATTGGCCAGGTGCGAAAACAGCTTCACGCTGTTGATGAACTTCACGCCGGCCTCATAGCCGCCCTTAACGCCGAAACTGAAAATAGAGCCCGCGCCCTTGGGCAGGTATTTCTCCGCCAGAGCGCGGTACGGGCTCGAAGCCAGCGCAGGATACTTCACCCAGCTCACCAGCGGATGCTTCTCCAGGAACTCCGCCACGGCGCGCGCGTTGGCGACGTGACGTTCCATGCGCAGGCTCAGCGTCTCGATGCCCTGTAATAGCAGGAACGAATTGAACGGGCTGATGCACGGGCCCATGTCGCGCAGGCCATCCACCCGTAGTTTGGCGATATAAGCCTGATCCCCGAAAGCTTCGCGAAAGACCATGCCGTGATAGGCGCGGTTCGGCGCAGTAAGCTGCGGAAAGTCGGCCTTCTCCCACGGGAACTTGCCGCTGTCAACCACGATGCCGCCCATGGACGTGCCGTGCCCGCCCAGAAACTTGGTGAGCGAGTGCACGACGATGTCGGCGCCGAAGTCGATGGGCCGGCAGAGATACGGAGACGCGAAGGTGTTGTCGACGATCAGCGGGATGTTGTGCGCATGCGCGATACGCGCCACGGCCTCGATATCGAGGACGTTGCCGCGCGGGTTGCTGATGGTCTCCCCGTACAGGCACTTGGTCTTGGGTGTGATGGCGCGTTCATAGTTAGCCGGATCGTCCGGCTCGACGAAATGCACTTTGATGCCGAACTTGCGCAGCGTACCGTCGAAGAGCGTGTAGGTCCCGCCGTAAAGCGTACTGGACGACACCATTTCGTCGCCGGCTTCAAGAATGTTCGTGATGGCAAGCAGTTCCGCCGCCTGTCCGCTCGCGGTGGCCACGGCGCCCACGCCGTTTTCGAGAGACGCCACGCGCTGTTCGAGGACCGCGGTGGTGGGATTGCCCAGGCGAGTGTAGATGTTGCCCGGCTTTTCGAGCGCGAATACCGCGGCGGCGTGCGCGGTGTTGTCAAAGACGTAAGACGTCGTTTGATAAACTGGCACGGCGCACGCGCCGGTAGTAGGTTCGGGCGTGTAGCCCTCATGCAATGCACGCGTGGAAAAGCCGAAGGCTCTTCCCGCTTCTTTCTTTTCTGACATGATTTCTTACGCGAGCCAGCGGTCGAGGTTCTCGGCCACGAAGGCGTCGTCGTTCAAATCCGGGTAGGCGCGGTACACGCGGTCGATCTCTTCGGACTGCCCCGGCGACATATCTTCGGCCGGATTCAGGCACCAGCGTCCGGTGAACAGCCCCTGCCGCCGCAGCACCTCGTGCAGGCCGGCAATGCACCCGTGAAAACTGTTGGGCGGATCGAAGAACGCCGCATTCGTGTCGGTCACCTGGGCCGCCAGAGTCAACCAGGACGGGTCGAGCGCGGCGCCCTCGGCAATCGTCGCGTGGATACGATTGAGCAACGCCACGGCGCGCCTGGTCCACACGGCCCAATGGCCGAGCAGGCCGCCCACGATGCGCATGCTCTTCCCGCCGAATCGAAACTCGGTAAGCAGGTCGATCACGATGTTGTCGTCGTTGCCCGTGTAGAGCGCGATGTCGCCGACGCGTCCCGAGTCCACCACGGCGCGAACCACGTCCTGCGTCTGGTAGCGGTTGAACGGCGCCATCTTGATGGCGACCACGTTCTCGATTTCCGCGAAACCGCGCCAGAATTCGTACGGCAGGATGCGTCCGCCCACGGCGGGTTGCAGGTAGAAGCCGAAAACAGGAATGATCTGGGAGACCGTGCGCGCGTGTGCCAGCATCTCTTCGACGGTTGCATCGCGCATGGCCCCCAAGCTCAGCAGGCCCGCGTCATAGCCCAATCGCGACGCCAGTTCGGCCTCTTTCACGGCCTGCGGCGTCTTGCCGACCACACCGGCCACCTTGATCGCATCGTGTTTGCGCAGTTCCTCTACGCCCAGCGAGAGCACCGGCTCCAGCAAACCGACCTTTGGATCTCGAATTTCGAACTGCGTGGTGTGTACGGCGACCGCCGCGCCGCCCGCACCCGCGGCCATGTAATAACGGGTGAGCGCGCGCTGGCGCCGCTCGTCCAGCTTGCGATCGGCGGTGAGAGCCAGCGGATGCGCCGGGATGACCACGCCCTGCTTCAGTTTCGTGCGCCAAGACATTAGAATTTACCGTCCCTTGTTTCAAAATGCGTGGGCTTGGCCCAGCTCGATCCGCCCTGGCGGATCCATGCGGCCAGCCAGTCGATCATCTGCTCGACGCTGACTTCCGGGTATCCAAACACCGCCTGGCAATGCGAGGCGTTGTTGAGCAATGCCGAAGGTGCCTCGGCGCCTGCGATCACCGGCTCCACGCCGAAGCGCTGGCCGAACTGGTGGGCGACCCAACGGACCGAGAGCGTCTCAGGCCCGGTCATGTTCAGAATCGCGGGCGGCGAAGAGCAGATCGCGAAGCTGCGCAGCGTGATCGAATTCGCGTCGCCTTGCCAGATCACATTGACCGCGCCCATAGTGACATCCACCGGGCGCCCCTCGAATACCTTCCGGCCGATGTCGAGCAGCACGCCGTAACGCAAGTCGATGGCGTAATTGAGCCGCAGCAGCGCGCACTTCGTGCCATAGCATTTGGAAAAATGCTGGAACATTCGCTCGCGCCCCAGTACCGATTGCGCGTATTCCCCGACAGGCCCCGGCGGGCACGCTTCGGTCGGACCGCCCGTTGCGATCAGTGTGAAGGGATAGACGTTGCCGCTTGAAAACACCACGATCTTCGCGGCGCGATAGCGCTGGGCCACCAACGCCGGCAGATACGTATTCATGGCCCAGGTAAGTTCTTCCGAGCCTGTCGAGCCAAACTTGCGGCCGGCCATGAACACCACGTTCGGCGCGTCGGGGAGCTTTGCGAGGCTGTC
>JAJFUV010000230.1 GCA_021372245.1 Terriglobales bacterium
ATCGCGCAGCCACCGGCGGGACGGCGCGCCTGGCGTAACCCCGATGCCGCGCCCGGCCAGCGTGCCGGTAGAGGCTTTGAATACATCGCCACACAACTGAACCTCACCGAGGATCAGAGGACCCAGGCCCAAGCCATTATCAAGGATGCGCGCACCCAGGTAGCGGCGCTCGCTCCGCAACTCAAGGATCAGCGCGCCGCGGTCCAGGACGCCATCAAGAAGAACGCCGACGACAATACGATTCAGAACCTCGCGGCGAAGGACGGGGACTTGCATGCCCGGCTGGCGGCGATCCGCATCAAGTCGATGGCGAAGTTCTATGCATTGCTGACACCGGAACAGAAAGACAAGCTCGCTCAGTTACGCGGGGGGCTGCAAGGACTGTTCGGCGCTGGCCCCCGAGGTTGGGGCCGGTAACGGCAGGTTCGCAGACAAAGTGTCAGTAGCGAATTTCCCTACCGCGGCATCCGATAAAATAAGAGGACGCTGCGGAGGGAAATTTGCAAATTATCGTATCGGGTGCCGCCGGTTTCATCGGTTCTCATTTGGTTGAGCGGTTATTGGCGGAAGGGCACTCCGTCATCGGCCTCGACAATCTCATCACAGGCTCCACGCGCAACCTCGTCCACCTGGAAGGGAATCCGCGCTTCCGCTTCATCGTCCACGACGTGACGCAGCCGTTCGAATCCGGGGCCGAAATAGACGCAGTCCTGCACCTGGCGTCCCTCGCCAGCCCCAAGGACTACCTTGCGCATCCCATAGAAACACTGGAGGTGGGGTCCGCCGGGACGCGGAACATGGTGGAGTTGGCGCGGCGGCATGGGGCGCGCTTTCTGCTCGCTTCGACATCGGAATGTTACGGCGATCCGCTGGTCCATCCGCAGACCGAAGAGTACTGGGGCAACGTGAATCCGGTCGGCATGCGGTCTTGCTATGACGAGAGTAAGCGCTACGCAGAGGCGATCACCATGGCCTACCATCGGGTCCATGGTGTGCGCACCAACATCGTGCGCATCTTCAACACCTATGGCCCTCGCATGCAGCTTCACGACGGCCGTGTGGTGCCCGCCTTCATCGACCAGGCCTTGCGCGGGGTGCCGCTCACCGTCTATGGCGACGGAAGCCAGACCCGCAGTTTCTGCTATGTGAGCGACCTGGTGGAGGGCCTCTGCCGCCTGATGCTCTCCGACGAGCGCTTCCCGGTCAACCTTGGGAATCCGGCGGAGATGACGATCCTGCAATTCGCGCAGGCCGTGCAGAAAGTGGCGGGAAGCAATCTTCCGATCCGTCATGAGGTCCTACCCGAGGACGACCCCAAACGCCGCCGTCCGGATATCACCAAGGCCAAGCGTATTCTGGGCTGGGAGCCTCGCGTGCCGCTGGAGGAAGGCCTGCGCAAGACCTGGGAGTATTTCCGGGACTTGCAATCCGAATAGCGGCTTCATACCATTCGAGATCATGCTCTTTCGCGTGGAACTGGCCGGCAAGCTCGGCCTGAAACGGGAGTGAATCATACATGAAAAAAGCGATGCTAGCGGTTGCACTTTTGGCGCTGCAGTTGTGGGCGGCGCCGCCGGCAGGCATGGATCCGGAGAGATTGGCCCGAATCCCGGCCCGCATGAAGCAGTTCGTCGACCAGGGCAGCGTGTCGGGAACCGTGACCCTGGTGGCACACCACGGCATGGTGGCCAGCCTGGAAGCCACGGGGTACCAGGATATCGAGAAGAAGATCCCCATGCGGACGGATTCGATCTTCCAGATCATGTCCATGACCAAGCCGGTCACTGCCATCGGCATCATGCTGTTGGTCGAAGAAGGACGGCTCGGATTGAACGACCCGGTCGAAAGGCACCTGCCTGAGTTCCGCGGCCAGTGGGTGATCGAAAGCAAGCCGGACGACAAGACGCGCATCCTCAAGCGGCCGTCGCACCCCATCACGGTCCGGGACCTTCTGACGCACACCTCCGGGATGCCCGGCGTGCCGCCGGAAGGGATGAAGGAGCTGTTGTTCAAGTTGGACCGGAGCCTGGCCGATGCTGTGCTTGTGTATTCGCAGCAGCCGCTCGAGTTCGACCCGGGCAAGAAGTGGTCCTACAGCAATACCGGCATCGCCACTCTGGGCCGGATCATCGAGGTCATCTCGGGCATGCCGTACGAGAAATTCCTGGAAGCGCGCGTCTTCCATCCGCTGGGCATGAAAGATACGTTCATCTTCCCGCCCGAAGACAAGAAACCGCGCATTGCGATGCTTTACAGATTGGAGGGCGGGAAACTGAAGCCGGCGACGGTGGAGGCGCTTGCCGGCGACCCGTGGATTTACCGCAAGGGCGCGAAGTATTCGATGCCCGAAGGCGGCCTGTATTCCACGGCGCCGGACCTGGCGGTACTGTATCAGACGATGCTGAACGGTGGCACGTACAAGGGCTTCCGGCTGCTGTCGAAGGCCTCGGTCGAGTCTATGACCACCGTCCACACCGGCGAGCTGAAACCGTCCTACGGCCTGGGTTGGGCCGTGACGCAAGGCCCCGGCTCGCAACTGACGCTCACCTCGCCGGGCAGCTTCGGCCACGGCGGTGCGTTCGGCACATACGGGTGGATCGACCCCAAGAAGGATCTGGTCGGTGTGTTTCTGATCCAGCGCTTTGGCGGCGGGACAGGCGGAGAACTGACCGCGTTTCAGACCATCGCCAACAGCGCCGTCATCGACTGACCCGGCCTCTCTACCAGGCCAAGGCGTAGGCATCCGCACGCGGATCGGCGCCCGCGTGCAGGACGCCTTTCGCCGGGTCGGCGAGGATCGCGCCATTGGACCCGAGAGACCACGCCGGGCTGACTTTCAACCTGTGCCCCATGCGGCGAAGCTGTTTTCGAACCGCCTCGGGTACCCGGTCTTCGACGCCCAGGTCCAGCGGGTACATCACGTGCGGAAATGGCGATGACGGGAACGCGCGCGTGGTCCAGCGCGGCGCTTCAATGGCCTGTTGGATGTTCATGCCGAACTCGACGACGTTGAGGAACGTCTGCATGGTGCGCATGCACTGATCGTCGCCGCCGGGGCTGCCGAGCAGCATGACTGGCTTGCCGTCTTTCAGCACCATGGTGCTTTGCAGCGTACTGCGCGGGCGCTTGCCGGGAGCCAGCGCGTTGGCTTGTCCGGGCATGAGAGAGAAATAGTCGCCGCGGCAGTTCAGCGAGAAGCCCAACTCGCCCATCACAACTTTGGTTCCGAAGGCGGTATGCAGGCTGGGTGTCAAGGAGACCGAGTTGCGCGCCTTGTCCACCACGGCAATGTAACTGGTGTCGCCTTCGTGATCGCCTTTGCCGGCCAGCTTGTAGTCCAACGGACGTTCGAGCGTCTCCCCGCCCGGCGCATACTTCTCAGCTACGCCAGCGCGCAGCTCGCGTGAAGCCCTCCTGGGGTCGATCAGCTTGCGGCGGTCGGTAGCGTATTCTTTCGAAAGCAGTCCTTCCCAAGGCACCTTGATGAAATCGGTGTCTCCGAGATACTTGTCGCGATCCGCCATGGCCAGTTTGATCGCCTCGGCCGAGGTGTGTATGTAAGCCGCGCTGTTGTGGCCAAGTTTCTTGAGGTCGAAGCCTTCCAGGATGTTGAGCGCGAACAGTTCGGCGGGCGCTTGCGTCGAGGACGCGTTCTTGTATACACGGTAGCCGCGGTAGTCGATCGACACCGGCTCTTCCAGCTTGGCGGTGTAGGAAGCGAAATCCTCATAGCGGAACAGGCCACCGTTGTTCTCGGAGAACTCGGCCATTTCGCGCGCGATGTCGCCCTTATAGAAACGATCGCGCGCCGCCCGAAGGGCTTCGTGGCGGCCCCGGCTCGCATTATCGCGCTCGGCTTCCACCAACCGGCGCAGCGTGCGGGCGAGCTGGGGATTCTTCCAGATCTCGCCTGGTTTGGGACACGTTTCGGCCGGGCAAAACGCTTCCATAGTGGTTGGATACTTGCGTAGTTGCTTCGTGTTTGCGAGGGCACGGGCCAGCCGGTCGTTGATGGGGAAACCGTTTTCGGCGATATCGATGGCGTCGGCGAGCACCTGCTCGAAGCTCATGGTGCCCCAGCGGTCCAGCAGGATGTACCAGGCATCCACGATGCCCGGCACGGTACCGGAAAGCAACGTGTCGTTCACCGGGATCTTGCCCGCCTGGTTTTGCTTGTACCACTCGATGGTGGCGAGCTTGGGCGCGGTGCCTTCGGCGTTGAGCGAGAACACACGGCCGCTCGCGGCTTCGTAAATGAGTACCACGGCGTCGCTGCCGGCACCGTTGTTGGCGGCGTCGGTAATGCCGAGGACGGCCTGGCCGGCCACGATTGCATCGAAGGCGTTCCCGCCCGCGCGCAGGATGCGTTCGGCGGCCTGGCTCGCCTCCGGTTTCATGCTGGACACGGCGTAATGCGTGCCGCGCACCACGGGACGCATGGTTTGCCGGCTGGTCTGGGAATCAAGGTCCATGGCAGCTATGAGCGAAACGAGACACACATATCGGGCGAGCTTACGGCCGAACGGCATGGTTCACATCCTTCCAAACCGCTTAACTACATTTGATAGATTCACCGCTCCACAGAATATCTTCCGGAATCTGGGGAGCCGTTGTCACGAAAGCGCAGTAGTTCGCCTGCAAACGTCCTTTGGCTGCGATCCAACGGTAGCCCGGCACGCCGAACATCTTGCCGCGGTCGATCATCTCGCGCCTCGACTCCGGGACCGGCGAAACACCGAACTCCATCCCGCGCGTCAGTGACACGCCATTCCATGGCGGATTCTGGCGGCAGTAGTTCTCCTCCCAGATCCCCATCCACGGGAAATCGCTCTGTTTCCAGACGTAGCCGAACAGAACCTTGCTGGATGGCTGCCAGGCCATGAAGTACGCCTGTTCGCGCGAGGGGGCCATCAGGTGCGAGCTGAACTCGCCGGAAACGGCCGCGCCGGTAAAGACGCGCATGTCCGTGACCCCGCCGTCGCGACGCGGTACGAACGGCCAGTCGAACTCGGCGCCGATCTTCATGTAGCCTTTACCGTCGCTAAAATCGGTCTCGGTCACTTTTGAGCGCGTGCATGTGGCGCGGAACTGGGTGGCGCCCTTCTCCAGGAACGGAGGCCCCAGCGTGACATGCTGCGTCCAGGCGATCGGCTTGTCCTGGGCTGTCACATTCTCCACGGTCTCCTGTATCTCGGCAACGCAGCCGGCCGGTGAAAGCCGGATGCGCCGTTCGAACTTAAGGCCGGCGATGGGCATGCTCGCCCTGCAGGTCATCTCGAGGCCGTTCACGGCAATGTCGTAGGCGGCCACCGAGCTCTCGCCGTGTACCGTCATGCCGGCGGCGGCTTCCTCGGGTGACGGTCCGCCGAAAAGGTCCAGGGCCAGGTTGTGGCCCATGATGCCGGCGAGGAGCTTGCTCTCCGAATCGGCTCCATAGCCGGGATGGAGAGCCTGAGAATAGGTGGAGGGCTCGATGGAAGGCCAGGGCGGGGTCCACAGCGGGCTCACCCCGCTCGCCTTGTCGAGGATCTCGGCGATGTGTCCGCCCTCGGCAAGGACGGTTACGCGCATGCCGGAATTCTCGATGGCGACAGCGCGGCGGTTACGGAAGGTCGTTTCAGTCATGGCGTCAGGATTAGTAGCATAATCGAATTGAATCCGTTATGCACCTGCCCTGGCTGGCTCTGCTCTGGTTCGCCGCCCCGTTTTGGGAGTCGAAACCGCCCGCGGAATGGACGCACGTGGAACTGGCGCGCTTGTTGAACGACTCCCCTTGGGCGCAGACAACCGTTTACGACGGCCGCATGGGCGGTGCCAGCCCGGTGCGCGTCCTGCTGGCCACGGCCCAGCCGATGCGCGACGCCGAGGAACAGAAGCGGCTGCGGAGTCCGAAGCGGGCCGGCGCTCCGCTGGGCATCGACGAGGATTACCGCGAATTCCTCCGCTACGAAGCAGCGAGGCACATCGTGATCGCGGTTTCCGGCACTACGGCCGAGGCCATGTCGAACGGAGATGAAACCAGGGCGATGGAAAACGAGTGCGTCATGAAAGTGGGCCGCAAGAAGTACAAGATGACGGGTCACTTCCCGCCCTCTTCCGGAGACGCTTATCTGCGGCTCGTTTTCCCGCGCGTGGTGACGGATTCCGACAAAGAGATCGTCTTCGAGATCTACGTGCCGGGCGCGGTACCGCCTTATCGGGAAGCGCAATTCAAGGTGCGGGAACTTTACTACAAAGGAAAGCTGGAGATATGAAAAAGGGGCCGCCGGTGAGGCGGCCCCGGAAGGTTCAGGCTCGCTTCGCCTTGGGTTTGGGTTGAGTCCCTCGCCCCATCTTTTCGATTTCGCTGTAATACACACGCCGGCCTTCATCCATGGCCAGGTTGGAGAGGATAACGCCTGTAGAATCCATCAGTCCCACTTCGATGTCCGCCACGGGCCGCTGCCCGTTGCGGCAGCAGTGCAGGAAGCTTTCCAGTTCGATGTCGACCGGATTGCGCGGCTCTTCCGGCACCATCACGCCTTTGCTGTACAGCCAGCGGCGCGCAAACTTCATTTCGCGGCGCAGGAAAGAATCGTTCGGATCCTGTACGTCCTGCGGCAGCAACAGCGGGAAGCCCTTCTGCACGGTGGAAGAAGACACTGTGGCGCCGGCCGTCCAGTTCTCCTTCGACTTGCCGGCCGCCTGCGCCTTGGGAGCGTTCGGTTCGCGGAACCACATGCCGTTGGCAGGATTGTTATCGTCTCCTACGGTGATGACGATGGTTCCGCCGGTACCCATGATGGTCTCGCTGAAGTCCAGGTGAGCGTTGGTCGAGATCGAGCTGTAGATCAGCTTTTGACCCTTCGGGTACTTGTAGAGAAGTTGGACGTTGTCGTAAGTGTCGCGCCCGTCCTTGAACGTGTCGATGCCGCCGATGCCGCAAACGAACTCCGGAGCCATGCCGAACATCCAGTCCGCGACGTCGATCTGGTGCGAGGCCAGCTCAGCGGTCAGGCCGCCGGAGTACTCGCGATAGAAGCGCCAGTTGATCTGCCGCTCCAAGGACGGATCCTTGACGGGCCGCCGGCCTGCGCCGTTGCGATGCCACTGCGCCCGCACGTGGGTGACGTGACCGAGCATACCCTTGTCCACCATCTGCTTGGCGACGCGGTAGAAGCTGCTGTAACGCCGTTGCAGACCGGTCTGAATGACTTGACTCGGGTGTTGCTGGTGCAACGCGCGCAAAGCGTGAATCTCTTCCGGCTTGAAGACCAGGCTCTTCTCGCAGAAAACGTGCTTGCCGGCCAGCAGCACGTCGCGCGTCACCGGGAAGTGCGCGTACAATGGCGTGGCTACGTAAATCGCATCCACATCCCGGCGAGCCAACAGTTCCCGATAGTCCTTATATGTGGCCGTCTTGTACCCGACCGACTCGGCGGCTTTCTTCAGGTTCGGTTCGTAGATATCGCAAAGCGCGACGCAGCGGCCCGCATCGATCTTGCTGAGGTGCTTCAACAGGTAAGTACCGCGGCTGCCTGCTCCAATGAAGGCGTAGTTGACCTGGCTATTCGCGGCCCTGACCTTCAGGATGCCCGGCGCCGCCATTCGGGAAACAGCGGCGACGGCGGTCGCAGCCCCCGCCATCTTTACTGCATCGCGGCGGGTCACAACTGGCGATTCAGACATAAAAAGTACACCCTCTCTCTCAGGTTCTCGATCTCGGATGAATTCCCTACTCGGGCTTCCGTTTTTGAGTCTATCTACTTTGCTGGTTGATTGCAATTTCGCCCGGACTGTGCCTACGGGCCTAACGCGCCTTCGGCAACCCCGCGCGTAGGAATCGGAACCCGATCCGCTGCAGCCGGCGTCAAGCGCGATAATGAATCCGATATGAGCGCCAGAGTGGCCGAATCCGCGATGCGCGTGCCGCAATCCAGAGTCCGCGAACTGTCGGACATCGCCATGCTGATGGACAGCGCCGCGCGTTCGCACGAGGGGCGCGTGCTGCGGCTCTACTTCGGGGAGTCCAACCTGCCGACCCCGGACTACATCAAGCGCGCGGCCGTGGAAGCACTCGAGGCCGGCTACACGTTTTACACCGAAAATGCCGGCCTGGTCTCGCTGCGCCACGCGATCGCACGTCACTACCAGCGCCTGCACGGTGTAACGCTCGATCCGGCGAGTGAGATCGTGGTCACCGCCAGCGGCGTTCAGGCCCTCTGCGTGGGTATACGCACGACCCTCGACCCGGGCGACGAAGCGCTCATACTCACGCCGGCGTGGCCCAACGCGAGTTCCATCGTCGAGATGTCGAACGCGGTGCCGCGCCACGTGCCGCAGCCGCTCCAAGGCGGCCGTTACACGATTGACTTCGATGCGCTCGAGGCCGCCGTCACCCCCCGCACACGCCTGCTCGTTTACACCTCGCCTTCCAATCCGCTTGGCTGGGTAGCGACGGTGGAAGACCAGCATCGCCTGCTGGCGTTCGCACGTAAACACGACCTGTGGCTGCTCGCCGACGAGGTCTATGACCGCATCTACTACATGCCGGAGCGGCCCGGCGAGCCGGTTCCGTCCATCCTCCGCCTGGCCACCCGCGAAGACGCCGTCGTGGTGGTGCAGTCGTTTTCCAAGGCTTACTGCATGACCGGATGGCGCGTCGGCTACCTGATCGCGCGCCGCGACCTGGCCGCGAAGGCCACCCAGTTGAACGAATTCATCATCAGCCACGCGCCGAGCTTCGCGCAGAAGGCTGCCGAAACCGCGCTGGAACACGGCGAGGAGGAAATCGGGCGCATGGTGGAGCGCCTGAAGGAGAATCGCGATCTTTGCCTCGACGCACTTCGAGACATGCCTGGCGTGACGACGCCGGCGCCCGACGGGGCATTCTACCTGTTCCCACGCATCGAGGGCGTACGCGACTCTTTCGAGTTCTGCCGCCGCCTGTTGATGGAAACGCGGGTAGGGTTGGCGCCCGGCGTGGCATTCGGCGAAGGCGGTGAAGGAAGCGTGCGCATCTGCTACGCCGCCGACCGTTCCATCCTTAGAGAGGCCATGGAGCGGCTGGGCCGTTTCCTTGCCAACCGCGCCCGCTAAGCTTCCACCAGGATGTGCAGCCCGATGGGCCCCAGCTCGATCTCTTGCCCTGCGGCCACCTCGCGCGGTGCGCGGCGGAAAGGCTCGTGCAACGTGAGGCTTGATCTGCCCCCGGCCAGCCACCGCCATTGGTAGTGCCGCGCCTGCCGCGTGCGGTTCGTCACGACGATCGCTTTTCGCCTGGTCTTGCGGTCGCCGTGTACGGCGAAGCGCAGGTTGGCGGACTGGGCGAGCCCGGTTTCGCTCACTTCAGCCAGTTGATCGTCGAAATAATCGCCCAGGAAGATCACATCGGCGAACTGATTGCGGATTCTCCCCACCTCCCGTATGTAGGCGGCCAAATCGCGGTATTGCGGAGCGGCCAGCGAGTTCTGATAGAGTTCCGGCTCGACGCAGATGACCGCGCCGGTAACCACTGCCATGTTGATGGCGAGGAAATCCCGCGGCATGGTCACGTGCAGCGCCGAAGTCCATTCCGGGAACACGTAGCGCAACGGCGAAATGCCGCCCTTGTCGGCAGCGCGGTAGTAGACGTCGACGTACGGAATGAAGCGGTCCGCGTGCGCCTCGCTGGCGAGCTGGAAATCGGGATTGATGGCACGGCACTTGGCCAGGGCCCGCGCAATGGCCTGCACCAGCCCTTCGCACATTGCCTCGTCGGGTTTGCGGGTGTTGCGCGGATTGAAATCCAACCTTGTGCAAGCCAGCACCTTGTCTATCTGCAAGCCGTCGGCGCCGTCTCGCGCGATGTTGACGAAGTGGCCCTCCAGCAGCTTCTCGACAGGCGGCACCACGGATGTGAGCAGGTGCCGCCGCACGCTATGACCCTTGCGCGCGAGAAGCGTGCTCTCGCCCCAGGCCATCCAATTCGGCGTCTGGCCGAACTGGTCCTGGTGGATGAATGGCTTGAGCTCTCCTTTGGCGTGCTCGCTCGCGCCGTCCACGATGTTGTAGTTCACAAACGCCAGGCACCAGGAGCCGCGCGACCGGATCGACTTCAGCGCCTTCTGGAAGCCCGGCCGGCCGCCCAGTTTCTCCTCCGAAACGTACTCCGGATAATTGCGCTCCAGTCCGCCGCGATGCCAGCCGATCAGCTCGTGGCATCGTATCCCGTATGGCTCCGCATCCCGGCACCACTTGTCGTAAGTGGCAAAGTCCGCCACGACGCGGTCTTCGGGCTGGTACACGATCGACGAAAACCACGCACTCTGCTTGCGCAGCCAACTGCGCGATTTATCGAAAGGGAAGTTCTTCAGGAACCATTCGCGATAAAACAACGAGCCCTGGTGCCAATCCCCCTCGTGCACGCGCACGATGAACTCGCCGGTCTCATACGTCTCGCCGGACGCGATAAACGGGTAGCGCACGTGGGAGAACACGATGCCGATGGGCGCGCCCGCCGCCTCTGCCGGCGTCAGCCAGTTCGCACCGGGTAAGCCGCTCGCGTCCGGGTGGAGGTAGGCGTGCCAGGTTGAATAGCGGAACGTCCGGTCGTGATAGCCGAGGTAGAGGCCGGTTTTCGAAGCTTCGTCGTACACGTCCCACCAAGGCATGGCCATGGCCGGGTAATCGGCCGTGTATTCGGCGGCTTCCGCACCAAAGCCGCGTTCGCTGGGGAAGCGCTCAAACAGGGCCACTTCGTGCCGGCAGGAAGTATAGTTCGGCCGGGCGAGCTTCGCTGCTCGACCGCCAAAGCCGGTCCAGCCGCCGATACAGGGGAACCAAAACTCGGAGACCGGGTGCGCGCCGTGATTGGTGAGCCGTGCGCGGAAGCGCACCGCGTCGCCATCGAGGCGCACGGAATACGAGAGGTCGACCGGCACCTCACCCTTCACCGCGCGCAGACCAGAGAACTCGACATCCACGCGATCCGTCGTGGCCTCTACACGCCGGGCCTGCTGCTGCACGCCCTCCACGTAATTGCAGAGATAGTCCGGCAGCGGCACGCAGAGCCGGAAGTTGGACGCCAGACGCTTTTCGCTTACCAGTTCCGCGCCGTTACGCTTGACCAGCAGCCCCGTCAACACGCCCGTGGTTTTGTCTACCGTTACGGCGAAATGCTCGTTCGAGATCCCGCACGTTTCACCCCGCAGTAGGGGCGCCGCCCCCGCCGATGCCGCCGCCTGCAGCCAGCGGCGCCGATTGATCGTGGAATCCATGGGTCCTCCCCGCGCCATCCTATTCTATGTGGACCTTTGCCCGTGCGGAGCTCCGGGTAAAATAGGAGTTTCATGCGGATCGCACTAGGACAGATCAATACGACTGTCGGCGACCTCTCGGGTAATGTGGACCTGATGGTCCGCTACGTCGGCCGCGCTGTTGCGGGCGGTGCCGAAATCGTGGTGTTTCCCGAGTTGTCGCTCACTGGCTACCCTCCGCGCGACCTGCTGGAAAAGCCCAGCTTCGTCGAGCGCGCGGGGATCGAGTTGAAGCGGCTGGCGGAGGAAACCTCCGCGCTCGATATCACCATCGTCACCGGGGCCATCGCCCCCTCGCCGGCGTCGTCCGGCAAGAGCGTGGTCAATTGCGCCGTGGTTCTGCGCGGCGGCCGGACCCTCTTCACGCAGCATAAAATGCTGCTGCCGACCTACGACGTTTTCGATGAAGCGCGATACTTCCTGCCCGCCGAGCGCCAGTCCATCGTCGAGTTGGCGGGGCAGCGCGTGGCCCTGACCATCTGCGAGGACGCCTGGAACGACAAGCAGTTCTGGGAGCGCCGGCTGTACCGGCGGGACCCCGTTGAGGAATTGGCCGCGGCCGGTGCGAAGATCCTGATCAGCATCAACGCTTCGCCCTACCACATGGGCAAGCGCGAACTGCGCCGCGAAGTTTTCGCCGCGACGGCCCACAGGTACGGAGTGCCGCTGGTCTATGTAAATCAGGTTGGCGGCAACGATCAACTGGTGTTCGACGGTTCGAGCTTCGCTTTAGATGCCGATGCGCGCGTGATCGCTTCCGCGCGATCCTTTGCCGAGGACCTGGTCTTCGTCGACACGGAAACCGGCCAGGGCGACCTGCACGAAGATCTGGCCGATGAACCTGAGGCTGTCTACGAAGCCCTGGCCACCGGCACGAGAGACTACATCCGCAAGTGCGGCTTCCAGCGCGTGCTCATTGGCTTGAGCGGCGGCATCGATTCTTCGCTTACCGCCGCAATCGCCGTCGACGCGGTCGGACGCGAAAACGTGACCGGCATCGCCATGCCGGGACCGTACTCCTCGGATCACAGCCTGACGGACGCCCGCTCGCTCGCCGAAGGACTGGGCATCCGCTTTGAAGTGGTCTCCATCACGCCGGTCTACGAGAAGTTCCTGGAAGTGCTGGTTCCGTTGTTCGCCGGCGCGCCGAAAGACGTGACGGAGGAGAACCTGCAGGCGCGCCTGCGCGGCGTAACGCTGATGGCGCTCTCCAACAAATGGCGCGCCTTGGTGCTTACCACCGGCAACAAAAGCGAACTCGCCGTGGGCTACTGCACGCTCTATGGGGACATGTGCGGAGGTCTCGCCGTCATTAGCGACGTTCCGAAAACGCTCGTCTATGACTTGTCGCGCGTGGCCAATCGCCGGCACCCCGGCGCCATCCCCGAAAGCGTCTTTACCAAGCCCCCGTCCGCCGAGCTGCGTCCCGATCAGAAGGACAGCGACTCGCTGCCGGTCTACGAGGTGCTCGACCGCATCCTGCACGCCTGCGTCGAAGAGTACGAGCCGTTGCCTCGCATCGCCGCGGAGCAGAACCTGCCCGTCGAACTGGTGCGCGACATCGTCAACAAAGTGGACCGCAACGAATACAAACGGCAGCAGGCCGCGCCCGGATTGAAAGTGACTACCAAGGCGTTCGGAATGGGCCGCCGGTTTCCAATTGCACAGAGGTTCTCAGAATGAAACATGTTCTCATCGCGGCGCTGGCCGCTCTTGCCGCCGTTCTCTGTTCGCAGGTTCCTCCGAGGGAACAGGTCGGATTCCAGCCGGATGGCAGTTTCCTGTTGAACAGCGGCTGGCGCGTGCGACCGGCCGGGAAACAGATTCCCGTGGGAACGTTTCCCATGTCCTCGGCGTTGGCGCCCGATGGACGTCATCTGCTTGTGCTTAACGGCGGATACATGCCGCCGTCAATCAGCGTCCTTGACACTGCCGGGGGCCGCGAACTCTCGAGGGTTCCGCTGGCCGACGGTTGGCTGGGGCTCACCTTTGCCCCCGATGGAAAGCATGTCTACGTGGGCGGCGGCAGCCGCGCCTCGGTCTTCGAATTCGCGTGGGAGAACGGGGCCCTGACGCCCGCACGAACCTTCGTCGTCGCCGATGAAAAGACGCGCAAGCACGATGATTTCATCGGCGACGTTGCCTTTTCGCCGGATGGGCACCTGCTCTACGCCGCGGACCTTTACAAGGACACCATTGCGGTCATCAATCCGCAGTCGGGCCGTGTGATCGAGCGCTTCAAGACGCTGCGCCGTCCCTATCGCATCCTCTTTCACCCGGACGGCAAGTCCTTCTTCGTCTCCAGTTGGAGCGGCGGATCCGTGGCGCACCATCAGACCTCGAACGGTGAAATCCTCTCCACGGTGCCCGTCGGGCCGCATCCTACCGGCATGGTATGGTCGGCGAAGAAGCCGGAAGCGCCCGAAGAACCCGGCGGTTACACGTACATCGCGCGTTTGTTTGTGTCTGTGGCGAACACCAACGGGGTGCGGGTGATCGGCGTCAGCGAGTCCGGCGAACTGCGCGTCATCGAGAACATCAACGTATCGATCGAACCGCGCGAACCGGCCGGCATGACGCCCTCCGCGCTCGCGCTCAGCAAGGCCGAGGACCGCCTCTTCGTGGTCTGTTCGGACGCTAACGCCGTCGCTGTTGTGGACCTCACCGAAGAGCGCAGCCGCGTTCTGGGCTTTGTCCCCACGGGCTGGTACCCCACCGCCGTCCAGGCGCTGCCCAACGGGAAGCTGGCCGTACTGAATGGACGAGGGTTCCGCAGCTATCCCAATCCCCAGGGCCCGAACCCATCGAAGAAAGCCGCGCCGGCTCACCAGGGCCTTTCGGCGGTGCAATACGTGGGGCGCATCCAGACCGGCACAGTATCGCTGGTGGAACCTTTCGATGCTGAACAACTCGACGGCTACACAAAGACCGTCATGTCCTGCTCGCGCTACCGCGACACCCTCCTGTTCGATGCCGGCGTGCCTGCGGGAAATCCCGTGCCCACGCGCCCCGGCGATTCCTCGCCCATCGAGCACGTCATCTACATCGTCAAAGAGAATCGCACCTACGACCAGGTCTTCGGCGACCTGAAGGAAGGCAACGGAGACCCGTCGCTGGTGCTGTTCGGCGAACAGGTCAGCCCCAACCACCGCAAGCTCGCGCGTGAGTTCGTGTTGCTCGACAATTTCTATGTAAATTCGGACGTGAGCGCCGATGGTCACAACTGGTCAACCGCGGCCATCGCTCCGGACTACGTGCAGAAGATGTGGCCCAACAGCTATGGAGCGCGCCGCCGCCACTACGACTACGAAGGCCAGGAACCGGCCAATTCGCCTCCCGCCGGCTACATCTGGACCAACGTCCTCGCCGCCGGCCTGTCCATACGGAATTACGGCTACTCGGTGAACAACCTGCCCCGTGGGGAATTGAGCGGCGTCCAGGCCAGCGGCGTCCGCGATTCCGTACTTGCTCCGGTCACGAATCTGCACTACCGCGCTTTCGACCTGAGCTACCCCGACGTCGAGCGCGCCAAGGTGTTTCTGAGCGACCTGGCGGAATTCGAAGCGTCCGGAAAGATGCCGCAGTTCATCATCATGCGTTTGGGCAACGACCATACGTCGGGAACTGCCCCGGGCCGCATTGCGCCGCTGTCATCTTTCGCCGACAACGATTACGCGTTCGGCATGATCGTCGAGGCGATCTCCAAGAGTAAGTTCTGGCCCACCACCGCCATCTTCGTGTTGGAGGATGACGCTCAAAACGGCGCCGACCACGTCGACTCGCACCGCTCACCGGCATTCATCATCTCGCCTTATGTGAAGCGGCACAGCGTCGATAGCACCATGTACAACACCACCTCCGTGCTGCGCACCATGGAACTGATCCTCGGCCTGCGGCCCATGACGCACTTCGACGCCGCCGCGCGCCCCATGTTTCACTCGTTCCAGCCGGCGCTGGACACGCGGCCCTACGTCGCCGAGAAGCCGCGCATTGCCCTCGACCAGCGCAATCCCGCCTCCTCGCCCACCGCGTCGCGCTCGCTGCGCCTGAATTTCGAGGACGCCGATCAGATCGACGACGACGAACTGAACGCTATTCTCTGGGCGGCTGTCAAAGGGTCCTGTACACCGCCGCCACCCTCGCGTAGTTATTTTTCTCGCTGAAATACCATGCCTCGCATTCTGCTTTGTTTCGTCTGGCACATGCACCAGCCCTTTTACAAGGACCTGATGTCGGGCGAATACCGTCTTCCGTGGACCCGGCTCCACGGGCTCAAGGACTATTATGGGATGGTCCATGTTCTGAAAGACTTCCCGGACATTCACCAGACCTTCAACCTGGTGCCGTCGATGATGATGCAGGTGGCGGAGTACGCCTCCGGCAGCGCCGTCGACCCGTTCCTGAAGTGCGCGCTGGAACCCACCGAGAACCTCACCCGCGAGCAGCAGGACTTCATCCTGCGGTATTTCTTTCAGGCTAACGTCGAGCGCCTCATCCGCCGCTACCCGCGCTACTCCGAACTGCACAACGCCTGGACGGCGGCCGACCGCAACCCGGATCGCGCCCGCCGCTTCTTCGATCAGCAGGCTTTTCGGGACCTGCAGGTTCTGTCGCAGTTGGCCTGGTTCGACGAAGAGTTTCTGGAGAGCGATCCCGAAGTGTGTGCGCTCGTTGATCGGGGTCGCGATTACTCCGCCGCCGACCAGGCCCTGACCGGACGCAAGCAGGTCGAGATCCTGGGCAAGGTGCTGCCCGTGTATCGCGAGTTCGCCGCCAGCGGACAAATCGAAGTCTCCACCACGCCTTACTACCATCCGATTCTGCCGCTCCTGTGCGATTCCGACATCGCGCGCGTTGCGCATCCCAACGTCCCGCTGCCCAGCCGCTTCCGCTATCCCGAGGATGCGCTCGCCCAGTTGGAGCGCGCCCGCCAGTACATGTGCAACGAGTTCGGCGCCGGTCCCAACGGCCTCTGGCCGAGCGAAGGCTCCGTCTCCGACGAGGCGCTGGGCATTGCCGCCGACGTGGGCTTCCATTGGGCGGCCACCGACAACGGTGTACTGGCGCGCACGCTGGGCCAGGCCGCGGGACCTGAACTGACCTACCGCCCTTACGTCTGGCGCCAAGGCAGCCGCGAACTGCGCATGATCTTCCGGGATCATTTTCTGAGCGATCTGATCGGCTTCGTCTACGCCCGAATGAGCGCTCATGACGCGGCCAGCCACTTCCTGGCGCGCATCCGCGAAAACTGCCGCCCCATCCTCGCGGCCGGCCGCGACGCGCTGGTGCCCGTGATCCTGGACGGTGAGAATGCCTGGGAGTATTACGACCGCAACGGCCGCCCGTTCCTGCGCGAGCTTTACGGCATGATCTCGCACGCTCCGGAGATGAAGGCCCTGACGGTTTCGGAAGCGCTCTCGCAGGTGGAGCCGCAGCCTTTGAAAGGGATTTTCCCTGGCTCCTGGATCAACGCAAACTTCGATATCTGGATCGGCGCCGAGGAGGACAACCGGGCCTGGGACTACCTGTTGCGCACGCGCCAGACTTACGAACAGGCCGTGAACCGGCAAGGCTCGCCGGCCATCTCCGAGGAGGCGCGGCGCCTTGCCTTCGAGGAATTGCTGATCGCCGAAGGCAGTGACTGGTGCTGGTGGTACGGCCCCGAGCACGGTTCGGCCAATCGCCCGGAGTTCGATCGCCTGTTCCGCGAGCATCTGGCCAACGTCTACCGGGCCCTCGATCTGGTTCCGCCCGAGGAATTGTCGCGCCCTATCCTGCGCGTCGAAATCAAGGACTTGCGCGTGCCGCCCTCCTCGCGCATCCGGCCGCGCATCGACGGCGAAGTGACTTCGTATTTCGAGTGGATGGGAGCCGGAACGTATCGCGCGGACGCGCGTTCGGGCGCCATGCACGGCAAGAAGTTCGTGATCCGCCAGCTTTACTACGGCTCCGATGGCGCGAATCTATTCCTGAGGTTGGATATAGATGCCGCCATCCTCAGCCAGGCCCGCGAACTCGAAGCGCGCGTGAACATCCAACCCCGGCGGGAA
>JAJFUV010000246.1 GCA_021372245.1 Terriglobales bacterium
GGCCCACCCCTGTGTGGCTTGGCGGCGAACCGCCCGCGCTCGATGCCTTCCCTTCCCCGCCGTGCCTGGTGATCGATACCGAGACGCGGCATCTTCCACCGGAGGAAGCCGCCGCACGCATGCGCCGCTTCGCGCTTCCCGGCGTCGCGGCGGTCTACAAGAAAACCGATTCGACTCTGCGTGGGAACATCGCCGCCGAGTTTCGTGCGCTGCTGGACGCCTGGCCCGGGCGCCGGCTCGTCTATGTCCCGGCGTATCCCGATATGGGCCGCACGGTGGTCGATGGCGAACTTCTGGTGAATGGGCAACCGCTGGCAGAGACGGCATTCGCACGGGACCCGCTCAATCCCGCGACCACCGGGAACATCCCCGCCCTGCTCGCCGGCTGCGGCGTATCGGTCACCGTAGTACGGCCAGCGCAGTTAGCGGCGGCGCTCCAAAGAGCCGGCATCCTGGTCTGCGACGGATCGCGGAATGAGGACCTTGCCGCGGCCGCCGAAGCGTTGCGCGCGGCGAAGGTCGATGCGCTGGCCGCCGGTCCCGGCGCGTTCGCCGGTCACTGGGTGCGTGCGATCCTCCCGCAGCATGCGGCCGCGCCCGCGAGGCCTCGGATCGGGCGCTGCCTTGTGGTAAACGGGAGCCGCCATCCCGCCAGCCGCGAGCAGGTGCGCTGGGCGAAAGAACAGGGCTGGCAGGTCGTCGTGTGGCGCGGCTCCGAGACGACGCTCGCGGACCTCGGTCCCTGGACGGTGCTCACGACGCCGGACGAGCTTCTGGATTCCCCGTCCGCGGTCGCCCGCGAGTTAGCCCGCGCGGTCAGCCAGGCGTCCTTCGACGCGCTGGTCGTTTTCGGAGGCGACACTCTGCACGCCATCTGCGCCGAGCTTAGAATTGAAGTCGTCACGGCGTGCGAGGAACTGCTGCCGGGCGTGCCGCTCGCGCGCGCGGGCGATCTTACGTTGATGTCGAAGGCCGGCGGCTTCGGGGCAGCGGATCTCGCCGGCGTAATCCGCGAGCTGCTAGAGAGGTGCACATGATTCTCGGCGTCACGATGGGCGATTCGAGCGGAGTCGGCCCGGAAATCCTGTTGCGCGCTTACCGCGGCGGGGAATTGCCCGCGAAGTTCGTGGCCTACGGGGATCTCTCCGTGCTCGATGCCTGCAACCGCCGCCTCGGTTACGCAGTCCCGCTGCGCGCGGCGAGCGCTCCGCCGGACTGGCGCGACGGCGCTCTGAACGTCATCGACCTTGGCATTCTGAACGAAGCGGATATCACTCCCGGCAAGATCAACGCGAAGTCCGGCGCCGCGGCGCGCGAGTACGTGATCGCGGCGGCCCGCGCCGCGCTCGCGGGCGAGATTGCCGCCATGGTTACGCTGCCCATGAACAAGGAGGCCACGCAACTATCCGACCCCGGCTTCACGGGCCACACGGAACTGATCGGCGCGGTGTGCGGCGCGCGCGACGTGACCATCATGCTGGCCTCGGAGCAGTTGATCGTGACGCACGTCAGCACGCACTGTTCGCTGCGCACGGCGATCGAGCGCGTGAAGAAGGAGCGCGTCCAGCGCATCATCGAACTCACCTGCGAGGCCGTGGCGCGGCTCATGCCCTCGCCGCGCATCGCCGTGGCCGGGCTGAACCCGCACGCGGGCGAAAACGGTTCGTTCGGCCGCGAGGAGATCGAGGAGATCCAGCCGGCCATCGCCTGGGCGCGCGAGCGCGGCCTGCCGGTGGAGGGGCCGTTCCCGCCGGACACGCTGTTCTACATGGCCGTGCGCAAGCGGCGCTTCGACGCCATCGTCTGCATGTACCACGACCAGGGCCACGTGCCGCTGAAGCTGTTGGACTTCGAGGGCGGCGTCAACGTGACGCTGGGGCTGCCCATCATACGGACCTCGGTGGACCACGGCACGGCCTTCGACATCGCGTGGCAGGGTACCGCTTCGACGCGCAGTTTTGCCGCCGCATTCAACTTCGCGCTGAGCATGGCCGGGGGCGCACGATGAGCGACGCGGGCGCCGGAACGGTGGGGGTGATCGGGCTGGGCCTGCTCGGCGGGGCGATCGCGGAGCGGCTCACCCGCGCTGGCTTCGCGGTGTATGGCTACGACGTGCGGTCCGAGTGCGGCGGCGAGGCTCCTTCGGCTGCCGAGGTGGCGCGGCGGGCGCGGCGCATCGTGCTGAGCCTGCCGAACTCGGACATCGCCGCAATGGTGCTCGCCGAGATGGAGCCGCACCTCGCCCAGGGCGCGCTGATCGTCGACACGACCACGGGCGACCCGGAGCAGATCACGGGCTTCGGCGCGTCGCTCGCGGCGCGCGGCGTGCGGTACCTGGATGCCACCGTGGGCGGGTCGAGCAAGCTGGTTCGCGAGGGAGCGGCCATCGTGATGGTGGGCGGCGACGCGGGCGCGTTCGAGGAATGCCGCGACCTATTCCAGTGCTTTGCCGGCCGCGCGTTCCACATGGGACCATGCGGCAGCGGCGCGCGCATGAAGTTGGTGTTCAACCTGGTGCTGGGTCTCAACCGCGCGGTCCTGGCCGAGGCGCTCAGCTTCGCCGCGAAAACCGGAGTGGATCCGGCCGCGGCGTTGGAAGTCCTGAAAGCGGGAGCGGCCTACTCGAAGGTAATGGACATCAAAGGCGAGAAGATGCTCAAGGGCGACTTCACGCCCGAAGCGCGCCTCTCGCAGCACCTGAAAGACGTCCGCCTGATCCTGGCCGCCGCCAGCCGCTGCGGAGCAATGGTACCGCTGTCGAAGATCCACCAAGAGTTGCTGGACCAGGCCGAGAGAGCAGGGTTCGGGAGCATGGACAATAGTGCGGTGATTCGGGCCTTCTAGAGTCACACACCACAACAAGGTGACTGCACCTACCGAGGGTTACTCCACTGCACATCACAGTGACGCCCTGTAGGTCTCCATGACATCTGCAATCCCATCGACCAAAATGTCAAGAAAGTTCGCGCAATCAGTCACCTCAGTGCAACCAGGCGTGTAGTATGCGCGGCCGCGGTGGATAATCGCATTTCGCCTATCCATACAACCATCTAGGTTGCGGCGACACAAATTCTCGATCGTATCAACCTGACCTGAACCCGCCCAATTGGCCACTTTTCCCTGGCGCGCAAGTTTTTGCCAGATCTTCTGAAGCCCTAGCCGCTCCGAGAGCAATTTGTCTATTTCGCTTGCTCTGAAATTATGGTCATTATACGAATATGCCTCGGGCGTCAGTTTGTATGGCTTCTTCATCGACGGGTGTAAACAGCTTGCTAAATTCTCGACAAGCATCCCAACGCTCAGATGCTTAAACTGTTCCTCGTTTATTCGCCGAATTATATCGGCGGACCCCAAAGGATGCCAGCCTTTGATAACTGCTGGTAGATGGTTATGACTGGGCAACTCTCTTGCAATAAGCTCCACAAATCGCTCAACCAGTTCCCTAACGGTGAACTCGAAACGGCCGCAAATCGACAAGTAGATGCCGTCGTATGCGATAGGTGTGGACGTGAACTCCAACGCAGCACGGTGGACAGTGCGGACGTGAGTCGCCACTACGGCCCTAGATCTGAACTTACTAATATCCACTGTTGCAAACTTGCGTACGGAAGAAATCAACTCAACTAGCTTAACAGCTTGCTCCATCTCAGAGCTAAAGCGCAAAGATATTGATTTCATTGTCTACTAGGAAACGATTTGGCCGAGAAAGAAGTCCACAACGTCAATTCTCTCCTCGATAGCAGCTTTGGTATTGCCACGCCCAACGAGGATCTCATAAGTCTTTTCACTCTTCAGCGCGTCCTTGGTCTTCTGTATAACCTTATTTCGTCGCTCGGTCAGCACCGACCAACTCCGTTTGCGTTGCACAAGAGCCAATAGAATCGCGTCTGCTAATGGCACCGATCTACGCCCATTCAGTTCGTTTGCTTTATCAAACAGACGGAAGAGATGTTTATCGTAAATCGCATAGGCCGCCGCCAACGTCGCCTTGTAGTCCTCAGCCAATTTCTTACATTGCGCCTCTGGCAACTGCCTATTGCGGCGCATGCAGTCATCTAGTGTGCGTTTCATCCCACCCCTGAAATTGCCGAGGTTCGAGAGGGCGAAGAAACGAAGCACGATCTCGCAGTCCGACAGGGTCGCATATAGTCGATTAGTTGCCAATTTGCGACTAACCTTTTGCGGTTCGTGGCTCTCCTTCGGCGGAATACCCCACACCTTGGTGAATAGGTCCGAGCGGGCAATCGCCACTAGCATGTCGTTGAAGTTGCCTGAAAAGATACAGTTACGGATTTCCTGTGCGTTCAGCGACTCGCCTCCGGTGTTCAACCGTTCAAAGACGTACTGACGCAATTCCATTGCGGTCAGTTCGTCCTGGCCGCTTTCCGTGAGGACGATCACCGCCGCGAGTCCCCGCCGCATGAGTCCGGCCTGAATACGGGGTGGAAGATCGACAAAACGCCGACCGTTCAACTCTGGCCAAGTCTTGAGGTCACGCAGCTTGAACTCATTCGAAAGGAAAGAGCGGATTGTGTTGAGGCGCTGCTGACCATCCATCACCTCATATTTTGCGAGGTCACGTTCGTACAAGAAAATGGGAGGGATGGGCACGTTCATCAGCAACGATTCAATCAGATGCGATCTTTTCCTGTCATTCCAACGTGTGCGCCGCTGGTAGTTTGGTGAAAGATCGAGCACATCACGATTCTTTACCATTTGCAAGATATTTGGTATCAAGAAGTCGTTTCGCTGAATAAATATCTGATTCTGATTGCTGTCGTATTTTGCCTCGATGGCAGTTTCAGTCACATCTTCGACAACGGCTTCATCGTCCTCTAGCTCGTCAATAAGGAGATCCTGCTCGTCGATGTCAGGTATTGAGGTTCTTGGGTTCTTTGAGGTCATTCCGGCAATTGGCATTTCAAGTTGATATTATCACCAACTTGCTGATCTTTGTATAGCGGTGACGTCGTGGTCAGAATAGGAACCCAGGGTGTAGTGCTGTCCGCTTGCGCGGTTAAGATGGATGCCCCATTCTGCCCTCGGATGCTTGGTGGTAAGCCGCAGAGGGTGCAGACTGGCGGTCATTTTTACTCTAGCGGCAGGGTTTTAACGTTGATAGTCTTCGATCCTTTACCCGACAAGACATGGCGGCATCCCAGCCGCCCTTGTTCCCGGCATAGCGTGACGCCATCATGCTGATTGCACTTTCCCAGTTTGGCACACAGTATCCGGCACGCTTGTTGTGTTCCCGTCCCGCCAATCACTGATAGAATCGGACACTACTATGCTCAGTTCGCGGTTTGACGAGGCCCTGGCTTTTGCCTGCAATCTGCATCGCGCGCAGGTCCGCAAAGGGGGCTCGGTCCCTTACCTCAGCCACTTGCTTGCGGTGGCCGCGCTGGTGATGGAGGATGGCGGCAGCGAGGACGAAGCTATCGCCGCCCTGCTCCACGACTCCATCGAGGACCAGAGTGCCTCGTACCCCGGCGGGCGTGAAGGATTGCGTCAGGAGATCGAGCGCAGGTTCGGCAGCAGTGTCCTGGAGATCGTGAACGCCTGCACGGACGACGACCACCATG
The DNA here is from genome assembly GCA_021372245.1 of Terriglobales bacterium. GTDB lineage: Bacteria > Acidobacteriota > Terriglobia > Bryobacterales > Bryobacteraceae > JAJFUV01. The sequence goes on from JAJFUV010000246.1 coordinate 5,583, forward strand.
GCAAGTCGGAGTGGCGGGCGCGCAAGCAGGCCTATCTGGACCACATTCCCAACGCCAGCCCGTCGGCGCGGCGCGTGTCGTGCGCGGACAAGCTGCACAACGCCCGGACCGTTCTCGCGGACTACCGAAAGATCGGTGACGCGCTTTGGCAGCGATTCCGCACACGGAACGGCGCCGATCAAATCTGGTACTTCACAGAGCTGGCCCGCGCCTTCAAGGAGACAGGCACGGGCCCCATGGCGGAAGAACTCAGCCGCGTCGTGACCGAACTGCGCCGCGAGTGCGGGATCTAGCCGCACCCGCGCCTGCTGCCGGGTCCTACTTCTTCTTGCCCGCTGCGACGGGCAGAGGGTTGTTGCTGTTGTGTATGTCCCGGTAAAGCTTCCACGAGCCGTCCGGCTGCCGCTTCACAATGACGAGGTACTTGATCGAATCCTCCACCGGCTTACCGGATTTCGGCGTGATGGTGACCGCGATGTTGCCGCGTTCATAGCCCCAATCGCCCAGTACCTGGGTTTCAAGCGGAGTGTGCACGATCTTGGCGGAGTGTTCCTTGAAATAGCCTTCCAGCATGGTCTGGATGGCTTGCCTGCCTTCGACGGCCGGTTGATTCGCGAACATCGTGATCCCATCCTCGGCGTACAGTGCGGCAACGGCTGCCGCATTGCCGGAGTTATATGCGGCTGCGAACTGGCCGCGGAGTGCATCCACCGCTTTCATGTCGGCGGCAACGTCCTTCTTTGGCTCCGGCGGGGGCGCTTGCTGGCATCCCACGAACGTCAACAGCAAAGCGAGTGAGAACGCGCATAGGAACAGGTTACGGAAGGTCATAGTGCTCCTTTGAATCTGAGCTGCGAACCGCATCTTGGTTTTGAGCCAGAACTCCTCTTCTGCTTGTCTGGCTTCCCTGCAAGCCAGTTGTGAGAAATTCGGGACGCGCTCCTGAAGAGGCCCTTCGACGGGGAAGGAGCTGGGATGCCCCGTGTGAGTTCGAGTAGTGGTTTATCCGGTTCCGGCGCCGCTCACGAGGCGACTATGAAGCTACTCCTCCCGCCCTCACCTGTCAAGATGTGCGAATGGGTGCCTAGACCACCGCCACCGCGCGGATCGGTGAGCCGTCGCGGCCTTTGATGTTCAGCGGGAAGCCGATGAAGGTGAAGACCGGCGGGAGCTTCTCCAGGTTCGCCAGGCCTTCGACGATGACGATCTCCACTCCTTTGCCCAGCAGGACGTGGTGGCACTCCATCCAGTCCGCGCTGGGCGTAGGCGTGTCCATTCCGAGCAGCGCGATGCCGCGCGAGGCGATCCAGCGCGCCGCGTCGAGCGTCACAGTCGGAAACTTGCTGAAGAACTCCGGGCGGCCGAACATGCGGTCCCAGCCCGTCCGGTAGATCACTCTCGCCCCCGGCTGGAACACCGCTTCGTGGTGCGTGAACATCTCCAGCGTCAGCGGCGTTTGGGGCGCGAGCGCGGCGCCGGGCGCGAAGTCCACCATGTGCGCCTCGCCGTACAGCTTTGCCAGGTCCAATTGGTCAACCGTTTTGCCGTCGTCGAAGAAATGAAAGGGCGCGTCCAGGTGCGTGCCCTGGTGCGTGGAGAGCGACACCTGCGTGATGTTGTAGCCGATGGAGGCCACAGTATTGTGGACCACCACCGAAGGCTTGGGATCAAACGGAAAGTTCAGTTGACCGTGCTCGACGGGGTGGGAAAGGTCGATCAGCATGGCGAGGGCCTCCTTCAGTACAGGAAGATTGTACGGTCATTTTACAGGAAGTCAGGAGACAGAATTTCGCGGTTGACGGCGGGGACTTGAACTGATATCCATCTAGCATGACTTCGAGGGTTGCTGTCCCGAACCGGTTCCAGGGTAAGGTTGCTATTGTCACGGGCGGATCGTCCGGCATAGGGCGAGCCGTGGTCGAGGAGCTATGCAAGGAGGGGGCCGCGGTGGCGTTCAGCGGCATCAGCGACATCGGCCGCGCCATTGCCGCCGAACTTTCCTCGAAAGGCCACCAGGTCTTGTTCTGCCAGGGCGACATGGCGGAGGAGGCGTTCTGCCAGGCGCTGGTGCGGGACACACTGGCGCGCTGGGGCAAGGTGAATTACCTGGTGAACAACGCGTTCTCCTTCACCGCCAAGGCGTTGGATGCCACGCGCGCGGACTGGGAGCGCGTCCTGCAGGTCGGACCCATGGCCTACGCCCTCATGGGGCAGTTGGTGGCCGAGCCGATGAAACGTGAGGGAGGCGGCGCTATCGTCAACATGTCCAGCATCTCCGCGTTCATCGCCCAGCCCAACCGCTGGACTTACAACGCCGCCAAGGGCGCGGTGAACACGCTGACCAAGTGCATGGCGCTGGACCTGGCGACGTACAACATCCGGGTGAACAGCGTG
>JAJFUV010000248.1 GCA_021372245.1 Terriglobales bacterium
GTTCTTCTTGGCCAGCGCATCGTCGAAGCGCTTCTTGCCTTCGGTGACGCGGTCTTCAAACAGGTCCGCGATCGCGCTGAGGTGCGCGCCGGCATCCCTAATGAAGCCGGTAGCCACGCCCGAGCCACGTCCGCCGCAGCCGAGCAGGCCGAGCCGGACGGTGGAGTTGCGCTGCGTACCGAACACGAGTTCGGGTTTAAGAATCAGCAAATTGGCCGCCGCGGCGGCGCGCAGGAAATTCCTGCGGGGTGTAGAAGATGGATTTGTTGTCATGATGGGACCTACCGAGCCAAAAGTACGTTCCGAAGGTCGAATGATACCGCCAGCCGGATGGAGAATTCAACCCCGGCCCGCTGAGTAAGTTCAACGATGAAATCAACTTCCCGGCGGCAGGACGGGAACCGGGAGGGCGCTGTTGGGTTCGCTTGGCACAGCGGGGGCACCGCAGGAGGGTGAGGACGAGAGCTGAGGCGAAGGGGCGTTTTCGGAGGGCGGCAAGGCGGGAACTGGAAGAGCGCCGTTGGGTTCCTTTGGCACAGCGGGGGCACCGCAGGAGGGTGAGGACGAGGGTTCTTGCGAAGGAGCGTTTTCGGGGGGCGTCAGGGCAGGAGCCGGGATGGCGTTGCCGGGTTCGTTTGGCACTGCGGAGGTGCGCAGGAGGTGGAAGTTGAAGAGGGCGCGCTGGTAGACGTTGTGGAGCCGGGTCTCATAGCGATGGATGAGAGCGAGTTCGGGGCGTGAGGCGAGGGAGCTGAAGGCGGCGGTGACGCGACCCAACTCATCACCGGGAGGCTGAGCGGCCAAGGCGTCGTCGAGCAGGCGGGTTTCGAGGGCCCAAAGCCGGCGCAGGCGCCAGGAGGCGGCGACCATCTCTTCGAGCAGACCGTCCTCGACGCCATCGGCGGGGCCGAAGCGGTTGACGAACTGGTCATGCAGCTCCTGGAAACCGGCGGGGGACTCATTCGAGAGCACCACGCATTTGGCGAGGAGGCCGTGACGGAGGGCGTTGCGCGAGGAACGGGCCTTCCCTTCTGACGTGACAGGGCCGAGGGAGCGCGCTCCATTGGCGCGGGAAGCGAGAATGCGACGTAGCGATGGCATACAGTCTCCACATTGAGTGTAACTTGCGCGCGGAAATAAGACGCAAGGAAGTCGTTTAGAATCAGTCAGTTTTGTCCTGTGAATGGAGAATGAGCAGTTATGGCGGGGGACCCAATCCCAGACTTGCCGTGACAGAGGCTGTTCGGGATGTGGGGATTGAAAGGCAACACGAGAGTTCATCTACGGCTGACCATTTCCTACAGTTCCAATTTGGGTTTGAGAACGCTGTCGCGCAACCTTGACGGTTTCGGCGAGGCAAGGCATCCGCCTTGGGACAGACACGACTGCGGTTTGGTACGTTAAGCTTTCTGAGGACAACTAAGGAAACGGAAGGATGACCCAAGTAAACGGCACCGACAAATCACTGGAATCATGGATATGGGATGCGGCGTGTAGCATCCGTGGAGCGCAAGAGGCGCCGAAGTTCAAGGACTTCATCCTCCCGTTGATCTTCACCAAGCGGCTGTGCGACGTCTTCGATGACGAATTGAACCGCATCGCCAAAGAAGTCGGCTCACGCGCCAAGGCCTTCAAACTCGTCGAGAAGGACCACAAGCTCGTCCGCTTTTACCTGCCGCTCAAGCCCGGCAACCCCGACGATGCGGTCTGGTCCGTCATCCGCAAACTCACCGGCAAGATCGGCGAGAGCCTTACGACCTACCTGCACGGCATCGCCAAGGCTAACCCGCCGCTCGAAGGCATCATCGACCGGATGGACTTCAACGCGACAACTCACGGCCAGCGGGATATCGACGACGACCGCCTTTCGAATCTCATCGAGCGCATCAGCGAGAAGCGCCTGGGCCTGAACGATGTCGAAGCCGACATCATCGGCCGCAGCTACGAGTACCTGATCCGCAAGTTCGCTGAAGGCTCCGGGCAGTCCGCCGGCGAGTTCTTCACCCCGCCGGAAGTCGCACGGATCATGGCGCTGATCATGGATCCCGATCCGGGCGCCAGCGTCTACGACCCCTGCTGTGGCTCCGCCGGCCTCCTCATCGCCTGCGAGCACGTGCTGGACGAGAAAATGGAGCTGCGCAGCAAGACCAAGTACGCGCCGCTGAAAATGCACGGCCAGGAGTACGTCGCCACCACTTGGGCCATGGCCAACATGAACATGATCATCCATGACATGGAAGGCCAGATCGAGATCGGCGACACATTCAAATCGCCCAAGTTCCGCCTCGGCAACAAGCTCCAGACGTTCAACCGCGTCGTCTCCAATCCGATGTGGAACCAGGACTGGTTCAAGGAAGAGGACTACGACGGAGACGAGTTGGGCCGCTATCCACATGGCGCTGGCTTCCCCGGCGGGCAGTCGGCCGACTGGGGATGGGCGCAGCACATCCTCGCCTCGTTGAACAAGGACGGCCGGGCTGCGATCGTCCTCGATACCGGGGCCGCGTCGCGTGGCAGCGGTAACGCCAACAGAAACAAGGAAAGATCCGTCCGCCAGTGGTTCGTCGAGCAGGACTTCGTCGAGGGCGTCATCTATCTGCCTGAGAATCTTTTTTACAACACCAGCGCCCCGGGTATCCTGCTTTTTCTCAACAGGGCCAAGCCCAAAGACCGCGAGGGTAAGCTGCTCCTCATCAACGCCAGTCAGGTAGTGGAAAAGGGCGACCCAAAGAACTTCATCCCGCCTGCCGGCATCGAGCGGATCGCGGGAGCGTTCAAGGCGTGGCAGGAGGAAGAGAAGTTCGCGAAAGTCGTCACTCGTGAGCAGGTGGCTAAGGAGGATTACAACGTCTCTCCATCTCGCTACATCCACGTCGCCGACGCTGAAACGCACCGGCCGATCTCAGAGATTCTGGAGGAGTTGGAAGCCCTCGACGCGGAGGCGGCGGAGGCGAATGCGAGGCTGCGGAGCGCGCTTGAGAAGGTGGGGGGCTGAATGGATTGGAAGCCAGTTCCCCTTTCTGATCTCGCAACATTCTCCCGCGGCGTTTCATGGAGCAAGGATGAAGAGAGTTGTGATGGCTCTGGAACTGTTGTCGTTTCCATCCCTAACGTTAAACACGGCCGGATCGAGATTGGTGAAGCGAAGCATCGACTGAAGCATTGTCCGAAACCGTCAAAGCTACTTGCGTTGGACGACGTGCTATTCGTTGGATCGAGTGGCAGCATCGACAACGTCGCCCGCAATGCGCGAGTCACAATACTTCCCGGTGAGCCAGTGGCGTTCGCATCGTTCACATTCAAAGCAACGCCGAATACGCAAACTTGCGATCCTGAGTTCTTCTACTACCTAATGAACTCACCGCTAGCTCGATTCGCTGATTTCGCGCGGCGGGCGGCGGATGGCAAGTTCAATTTTCAGCTCGTTGATTTTGTAAAGCGTAGTTCGTTCCAAATTCCCGAGAAGCCTGAGCAGCGACAGATTGCTCGGGTGCTGTCGGCGGTGCGGCGAGAGATCGAGCGGCAGGAGCAACTGATCGCCCTCACCGCCGAACTCAAGAAGGCCCTCATGCAGAGGCTTTTCACCGAGGGCACCCGCGGTGAGCCGCTCAAGCAGACTGACATCGGAACAGTACCTAAAGGTTGGGAATTGCATCGCCTGCGCGATCTCATTCAGATTAAGCACGGTTACGCCTTCGATGGCGCCTACTTTCGCGATCGCGGTGAAAAGATCCTGATGACCCCCGGGCACTTCAGCGAAGAAGGTGGCTTTCGAGAACAAGGGGGGCGAACGAAATTCTACGTGGGCGAAGTGCCAGCCGGATACACGCTCTCGCCGAATGACCTTCTTGTCGCAATGACAGAGCAGAAAGCGGGACTGCTCGGTTCAGCGGCTCTGGTGCCACCTGTTGGGACATACCTGCATAATCAGCGACTCGGACTCGTCACGATCGTCGATGCCGCGAGATTGACAAAGGATTTCCTGTACTTCTTCTTCAATCGCTGGGAAGTCAAAGCGCAGATCTCCTCAACAGCCAGCGGGTCGAAGGTCCGCCATACGTCTCCAAGCAAGCTGTTGGACCTGATCATCGCACTCCCGAAGAGGGACGAACAGGGAGAAATCGCTCTTGTCCTCCACGCTGCTGATGCGAAGAAGCTTTGGCATCAAAGGACATTCGAATCCCTCTCGTCCCTGTTCCGTACTCTCCTCCATCAACTCATGACCGCCCAAGTCCGCGTCCACGATCTCGACTTGTCCGCACTAGATGAACCGGCAGTCGAACCGGCGGGGGTTACGTAAATGGCAGTCAAACCCGGCGAGCAAAAGACCGTCCAGGCCCGCATTCTCACCTACGCCGAGAAGATCGGCTGGAGCTACGTGCCACGAGCCGAGGCAGAGAAACGGCGGGGATTTGATCACTCGAAGGACACGCCCGCCGAGCAGGCAGCGGAGGCGTCACCGTATTTCGACGACCTGCTGGACGCGCAGGTCAAGGGCTTCAATCCGAAATACGCTGAGGGGCCGGGCGCGCTCGTCGGGGAATTGCGCCACCTTCATTCGGATATCGCCGGCAACCGAGACTTCCTCGCCTACCTCCGCAACGCCCACACGTTTTACGACAGAGGGGCTGCGCGCGAATTGAACTTAGTCCTGATCGACTACGACAACCCCGGCAACAACGTTTTCGAAGTGACCGAGGAGTTCTATTGTCACAACGGCAAGTACGGCACCCGCGAAGATGTTGTCTTTCTGATCAACGGCATTCCGGTGCTGGTGATCGAGTGCAAGAACGCGACGAAAGATGAGGCGATCGCGCTGGGCGTGGACCAGGTGCGCCGGTATCACGCCGAGACGCCAGAGTTGTTTGTGCCGCAAATGGTGTTCACGGCGACCGAGGCGATCGGGTTTGCCTACGGCGTCACTTGGAACCTGATCCGCAGAAACATCTTCAACTGGAAGCACGAAGAGAAGGGGAACCTGGAGGCGAAGGTCAGGAGCTTCTGCTCCCAGGGCCACCTGCTGACGCTGCTGAAAGACTACATCCTGTTTGCGGAGAAGGATGAGGAGCTGCAAAAGTTCATCCTCCGCCAGCACCAAACCACGGCGGTGGAAAAAGTGGTTGAGCGTTGTCTCACCGCTCCGCCCAACAGTGAGGCCCGGCGCGGGCTGGTGTGGCACACGCAGGGCAGCGGCAAGACGTTCACCATGATTAAGGCCGCCGAACTGCTGTTCAAGGCAGCGGGCGCGGACAAGCCAACGGTACTGGTGCTCATCGACCGCAACGAGCTGGAAGACCAGATGCTCCGGAATCTGGCGATGCTGGGAATCGGGAACATCCAGCACGCCAACAGCATCGCGCAGTTGAACAAGCTGCTGAAGAACGATTACCGCGGGATCATCGTCTCAACGATCCACAAGTTTCAGGGGATGCCCGCGGACCTGAATACGCGCTCGAACATCTTCGTGATGATTGACGAGGCCCATCGCACCACCGGCGGCGACCTGGGCGTTTATCTGATGGCGGGGGTTCCCAACGCCGTCTTCATCGGCTTCACCGGCACGCCGGTGGACAAAACGGCTTACGGCAAAGGAACGTTCAAGACCTTTGGCACAGCAGACAAGCAGGGCTATCTACATAAGTACTCGATCAGGGAAAGCATCGAGGACGGCACGACACTGCCGCTTTATTACAACCTCGCGCCCAACGAGGTGCTGGCGAGCGCGGAGCTGATGGAGAAGGAGTTCTGGTCCGTCGCCGAGACCGAGGGGATCACCGACATCGAGGAGCTCAACAAGATTCTCGACCGCGCGGTGAACCTGAAGAACTTTCTCAAAGGCGACGAGCGTGTAGACAAGATCGCGAAATACGTGGCCGAGCATTATACGAAGAATGTCGATCCGCTGGGATACAAGGCGTTTCTGGTGGGAGTGGACCGGCCTGCCTGTGCCAAATACAAGAAGGCGCTGGACAACTATCTGCCGGCGGAATACTCGGCCGTCGTTTACACCGGCAACAACAATGACACCGCCGACCTGAAAGCGCACCACATCGACGAAAAGACCGAGAAGCAGATCCGCAAAGACTTCGCCAAACCCGGGAAGCGGCCGAAGATCCTGATCGTCACGGAAAAGCTGCTGACCGGTTACGACGCCCCGGTGCTTTACGCGATGTATCTCGACAAGCCGATGCGCGACCACACGCTCTTGCAGGCGATCGCGCGCGTCAACCGGCCTTTCGAGGTGGACCAAGGCGAAGGAGCCGAGAAACGCAAGCCGCATGGGTTTGTCCTCGACTTCGTCGGCATCTTCGACAAGCTGGAAAAGGCGCTGGCGTTCGACAGCGACGAGGTCAACGCGATTGTTAAGGATTTGAGGCTGCTGAAGGTGCTGTTCAAGAACAAGATGGAGGAGAAGGCCCCGCAGTACCTCAAGCTCGTCACACAAGGCTTCAACGACAAGGACGTGGACGGCCTAATTGAACACTTCCGCGGCAAAGAGCGCCGCAAAGAGTTCTTCAAGGAGTACAAAGAACTGGAGATGCTCTTCGAAATCATCTCTCCGGATGCGTTTCTGCGCCCGTTCATGGACGATTACGCATCGTTGAGCGCGATCTACGCGGTGGTGGCGAAGGCCTACACCAAGACCGTCTACGTCGACAAGGCATTTCAGCGGAAGACCAACGAGCTTGTGCAGAAGCACGTCACGTCGAGCCCGATCGCCGCAGTGAACGATTTTGTCACCATCAACGAGGAGACCATCGACCTCATCAAGCAAAAGCACGGCGGCGACGGCACGAAGGTCATCAATCTCGTCAAGAGTATCCAGAAGACAGCGGAAGAGGAATCGGGCGACCCGTTCCTGATCGCCATGGCGGATCGCGCCAGAGCGATTCAGGAAAGCTACGAGGACCGGCAGACCTCGACACAGGAGACACTCGCGGAGCTGTTCGCCGAGATTCAGCGAAACGAACAGCGAAAGCGTCAGCAGGCGAAAAAGGGGTACGACTCGCTACGATACTTCGTGTTTACGACGATTCAGGAAGCGGGAGTCGGCGATCCCGAAGGTGTCAGCGCGAAGATCGCCAAGGCCTTCGTCGAATATCCGAACTGGCGGCAGAGCGAAGCCGCGCTGCGGGAAGTGCGCAAGGCGGTGACGTTCGCCGTATATGCGGGAAAAGACGATCTCGACGAAGTGGCAGCGATCGTTGAGAAGCTGCTCGATAAGCTGCTGAGGAGCACTGCGTGAACCGGATGAAACGTGACGGCGCGCGGGAGAACCTCGTTAAGCGCATTCACGACTGGGCAGCGCGGCTCGAGGTACGCGTCCGGTCAGTCACGATCCGCAAGATGCGCAGGAAATGGGCGAGCTGCTCGACTGCCGGAAGACTGACGCTTGACGAGTCCCTGCTCTCAAAGTCCCGGGACCTGCAAGATTACGTGATTATCCACGAACTGCTCCACCTCAGCGTGCCCAATCACGGCAAGCTCTGGAAGAGCCTAATGCGAGCGTACCTTGGAGACTACGAGGCTCTCGAAGCGCGCCTTCGGCGTCGCGCCGGGGACGGTTAGATGTTCCAGTCACGACTTGATCTGACATTCTCCTTTTGCGCCGTGTGGCGCAGTCTGTCAGAAAATGCCAGATCAAGTCGTGACTAGAACAGATTAAGGGTGCACGCCACCTCGCGTACGGTGTCGTGGCAGGCGACCTCCGCCGTCTCAGTGTGCGCGACGCGTACGTTCCGTCTGTCCCCCGCAGGGCTTAGAACTGAAGTGAATCACTTCTTGAGAAGCGTCCGGTCATCGGCTTCAGCTTTCGGGCACTAATCGTACCCGGGTGTGCCGGACTAGTATGCTCAGGCTGACCCACTAGTCACCTATCCCAGAGTTCTCTGCCCAGTGCGTCCACCTGCTCACTACGGAGAGTAACCGTCGCGCCGGATTCGGTAATGGACCACGTCCCCCGAGCCGGATTCGACGCCCAACCATTGTTCTTCAGAAGAGTAAGCGAGAAATTCACAGCTCTCTCACGAAACAACAATCGCTTGCGATCGGCAACTGCCTTCATTTGTGAGCCGATTGATTGTGTATCAAGGCTCCGTTCACGTTTAAGCAGCTCAAGGATCTCCGGCATGACGTCGCGAGTTCTGATCTTCGCCCGTTCTTTAGGCACGAAACGCAATTATACACGGCAGCGTGGCGCCTCCTGGTTGAGGATTTTGTGCAAGAAAACACCCGGGTATTCGACGCAGCGTGTCCGGTGGCGTGGATTGAAAGTCGTGGCCGTGCTCACGAAGCCAGGCAGACGCCGCCGCCCCCGCGCGGTGACATGATTGCCGTTGCCTTTGCCGCGGTTCCAGGCAATGAAGTCTTTGGTCACGCGGCAGCGGCCCTCGGTCGGAGTGGGACGGAGATCCAGCCGATTTGTTGCAGCGAGCTGGAACCATTATATCTAATTGGATATAATCAGATTATGAAGCCAGTGTATTTCCTTGGGGACTCGCTCCGGCGCCTGCGAGAGTTCCCCGAGGACGCGCGGCACGATGCGGGTTACCAACTGGACAAGGTGCAGCGTGGTGAACAGCCCGACGACTTCAAGCCTATGACCGTTATCGGCATGGGAGTCGAGGAAATTCGCGTAGCGGATGACAGCGGTGCTTACCGTGTTATCTACTTTGCGCGGCGCGCCGACGCCGTCTTTGTGCTGCACACATTCCAGAAGAAGACACAGGCGACTTCAAGGCGCGATATGGAGACGGCTAAGAGAAGATTCGAGCAACTGTCAAGAGGTGGAATATGAGGAAACCCGAGAGCTACGCCAGCGTTTGGGACGCGATAGCCGACACGCCCGGGCAAGCGGCCAACCTGCGGGCGCGGGCCGAACTGATGCAGCAGATTGCGGCCTTTGTAAAACGGCAGGGCTGGACGCAAGCGGAGGCTGCGCAACACTGCGGAGTGACGCAGCCGCGCATCAACGATCTGCTCCGCGGCCGGATTTCGCGGTTCTCGCTCGACGCGCTGGTTAACATCTCCACTGCGCTGGGGTGCCGTGTGCGGGTCGATCTCGAAGCGGCCTGAAAACCCTGGCGACTGGCCAGCCACCAACCGACTCGGCCCCCTTCCGGGCGCTCCGGCCGCGCGGGGGCGTGGATTGAAACCAACTGGTAAGCAATCCTTACAAGTTGCGAGATGGTTGGTCTCCCACAGCGCTCGTCGCCCGGTTTCGGACTGCATTTCCCCTACCGGGACATCAGTCGCAAACGGTGTCACTGAAACCGGCAGAACGGGATTGTTCCGCGGAGATGGCGCAGGCAGGACTGCCGGCGTTGCAGGTCCGGCGACCTGCTCTACGGGGCTTTCGAAGAAAGTGGACGGCGATGACGCCCTGCGGCGACACGGGGGAGCATGAAAATGCCAACGGTGATCTGTCGTTGAATCAATAGGTTGCTGGCATTTTGAAGGATACACGCATTTCTTGATCTTATTTTCATTCGACAGGCACTGTGTTAAGTAATGCGCGGCGCCCCTCAACACCGCTCTCACCATCCTGGGTATGGCATACCAGTGTGCGGGGCTTCGACAAGTTCACAGAAATATGGAAACACGCGGGCTGTCCCCACCAGACACCACCAAAGACACGGCCGGGCTTCACGATCCACTTGTACTCAGCGGAAGTTCTCGATGAGCATCAGATCATAGTTGATAGGTTTGTGCACGCTGAACAACACTGTCCTCCGGTCTGGCGAGATCGTCAGACCCCACCAGGGCTGGCCCTCAATTCGGGTCAGAGTCTGGCTTTTACGCGTCGCGAAGTTGAAGAAGAGTAGCAAGTAGGCGTCTTTCCTCTCGGCTGGGGCAACGTAGTAGATGCCATCGCTGACCACACAAAAGGCCCGCCACGCCACTGCATCAAGAACCTCCCGTTCCGGACCGCCTGCCAGAGACTTCGCGAACAGGCGGGCCACGGCACCTGTGCCCTCCTTCGTGTAGTACAGCGTTTCCCCGTCCCAAGACTCGAACGCCACAGAGCCGCCGTCACCGGTAACCTGCGAGCTTTCTCCACCGGCCGCGGGGGTCCGCCAGATTTCGTGTTTGCCGCTACGGCCTGAGCGGAAGTAGATCCATTTTCCATCCCGTGACCAGCTCGGTATGTTTTCGTTGAATGGCTGTGTTGTCAGGAGGCGCGCCTGCCCACCCGCCGCGTCGATCACGTAAATACGCCAGCGCCCGTCCTCTCCTTGCGAGTCAAAGGCAATCCACCGGCTATCCGGCGACCAGCGCGGACTTCCCTGGTGCCTGCCCAGCCGGTCGGTCAACTGGACAGGGTTCGATCCATCCCTGTTGCACACCCAGATTTCCATACCGCTACCGGAACGGCTCGAGGCAAACACGATCTTCTTGCCATCCGGGGAGAACTGGGGATTCCCATCGGCGAGAGTGGATGCTATGAAGTTCTTCGCCGGCGCACCTGCTTCAAACTTCCAGATATCTGCGTCCGCACCACCTTGGTCGTATGCCAGCCGGTTGCCTGACCGCGAGATGGCGGGATGCCGGGATTGTGGCCCGGTCAAGTCCAAGCGTTCCGGCTTGCCGGTACCGGAGATGGCGACCCGCCACAAGTAGGGGATGGTGAGATCCTGGCCAGCAGCGTAAATGACTGACCGCCCGTCTGCCGTCCATGCTATCCCGATGATGTGCTGGTGCTGATCTGTCAAAGCACGCGCCCGGTTTTTCGGCAAAAGATCTCGGTCAAGCTCCAGGAGATTCACATCGCAGGAGTGGTAATTCGTGCAGGAGGCGTACGCCAGAAGATGCCCGTTGGGTGAGAATGCCGGAGAATGATCCGCAAAGCCGGGATTCGAAGTCAGTCTCCGCTTTTCGCCTCTCCCGACCGGAACCAGGAATATGCCATCGGCTCCCTGAGGGTCCGTCTCAGCAACCGCCAGCCACTTCCCATCCGGAGACCAAGACATCGGGGGGGAGCCGGTTCCCCGAAATTCCTCCAATTTCCGCTCCGGGCCACCCAGCGGGGAGATCAGATAGATGCCCCCTCGGCGTACGAAGGCAATGTAGCGGCCATCAGGAGACCAGGCCGGAAACATATCCGGCGCCGGATCGGTGGTGAGTCGCAGTGGGGTCCCGCCGCCGACCAGCCTCACGTAAATATCAAAGTTATCCTGCTTTTCGCCGTCCCAACTGAACGCCACCTGACTGCCGTCCGGCGAAAACGAGGGAGACTGCTCACTTCCGGGGTAGCTGGTCAGGGGAACCACGCCCGGGGGCGGTAGGGGTGCGCTGGCCCTGTGAAGCAGGAACCAGCCGGCCAAGGCCAGCAAGGGAACAGGGGCAGCCACCAGCCATCGCCGCTTACGGTGCGGCCGCGCCGACACCTCAGTGGTCAGGCTATCCGAGTCCAACACCGTCTTCAGATCTTCCAGCTCTACTTTCAAGTCGGTCATCACCTGGAACCGGCGCGCCGGATCCTTGCGCAGGCAGCGGTGGACTATCCGGTCCAATTCGCGAGGGAGGGCCACGAGCACCTGACTGGGCGGCTTCGGCTCCTTGCTTATCACCGACGCCAACGTCGCCATCTGCGTGTCGTCCTGAAAGGCGCTATGTCCGGTCGTCATCTCGTAGAGCATCGCGCCGAAGCTGAAGATGTCACTGCGCGCATCCACTGGTTTTCCCTGAGCCTGCTCGGGCGACATGTAGGCAGCGGTGCCGATGATCGTGCCTTCGTCAGTCTTTACTTTGATGGTGGTTGTGTCCTCATCGCTGGAGTCGGTCCGATCGGATAGTTTCGCGAGGCCGAAATCCAAGATTTTCGCCTGACCATGATCATCGACCATGATGTTGGCGGGCTTGAGATCGCGATGGACGATGCCGGCAGCATGGGCGTGGGCCAACGCATCGGCAATCTGTATGGCGAGTTTCAGTGCTTCGCTCAGCCGCATCCCCTTCCGAGGGATGATCTGGTTCAGCGTCTTGCCGACCACATACTCCATCACAATGAAATCCGTGCCGTCTTCCGACGCGATGTCATGCACCACGACGATGTTGGGATGATTCAGTGCGCTAGCCGCCTTGGCTTCCTGCACGAAACGTCGCTTGCGTTCAGGGTCGGCGAGCTTTTCCGGCGGAAGGACTTTGATGGCGACGAGGCGGGCCAAGTGGCTGTCCCGAGCCTTGTAGACCACCCCCATCCCACCCTCTCCGATCTTCTCGATGATTTGGTAGTGTGCGATGGTCTTGCCTACCATAGTCGCCGTCGGGACCCAGAGAATCGGACCGCTCAACTGCCTTGTGGCTCAATTGTACAGCAAGGACGGCCAAACGGAACCGGCGGCCAAGTTCCTCCTTCTTGGCACACTACGTGCACCTTGATATGAGGAATAGGGAGTGTAGATGGTGTTTGAGGGCATTTCGAGCCATCGGTCTGTAATTCTTACCGATGTCACCAAGGCCCAGCGATTCCAAGAAGCACAGGAGGCGTCTCATGAAAGTCACAGTGCGATGGCTGTACGTTTTGGGGTTGTCCATCTGCCTGGCCGGTGCGTTTCCCGCCGCGGCGCAGAGAGGGCGCGGCGGAGGCGGAGGGATGGCCAGGGGTGGAGGCATGGGGCAGACTAACCGTCAAGGGAACCCGTCTCCCTCATCGGGTGGTGTGCACAACACTGAGCGCGCAGGGGGGATGACAGCGTCCCAGGCGGTGGAGAGAAATCCGCAACTTTCTTCGCGGCTCCAAACCCTGCTCCCGGCGGGAACCAATGTCCCGGACGCGGCAGCGGGATTCAAGAACACCGGACAGTTCATCGCCGCCGCTCATGTTTCCCACAACCTGGGCATTCCGTTTGCCGACCTCAAGAACAAGATGCTGACGGGAGATTCGCTGGGCAAAGCGGTGCAGACGCTCAAGCCGGATCTGCCGAAGAGCGAGGTCCGCAAGGAGGTCAAGAAAGCGCAGAATGCGGCCAAGGGAGATATGGAGAAGATGGATCGGCCGCAGGAGCAGTAGGGAAAACGCGTCTACGCCTTTCGCCAGTTTGATAGCCTGAGAGGATGCGAGCAATTCTGTTTCTTGTTCCGCTTGTGCTGATGGCGCAGGCTCAGACGCCGTCTCCCAAGGCCGCTCCGAAGAAAGCTGCCGCGAGCAGGACTTCGGCCGTCAAGAAGAAGAGCGCAGCGGTGAAGCCGAAGCCCGCGCCGGCTCCCGCTCCGCTGGCTACCGACAACGATAAGATCGTCTACTCGATCGGGCTGTCGATCCAGCGTTCGCTGGGGCGGTTCGACTTGAGCGAGGCGGAACTCGCACTGGTAAAACGCGGCATGGACGATGGGGCGGCGGGCAAGCCGGCGGTCAAACTGGACGAATGGGGGCCCAAGATCGATTCGCTGGCGCAGGCGCGAGCCGCGAAGCTGGCCGAACGTGAGAAGGCCGTCTCGCAGGCTTACCTGGACAAGGCCGCCGCCGAACCGGGCGCCGTCAAAACGCCATCGGGCATCATCTACCGGGAGGTGACGCCCGGCACGGGCGCGTCGCCCAAGGACACGGACACGGTACGGGTACACTATCGCGGCACGCTCGTGAACGGCACCGAGTTCGACAGCTCCTACCGGCGCAAAGAGCCGGCCCAGTTCCGGCTAAAAGAAGTGATCCCGTGCTGGACGGAAGGGCTGCAGAAGATGAAGGCCGGCGGAAAGTCCACGCTGGTCTGCCCGGCCAACCTGGCGTACGGAGACAGAGGGCGTCCTCCGATTCCCGGCGGCGCGGCTTTGATCTTCGAGGTTGAACTGCTCGAGATTCCGGCGGTGGTGAATAAGTAGGGCCGGCGGTTCGAAGGGATTTCCTAAAGGCAAAATCGGGTACAGGCACGAAGTTTCGCAAAAGCGGCGAAATTCGAGCCAGTCCCCATTTTGCGCATTGCGTCAGTCGACGCGGGATTCCCAGACGCGCACTCCGAAGCGGCTCAAGTGGAGCGGGATGTTCCGATA
>JAJFUV010000267.1 GCA_021372245.1 Terriglobales bacterium
ATCGCCTCCTGCAACGGTGCAGGTTGGGCCGTTTTCTCCAGGGATCTTCAGCGTTCAATTCGGAGTGGGACAAGCGATCGTGTTCTCCCCGCAGGGTATCCTAGCGGCGCCTGTCGGCTCCATTCCGGGCCTGACGACCCAACCCGCTAAAGCCGGAGACGTCCTGATCATCTTCGGCACCGGATTGGGGGCAGTGCAACCTGCGGCGGTGACAGGGCATGCTCCGGATACACTCACGAACGCGGTAACGACACCGGATGTGCTCGTGGGCGGCGTGCAGGCGACGGTGACATTCGCCGGCCTGTCACCGCAGTTTCCGGGAGTCAACCAGGTCAACTTCATCGTGCCCGCGGGCGTGACAGGGGACGCAGTCCCGCTTCAATTCCGGGTGGGCGGCATCACCACGACCGAAAAGGTGACCATGGCGATCAGCCCGTAAGCCGGTTTGCATTTGTGTAGGTTCCGGCTGACTCGCCAGGCCAGTTACCAAATCGTGGCCGGCTCCGTGAGCCAGAAACACATGTTTGGCAATGTCCAAACCCACAATTTGAACTGTTACTTCGTGTTCGTCCTACTGCAGCACGATCACGCCAGGCTCCCGCGGTTCCTTCCCGGCGTTCACGCTTACTACCTTCTCGCCCTTCAGGTCTATCACCACTTCATTCCCTTTCCGTGAGGTGTACCAGAAGGTCTGCGTACCGTCTTCGCCCGAGACCTTGATGGAAGGGTCCCCGAACCTTTTGAGAAGCTCCTTGATTTCCAGGCCAGCGGTAATCGCGACCGGGTCTTCAAAGGAACGCGCCGGGGTGGAGCTTGAAGTGGTCGCAGCGCGCACTTCCCGGGCGGAGAGATTCACGACGCTGCTGCCCTTGCCGGCATCGGCCTTCCCGGCTTTCTCCAGAGTCTTCTGCAGGCTGCCGAAGACGGATCCTATGCTGGCTCCGATGCCTTTGCCCGCAGGCACCGCTGCAGCCGCGGGAGTCGTCCCGACCGTGTACTCGACGACACCTTGCGCATGAGCCGAAACGGACAGAGCGAACACCAGACAAGCGGTGAAACCGACGGACCGGCAGAGTGACATGTCCGCTGCCCCCTTGGCCTGATTCTAATCGATGGCCCGGCTGCCGGCAATAGCCGGTGAACAGGCGGAGGGCGGCTCGCAAGGGGGGATTCAGAACTTGATGGACTTCAACAGATGCAGCACATCTCTTACGGACTTCACGAACCAGCCGGGGACGGGGTTGAGGCCGAGCAGAAGCCAGAGGATGAGAGTGGCCGCTGTGAAAAGGACCAGGCCCACCGCGGCAACCTTGCTTAGCCTACGGTTGCCCAGCATCTGTCCGATGATCAGGATTGCGACGATCAGGATCAGGACCGACAGCAGTATATTCGGGTACATACGGTCTTCAGCCGCTACCTCCGATTCTCAGGTTCTGATGATCTGAGAGTATACAGCAGACCGGCATACTTCAATGAAGCGGCCTCACTCAGTGACGTTCCTACCCCACTGAAAGGCCGGGCCGATGGAGAATCGGATCGACCAACGACCTTCCTTAAGAACATCGTTGAAGATGTGGTCCCAAGCCAAGTCCGCCTGCGTGCGCAGCGCGAAGTGCTTAGTGAGGTTGATATCCGTGCCGCCGCCGAAGCCATAGAAGCCGGTCCAGTCGCGCTTGGTTCCGGAAGGCGCCAGTTGGGCCACGATGCCCTTCGCTATCGCGTCGTTTGGCCGCGGGTACGCGCGTTCATAAATAGCTCCCATGGAGGGGCGAATGAACAGGGTAATGGCCTTCCATCGGCGGTAGGCGAACTGAGGGCCGACGGCGAAAGTCTGCGTCCTCGAATCCACCGGGACGGAGAGGCTATAGTTCGACGGGATTTTACCGGCTCCCGCAAGCAGGCTCAGTTGTGCGGCGACCTTTTCCCTGGACTCGTCCGGCAGCAGGTTCGGGGCGAGTGTCAGATTGCCCTTGGTGTTGCTGTAATCAAGGCCCAAGGAATACCAATTCGTCCGGCGCATGCCGAACTGTAGCTGTACCCCCTGGTCGAAAAGGCTCACTTTCGGGCTGTCAAGAAAGGCATAGCCCGCGAACACGTCCCAGCGGCCCACGTAGGTCTGCTGGCCGAATGCCGGCACAGCCACGAATAGCATGAAAAACAATACCACTGCGCACGCGGCACGCGAGCCGCGGCTGATGGCGGATCGAAGGCACATCACGACCTCCTGAAGCAAATTCCATCCTCACGCCTATGAACTGCAATGAAGATTCTTCGAAAGGCTCCCGAGGGTAGGTCGAGGCGCTGCTCGTATCAACCGTGCCTAAAGTGCAAGGTTACGCTGCGCCTTGCCACCAGGGGGCCAAATCGGGCGAGCCTTCATCCTACCATTGAGTGCATGGTCAGGTGAACAGCGTCCCCACGAAATTCAGCGGATAATCGCCGAGGCAGGAACTTCGCTTCCGGCCGACACCGCCTTGGCGTCGCGCGAGAACCCTTCGTCGACTTGAATCTCGCGGCTTCGCTCCCCGGTGACTTGCACAAGCAGCTTCGCGCCGGACGGCGGCTTGGCGCCGCGCACAAATGCTCCGCTCGTGTTGTGCAGGCGGATAAGGGGCGCATCGACCGAGGCGGTATCGGTCTGAAAAGCATCCAGGTAAAGTTCCCTGACGTCGTCGAAGACCATGGCGGGGCGCGCATCCGCTTCCTCCCAACGGCTCTGCACATTCCGCATGGTGAGGCCCTCTACGTGGCGCGCATAGAATCCGTAAGCGGGTAGAACTCCGAACATCCATGCTTCGGGGTACTTCTCAGGCAGTTCAGGCACGTCGAGGTTTCCTGCGATCCGTTCTCCGCCTTTCATCGAGATACTGATGTTGTCCAGGTTGACGCGGCGCACCGGGTGGCCGGGCAACCCAGTAATGGAACTGGTGATGAGGGACCCGGTGGCCACCACGTTGGAAATGGACACGTTTTGCAGGATTCCGGGGCGAGGTTCCGCCATGCCGCGCCCGCGGTTGCCCAAACGGATGAAGATGGGCGTTCCGACGCCGCGCATGGTGAGGTTCGACGCCACCAGGCCGTCCAGCGTGCCTCCGTCCACGGACTCGATGGCGATGCCGGAAATCGGGGCACGGAAGGCACTCGGCAGCTTGAACATCAAGCAGTTAGTTATCGCGACGTTCTTGAACCCTGCCGTGCTCTCCGTGCCCAGCTTGAAGCAGTTCGACGTGCTGGTCATTACGCAGTTCGTCACGGTGATGTTTTCCGACGGCAGCACCGGCGCGCCTGGGCGAGCCACGGTTTTGATAACGATAGCGTCGTCCCCGCCTTCGATGTAACAGTCCGAAATCCGCACGTTGCGGCTTGAATCCACGTCGATTCCGTCAGTATTCGGCCCGCGCAGGTGACTGATGAGGGAGACCGAACGGATAGCCACCCCGTCCGAGCGCACCGGGTGGATTCCCCAGCCCGGCGTATTACGGATGCTGAGATCCTGAATGCGAACCTCGCGGCTCTCCACGATTTCGATCATCGGCGATGGCCTGGGCCGGAGTCCCAGGAAGTAGGGGTGGTCGGATCGATCCCGCCAGAAAGCGTCGCCGTTGCCGTTGATGCGCCCTCCGCCGTCTATGGCCACATTCTCGACATTCTTCGCATAGATCAGGTGCGG
>JAJFUV010000272.1 GCA_021372245.1 Terriglobales bacterium
ATTGATGAAGTTGTCCAGGCTGCGCAGGATCCGGTAAACCGCCGCGACCCGCCGCTGTTCGTTCGTTTCCATGAGCAGCGCCGAAATGAGCCAGTTCGAGTTGATCCACGGGTTCCAGTTGTTCACCGGCCGTGTGCGCGAGGCGCTCCACCCCATCCAGCCGAAGTCGTCGCGCACCAGGCACGGAGTGAGCATGCGGCGGTCCACTTCCGTGCGTATGCGCGGGCGCATGAGCGGTGAGACGGTGTCGAGCCGTGCCCCCAGCAGGTAATCGGTCCATGCCAGCAGGCTGGCGGTTTCGGCGGCGAACAGGTCGACGATGGGCTCGTTGACGTCCGGCAACCCGCGCCCGGCGCGCTGCACTCCCACGTGCGCCGGCACGCCCCACCAGGTTTCCTCCAGCGTGAGCCAGATGCCGTTGGCGATCTCGTCGAGGAACCGCCCTTGGGCCTCGACGCACTCTCCGGTGACCAGGTCGCCCAGGCGGTTGCGGCGCGCGCTGCGCACGCTCTCGAATCGCGAACGATTGCCGTTGCGAGCGAATTCGAGGAAGGAGCTGGCCAGTAGCGACGGCCACGGCGCGCCAAGCTGCGCCTCCGCCGATGTCACCAATTCCTTCCGCAATCCGGCCGGCAGGCCGTCCCACGCGCTGCGGTCGGCTGAAGTGGGAAACGGTTTCCACTTCGGGCGGGCGATCAGGATCCCACCGAGCCGCCCTTCGGTCCAACCGCCGGACATGATGTTGCGGGGCTTATCGCCACTGGGCGCCTGGGACGCCGCCAGATGAGGCGCGGCGAGCGCGGCGCCGGTGGAAGCGAGCCAGGTCCTACGGGTGGTTTTTGGCATGCCTTCCATACTGTCACAACCGGCGCGCGGTGTTGGGGCTACGGCTAAAGAGGTCGCGGGACGCACTTTTGGGACCGAAGCCGTCTTGCGCCCAGAACCGGTAACGTCTAAACTGAAAGTGATCGGGGCGTGGCTCAGCCTGGCTAGAGCGCCTGGTTCGGGACCAGGAGGCCGGTGGTTCAAATCCACTCGCCCCGACCATTCCCTTCAGTTCATCTGGCTCTTCGCCAAACACGGCGGCAAGTCACGCCAGATCTCGGTGGCGACTCTACGGCAAGTCTACGTTCCGTCCGTCCCCGTATTATCCCGTCCCCGTATTATCCGAATGCTGCGCTCCGTTGGTCGTTGCAGCCGTGTTTTGAACGACTTGCTGTCCGACGACTTCCGTGACCCCTTCAGCCCTGACCAGAAGGTCTAGGGATGTGCACTGGATGTGGTCCCGCGAATACGACCGGATTAGACCATCACCTTTGAGATGCGCGAGGACGACGCGATCCTGCACGAAGGAACAAGCCGACGCGTATCGCTGTCGAATACAATGTGGCTGTGCGATCTCGATGGTTTCCGCTGATGCTTGCGGTTCTACAAACGCTCCTCTATTTCGGACTGCTTGGATATGACTACTGGCACGGAGCGCGGGATCAGAAGCTCCCCAACATTCGTGAGTATCTTCGACAAGATCTAGCACGGCCACTGTTTGAGCCTTCAGGATGGTGTGGAGCTTACACCGTGTTTGGCTTCGGCCAGTCGGCTGTTATGGGAATCGACCTGCCAGCGATTATGAGTGCATCTTTCCTGCTTGCGGCAGTAAACGGGAAGGCGGCGTGCGTGGAATCGCTCATTACCCCACGCGGCCAGATGATCACCGCTGTGTTCGTACTGCCTCTATGGTTCATGCTCGGGACGAGCATCCGGCGACTAGCACAACGTCATTGGCGCAAACAGGTAGGGCGCCGCCTGCGTCCGATTCTGGCTGTCGGGCTTGTGGCTTTGCCGATTGGCGTCTTCTGCCTCGTTTGCAGCGTTGTCGCATTCTTCTCGGAGTCTTCTTTATCCGTTCGTCTTGCCGGCTTCGCATTCTGGCTGATCTACATTGCGGCTCTCGTAGCCGAACGCCTTCGTGTCGGGCCTTTCAGATCACTCAAGGAACCAGTTCGGGCGTGAGCCACAATCCGACGTGGCGGCCGATATACGTTCGCAGTATCTCGCACCTCCACATCCTGTAGCCGTGTCGGGCTGGTGCTCCTATAAAGCGATTTTGAAATCCTTTCTGAGCAACATATTTTGGTCAGGTTTCTGGGATGGCGACGCGACCAAGCGTGCGCGCGAAAGCACGTGGATCACCAGGGTGGGAATCAGGGTCCAAGCAGGGTCCAACGACGGCTCTGTTCGCCACACCTTCGCCTTTAAGGTCCAAACAGAAGATGCGCAAGTCTTTTGTTTTCCGTGAACGATCCTCATACGTTGTTGATAGTTCCTGCTTCGGGACCAGGAGGCCGGTGGTTCAAATCCACTCGCCCCGACCATT
>JAJFUV010000223.1 GCA_021372245.1 Terriglobales bacterium
CCCCTGTAATCGTTGGGGAAGGACATCAGGACCTTGCGCCCCAGCAGCCGTTCGATCTCGGCCAACGAAACCGCGCCTCGCTTTTGCGCACGATTCATCAGCACGTCGACGTTCTTGTCGATGTCCAGCCCCTGTAGGAAATTCAGCTTCTCGCGGGCCAGATGGAGCGAGGGGATCTCCGGCGTGCAAACCAGGAAGATGCGCGTGGCTTCGTGGAGGATCTCAATCGAGTAGAGTTCCATGTTTCCGCTCAAATCCGCGCAAATTGCCTTGTAGTTGCGGCGTGCGTAATCCAGTATGTGCCGCACTTGCTGCGGCTCGATGCGGCAACTGGGATTCATGACGCCGGATTGCATCACATCCAGCCGCCCCACGGTGGTCACCATCTGCGGCCACAGCGTTTCGTCCAGGTGGGAAGAGTGTTCCGCCGCGTCCACGACGGAGTGGCCCCTGTCCAGCTTCAGCATGAATCCGACGAGCCCCGAGTTCAGGTCGAAATCCGCAAGCAGGACGTTGTAATCCGGCCTCTGCGCCAAGGCTCCCGCGAAATTCACCGCCAGCGTCGTTGTTCCCACGCCTTGTTTGGAAGGCAGGAACGCGTAGATCTGGTCGGTCGCCTGTATGACCGGCGGATGTTTGGCCAGTACGTCGGCCACGCGGCGTAGTGTTTCGTAAACGTTTTGGCGCTCGAAGGGAACTGCCAGGAATTCCCGGATTCCCGCCCGCATCAACTCCAGCAACAACTGCGGATCCATTGTGGTGTGTATGGCGACCACCTGCGTACCTGGGGCAAAGGATTCAACGGAGGCCGCCACTCTCGTGGCGTGCGCCATGTTCTCCGCACTGAGGAACACAACCTGTGGCGCCGATCCGCGCAGAATCCGCGGCAGTCCGGTTTCGTCAGGGTAATGATCCAGGCAGCGGATAACTTCCACGCCGCCTATTTCCTTCAGCCGCGTATTCAGTAACTCGGCCAGATTGGTGTTGGGTGCGACAATAGCTCCGCGGAGCATTCCGACTCCTCTCTTCTTCTTGGTTATCGGCCGGTGTGCGATCAAACTATCTGAGGAGGGTACTAGATTTCGCGAGGCACCTCACCTAGATGCCGCGCCGAGGCCTAAGGCGTCCTAAGTGGTTCACCCTGGGTAGGCGATCGGCAGTTTCAGGTGCCCGGCGATCGTATTACGATAGGGAGATTCTCAGGCAGAATCCGAAGCGCAACTCTGGACGCCGCATATTCCAGTGACTGGAGCCGCTTTTGCGAACATCGAGGTGCAGAAATTGGCGGAACATAACACGGCCCGGCGCGACGAAGTACTCAGCTTACTGCGAAATCGCACCAGCGCGTCGATCGCGGAAATCGCGAAGCACTTCACCATTTCCGAAATGACGGTACGGAGGGATCTTGCCAGGCTGGCCGAGACCGGCCAGGTGATCCGCATCCCGGGCGGAGCCATGATGGCGCACGGCGCGGCGATAGAGAAGACCTTCATCGACCGCTCGGCGCGGTGCTCAGAGGCGAAAGACCGCATCGGCAGGGCAGCCGCGGCACTGGTAAAGGACGGAGAAGCCGTGGCAATGGATTCGGGCACGACCACCCTGTACATCGCGCGGCATCTCGGCAGGCACAAGCACGTCGCCGTATTCACGTTTTCTATAGCCGTGCTCGAGGCGCTGAGCGGCGCGAGCGACGTACGCGTCGTGCTCACCGGCGGCACTTACAGGCGCAGCAGTCACGACCTGGTGGGACACGAAGTGGGTGAAACGCTGCGGAGTATTCACACCGGCAAGGTCTTCTTCGGAGCGGCAGCCCTGTCGTTCAACAAAGGCGCCATGGTCTACGATCCGGAGTTCCAGAAGGACCTGCTGACGGCCGGAAGAGAAAAGATCCTGGTGGTGGACTCGAGCAAGATCGGCCGTGAGGCGCTCTACCGTGTCTGCCCGCTGGCAAGCTGCGATCTGGTAGTCACGGACAGCGGCATCGCCCCGGCGGACTTGAAGCGCCTGCGAGAGGTCACGAAGGTTCTGGTCGCGGAATAAGAGCGCAGACGCCGGTTCAGAAGCGGCGAATAGCCGCGCCCACCGGCATGGAACCCACGGGGATGACCGTAAACAGCGCCACCGCGCGGGACCGGCGCGCTGAAATCGAGGCTATCCGGATCACCGCCATGTCTCCGCTGCGGCGGTTCAACACCAGGGCATACTGATTATCCGGAGTGATGACAATGGCTCCCGGATCGGCCCCGACGCTGGCGCGCGCAACCACGCGTAGCGTCTCGATATCCAGAATGCTCACATCGCCGGATCCTGGATTGGCCACGAAAAGATACCCCGGTTTTGTGCATTCGGCCATGCAACCGGGCGCGTTACCGGCCAGGACCGTGTTGCCGACTTCGGTGGTGTACGGATAGGCAACGGTGACGGCGTCCATGCCGGGGCCGCTGATGAACAACTGGCCCCCGTCGGCCTTGTAACAGAAGTTTTGCGGTTCCATCGCCAACGGCAGGCGCACCATCACCTGTTCGCTGGCCGGATCGATTACGGCCAGCGACGGTTTGCTCGTTACTCCGACGAACAACAGCTTGCCGTCGTTGCGGAAAACCGCCTTCGTCACCCTCTCGCCGAGTTGCCGGGGCGGCCGGGCCTGCATGGCTTCCAGATTCACCAGGCTCAGTGCACCTTCGTTGCCGAAGCACACGGCGCCGAGATTGCCGGCGGGCGAGATTTCGAAGCTGGTGGGATCGCCGGCAAGCTGGATCGCACCGTCCGGTCGAAGCGTGTCCAGGGAGACACGCATGAGTTGACGGGGCTGCCGGCAGAGAATCCAGAGATGGCGGCCGTCGCCGCTGAAGCGCATGTCGACTGCCTGGGCACCCGCGTGCACCCTGCGCCCTACGGCCAGGGATGTCGTCTCCACCTCAACCAACATCCCGGCGTCAGGCGCCAGCACATAGACAGCGTCCCGTCCGGGATGCGACAGGATCGGGCCCGGGGCCGCGTCCACGGGAATGTGCTTGGTGACGGCGAATATGTTGAGGTCGATCGCCGCCACGGCGCGTCCTTCGTAGTTGGAGACGAACGCGTAACCAGGGTAGCCGGAGGCCCTCTTCTTGCGGCACCCGGCGAGAAACCCTACACTTGTAATTAGGAACCAACGGCGGCCGTTCACGACGCCTCCATTGTAGCGAAATGCAGCAACCGCCGTAGCGTATTGAAAATAAAAGATTCCGATGTCGACGCGCATTGAAGCGCGGTTCGCATTGTGTTACGCTTTGAGGGGATTGCGCGGTACCCGCCGTCCCTCGACTCCAGCATGAACATTCGTTCCTTGTTTAGTCTTTTCTCCTCGGATCTGGCCATCGATCTGGGGACGGCCAATACCCTCGTCTATGCCAAGGGTAAGGGCGTTGTAGTTAACGAGCCTTCCATTGTTGCCATCAACAAGAACAATGGCGAAGTGGAGGCTGTCGGACACGACGCCAAGGAAATGCTGGGACGCACTCCCGGCAATATTGTCGCCATCCGGCCCATGAAGGACGGCGTGATCGCCGACTTCAAGGTGACCGAAAGGATGCTCAACTACTTCATCCAGAAAGCCCATGGACGGAAGATGTTGGTGCATCCGCGGATCATCATCGGCGTGCCGAGCGAGATCACGCAAGTGGAAAAGCGCGCGGTGGTCGATTCGGCGTATCGCGCCAAGGCGAGCGAGGTCCATCTGATCGAGCAGGCCATGGCGGCGGCGATCGGCGCCGGATTGCCGATCACGGAGCCCTCGGGCAACATGGTGGTCGACATCGGCGGCGGCACCACCGACGTCGCGGTCATCTCGCTTTCCGGTATCGTCTATTCGCGCTCCGTGCGCGTGGCGGGCAACGAGATGGACGAGGCCATCATGCAGTACCTGAAGCGGAAGTACAATCTGCTGATCGGCGAGCGCACCGCCGAGCAGATCAAGATCCAGATCGGATCGGGGTACCCGCTCGAAAAACCGCTGACCATGGAGATCAAGGGGCGCAACTTGATTGAGGGCGTTCCGAAGACCATCACGGTGGACGACAGCGAGATCCGTGAGGCGCTTGGGGAATGCGTGGCCACGATCATGAATGCCATTCGCGTGGCGCTCGAAAGAACGCCGCCCGAGTTGAGCGCCGACATCAGCGACCGCGGTATCGTGCTGACGGGCGGCGGTGCGCTGCTCAAGAACCTGGATAAGCGCATCCGGGAGGAAACCGGGCTCCCTGTGTCGATCGCCGACGACCCGCTGGCCAGCGTGGTGCTCGGCACCGGGAAGATGCTCACGGAATTCAAACTGCTCCGGAGGATCGCCATCGAATAGCGCGTGCGCTTACGCGCCGCGGGGTCGAAAGCCATGGAATTCCCAGTCAGTCGCTACCGTAATCTGACGGTGCTGCTGTTGGTGATCCTGGCGCAGCTCTTGCTGCTTGGCTATCAGGTCAGGACCAACCAGGACGTACGCCTGATCCGCGTCTGGGCGATCACGGCTGTGACGCCCATGGCCCGCTTGCTCGAAGCGGGCCGCTCGAACACGGTGGGCGTGCTGGAGAACTACTTCCTGCTGGTGGGCGTGCGCGACAGGAACCACCAGCTTGAAGGCGAACTCGGCAAGCTCAAACTCGAGAATCAGTATCTGAAAAGCGAACTGGCCACGGCGGACCGCGCGCGCGCTTTGAATGCGTTCCAATCTCGCAGCCCGTCGCGAACCATCGCCGCCAGAATTATCGGCACGGGCACCGGCACGAATTCGAAAGTTGTCTTCGTCGACCGCGGATCGACAAGCGGCATCCTGCACGGCATGGCGGTCATCACGCCTGACGGAATCGTAGGCAAAGTGCTGGCTGTGTACCCTACCGCTTCGCAGGTAATGTTGATCACGGACCCGAGCTTCGCCGCCGGCGTCGTATCGCAGCAAAACCTCGTGCACGGTACATTGAAAGGCCAGGGCCATAGCACATGCCTGGTCGATTACGTACAGAACGAGGAGAAGGTCGTACAAGGCGAATTGTTCTTCACGTCCGGCGATGACCGCGTCTTCCCCAAGGGGTTGCCCGTCGGGGCCGCCAACGTGGTGCGCAACGGAAGGACATTCAAAGAGATCTACGTCGTTCCCAGCGGCTTCCAGAACGGGCTGGAAGAAGTGCTGATCGTACTCGAAGGAGTTCACCAGCAGTTGCCGGCGGCGCAGGCATCCGCGCAAGCCGCCCCGCTGCTTCCACGCCCGCCCGAGACGCCCGTGGATGCCGCCGCTCAAAAGACGGAGGGTCCGGTGGTGTTGAACACCGACGCGGATCGCATGCGTGAGCAGTACAAGCGGATCGGCGAGGCGCAGGGCCATGTCTTCGGCGGGCCCGGGACGCCGAATTTCAACATCAAGCCTTCCGCGCAGCCGAAGGCCGTCCCGAAGTCTCCCGAGAACGCCCCCGAAGGGACTGCTGAAAAGCCCCCCGAGAAGCCCGTGGAAGGTCCGCCGCCCACCCGACCATGAACGACTATAGCGAGCACTTGCTGTTGGACAAGCCCCGCAAGACCAGTTCGCACTTCAGCGTCTGGGTCACGCTCGTGGTGCCGTTCGCCGCCATCCTGTTTCAAGTCTATGTGCCGTTGTTTTTCCAGTACCTTTCGTACCTCGAGCTGCCGCTTCTGGTGACCGTGTACTTCTCGCTCATGCGGCGACAGCCGGTGGCGGGCACGTTCATCGGCGCGGGCATCGGCCTGGTGCAGGATTCGCTCTCGCACCAGCCGCTGGGCATGTTCGGCATCGTCAAGACACTGGTGGGCTATTTTGCCGGCAACGTGAGCATGCGGTTCGAGGTGGACAACCCGGTCCTGCGCTTCATCCTCGGCTTCTTTTTCTTCTTCTTCCACCAGTTCTTCTACTGGGTGCTGACACGGGCCCTGCTGGGCCAGCAGCTCGGTTTCGACCTGGCGCAGACTCTGACGCTGGGTATGCTCAACGCCCTGGTGGCGTTACCCCTGTTTCACTTTCTGGACAAGTTGAAGGAAACTAGTTGATGGGAGTTCTTTTCACGTGAGCGTGTACTACAACGAGCGCGAACGGGAAGAGGCACCCGTCAAGCCACAGCTCAGGGACGACCTGAAGTTCGCCACGGGTAAGATTGCCTTCTTTCAGTATCTTCTGGTAGCGGTATTCCTGTTCCTGATTTCCGGTTTCTGGGACCTGCAGGTACAGAATCCGGCTCTGTACAACGAGCAGGCCGAGCGCAATCGCATCAAGGCATTGCCCGTTCTCGCGCCGCGCGGCAAGATACTCGACCGCGACGGCCGCGTAATTGTGGACAACCACTCGTCGTTCAGCCTGATCCTCTCTCGGGAGAACCTTAAGCCCGAACACGTGGCCGCCATCGCCGAAGGGCTGAACCTGGATCCCGATGATCTGGCCGCGCGCCTGAAGCGTTTCAAGTCGCGGCCCCGTTACGAGCCCATCATCATCAAGGAAGAGCTGACGGCGGCGGATCTGGCATTTGTCGAAGCGCACCGCGACGCGGAATCGTTTCCCGAGATGGAGCTGATCCGTGCGCAGCGCCGCCTCTATCCGCGCGACGATCTGGCGGCGCACGTGATCGGATACGTGGGCGAGGTGAGCGAGAACGAGCTGAATTCGCCGGATTACGCCAAGTATGAGCAGGGCGACGTCGTCGGCAAAGTAGGCATCGAGCGCCAGTACAACGACATCCTGATGGGCGTCGATGGGCAGCGCCGCGTGGTGGTCGATAACCGCGGCCGCGAGCGCCAGGTGATCGGCATGAAGGAGGCGGTACCTGGCAGGGACCTGCAGCTCACCATCGATCTCGACCTGCAGGTGGTGGCGGAGCTGGCCATGGAGAACCGCAAGGGAGCGGTTGTCGCCCTGGACCCCCGCAACGGTGAAGTGCTGGCCATGGTGAGCCGGCCGGCATACGATCCCAACAAGTTCGCCGGCCGCATTCGCTCCAAAGACTGGAAGGAGCTGATCGAGAATCCGGACAACCCGCTGCTGAACCGGGCTATCCAGGCTCAGTTGGCTCCCGGTTCGACGTTTAAACCGATCGTGGCGCTGGCCGCACTCGAAAGTGGCGCCATCGATGAGAGCTTCACCGCACACTGCTCGGGCGGCGCCAGCTTTTACGGGCGTTATTTCAAGTGCCACAAGAAGGGCGGCCACGGAACGGTGGACGTGCATCGCGGCATCGTGCAGAGCTGCGACGTGTTCTTCTACAACGCCGGCAACCGCGCCGGTATCGACAAGATCGCCGAGTATGCGGAAATGGCAGGTTTGGGACACAGAACCGGCATCGATCTTCCCAACGAAGCCGAAGGCTTGGTGCCGTCCTCACGATGGAAGATCCGCACGCAGCGTTCGAAGTGGTACGCCGGCGAAACCATCTCGGTGTCCATCGGCCAGGGTGCGCTCATCGTGACTCCGCTGCAATTGGCACGCGCCATCGGCGGCTTGGCCACGGGCGGTATATGGTCTACGCCGCACCTGGTCAAGGAGGGCACGCATCCGGCGCCAGCGCGTCGTGGGCAACTGAATCTCGAGCATGTCGCCGATGTGATCAACGGGATGTACGGCGTGGTGAACGAGGGCGGCACGGGCGGGTCGGCACGTCTGCCTGGAATCGAAGTGTGCGGCAAGACCGGCACCGCCCAGTTGGCATCGAACGAATACCTCAAGAACACCAAGTTGGGCAGTGAGATGAAGGATAACGCCTGGTTTGTGGGTTTTGCGCCGCGCTACAATCCCGAGATCGTAGTCGTGGCCCTGTGGCAGGAAGGCGCTCACGGCAACTATGCCGCGCCCATCGTGAGAGACGTGATCAAAGCTTATTTCGACAAGAAGGCGCGGTTGGCGCCGCCGAAGTCTCTGGTGGCCCAGGCTCCCATGGCTCCGGCACCGCAATTGCCGGCGGCGCCGGCGGAGGTGAGGTAACCGAATCATGGCCCGCTACCGTTCCGTCCGCGATTTCGACTGGCCGCTGCTGGTCCTGATGCTTCTGTTGTGTGCTGTCGGCGTTCTGCAGATATACAGCGCCACGCACGACACCGGCTGGCGGGATGCCTGGTGGAAGCAGTTGGTCGCCGTGGGACTCGGCGTAGTGCTCTTCTGGGTCATTTCGTCCATCGACTACCACAGCCTGCTGGGCCAGGTGCCCTTGATGTACGGCATCTCCATCTTCACGCTGGTTGTGGTTTTGGTGGCGGGCAAAAGTGTCTTCGGAGGAAGACGTTGGATTCCCCTTTTCGGCGGCTTCCACCTTCAGATTTCCGAATTCGTTAAGATAGTATTAGTTCTACTCGTGGCGCGGTACCTGATTGAGTTGAAGAGCGAGCGGCCCGAGTGGCGCGATTTGTTGAAGCTGGGAGGCCTGATCGGGGTCCCCTTTCTTTTGGTGCTGAAGCAGCCCGATTTGGGGACGGCGCTTACGTTCCTTCCGGCTTTAGCGGCGGGCTTGTTCCTGGCGGGCATGCGCTGGCAACATGCGGCGGCGATTGTGCTGGCCGCGGTTTTGGTGCTGCCGGTGGGTTATTATTTCCTGAAGGATTACCAGAAAGCCCGGCTGGTGAGTTTCATGGATCCCAGTAGCGATCCTAAAGGTTCCGGCTACCAGGTGATCCAGTCGAAGATTGCGATCGGCTCCGGCGGCCTGTGGGGTATGGGCGTGACGCGGGGCTTGCAGACGCAGTTGCGGTTTTTGCCGGTACCCCACACGGATTTCATCTTCTCGGCATTTGCCGAAGAGCATGGCTTCGTAGGCGTTATAGTAGTGTTGGGATTGTATTTTCTGCTCTTGATGCAGATGATTCAGAATGCCCAGATGGCCCCGGACCGGGCCGGCATGTACATCTGCATGGGAGTGGCGGCTGTGTTTCTATTCCACGTTCTGGTGAACGTGGGTATGGTGGTGGGACGTATGCCCGTGGCGGGCATTCCCCTGCCACTGATGACGTCAGGCGGTTCCAACGTCCTTTCGACATTCATGATGTTGGGACTGGTAAACAACGTCCGGTTACGGCGTTTCGTGAATTGAAGCGGCCGGGCGGCTCGGTAAGAGGATTTCGCGAGTTTTGCGGGTTTGATTGCGCGAGTTACACGCGGGGACCCGACAAGATTTTTCGCCTGTGTGAGCGCCGTTTCGATGCGTGGCACGACGGCGCGAACAGGTGGCAAGCAGTTCCCAGTGGTTCCCGCCGCTGGCGGGCATGTAAGAGGCAACTCCATGCCCCCCGCGCAAGCAGAAGTGAATGCGTGCACGCAGAGGTTGAAGATCAGCCTCGGCGTGCGGGCTTACCCGCACCTTCGCTCGCTCCTCGTACCGTTCCCTCGCCGCTCATGGGAGAGAGTGCATGAGCAAAGAATTGGTCATCTCCTCCAATCGCCATGAGACGAAAGTGGCGATGCTTGAGGACGATCAACTGGTTGAGGTTTTCTTTCAGAGGGCCAACGAGTATTCCTTGGCCGGTAGTATCCACAAAGGCCGCGTGACGCGCGTTTTGCCGGGCATGCAGTCGGCATTCGTCGACTTGGGCCTGGATCGCGACGCGTTCCTCTATGTTTCCGATTTCTTCGAGGAAAACGAAGAATACGATCGCATAGGGCCGAGTTCCGAGGAGCGTCCTGCGCGGGAGCGGGAACGCGCTCCACAGCAGGCTCCAGCCGAGGCTGCGGCGGGTGCCGCGGCTTCCGGCGGACCGGCCGCGGCCGAAGCGCCCGGCGAAGAACCTGCGCGGACATCCGAACAGGATCGCGATCCTCGCGGACGCCGCTCTCGTAGGCGGAGATCGCGCGGGCGCGGCTTTCCAGAATCGAAGTACGCCCAGCAATCCGGGGCGAGCGGGTTGCGCTGGCTTCGCACCGAGGAACCGGCGCAGGTGCCCCCATCTGAACCCGAAGCCGCGACGGTACCGGAAGAGAATTTCGAAGTGCTTCCCGGCGAATCGCTGGCAAAATATTCGCATAGCGAGGAGCCCCCTGCGGCCGCCGAGGAGGCAGAGGCCGCGCCCGACCGGGCTGTCGAGGCGGCGGAGATCACGGTAGAGCCGCCTGCCGAACCTGAGCAGGAAGAGGCTGCGGCGCCGGAAGAAGTGGCGTCTGAACCGGAACCCGTGGAGGCCGAAGCCGAAGTCGCTCCAACCGAAACTGAAGAATCGCCGGCCGAATTGCAGGCTGAACCGGAAGCGGTCGCCGAACCCGCTGAGGAAGCGGCGGAGGAGGCAGAGCCCGAGGCCGCGAGCAGCGATGAAGAGCTGACCGAGGAGCTTCTGGAGACCGTCGAAGGCGAGATTGCACAGTCCGCCGGAGAGGGCGAAGCCGCGGCGGAAGCGCCGGAGACCGAGAATACCAGCGCCGTCGTGCGTGAGCCGGGTTCGCGCTATATGCACCGCATGTCGCGCCGTATGCGCCGCAAGATGCACGGTGCGGAACCCGAAGCGCGTCAGACCCCTCCCGAAAGCCGCCCGGCGCCGCTTCACGCTCCGCGTAGCCAGCAGGAAGAGGCTGGGGCCAAAGGCGAGAAGGCCCCGCAGCCGTCCATCACGGACCTGCTTAAGGAGCGCCAGGAAATTCTGGTGCAGATCGCCAAGGAACCCCTCGGCCAGAAGGGCGCCCGCATCACCTCGCACATTGCCCTGCCCGGCCGCTATGTGGTCTTCATGCCGACGCTCGAGCACATGGGCGTCTCCCGCAAGATCGCCAGCGACGAAGAGCGCGCGCGGCTGCGCCGCATCCTGCAGGCGCACAAGGTCGGGATCCCCGGCGGCTTCATCGTCCGCACGGCCGGTGAAGGACGGTCGGAATCCGAAATCGCCGCCGACATGAACTTCCTGCTCAACCTTTGGCTCGACATCCGCCAGAAGGCCGAGAAGCGTTCCGCGCCCGCCCTCATCTACCACGACGTGACGCTGGTGCAGCGCATCCTGCGCGATCAGCTCGCCGACAGCTTCAAAACCGTCTGGGTGGACAACGAGGACATGTACGAGGACGTGCTGCGCTTCCTCGAACGCTTCCAGCCCACGCTGGTTTCGCGCGTGAGGATGTGGACGCGCGACGTGCCCATCTTCGACGCCTTCAACATCACCGCGGAGCTTGAGAAGGCGCTGCGGCCGAAAGTCTGGCTGAAATCCGGCGGCTACATCGTCATCAACCAGACGGAAGCCCTGGTGGCCATCGACGTGAACACGGGCAAGTTCGTGGGCAAATCGAACCGCCTGGAAGATACCATCGTCAAGACCAACACGGAGGCCGTCAAGGAAATCGTGCGGCAGATGCGGCTGCGCGACCTGGGCGGCATCATCGTGGTGGACTTCATCGACATGGACGAGCGCAAGAACCGCCAGAAGGTGATGCAGGCCCTGGAAGAGGCCATGCGCAGCGACCGCGCGCCGTACAAGATTCTCCAGTTCAACGATTTCGGGCTGGTGGCCATCACGCGCAAGCGCGTCAAGCAGAGTCTGGAGCGCACGCTGTGCGCGCCGTGCCCCTATTGCGAGGGCGCGGGATACGTGAAGAGCCCGCAGACCGTCATCGGCGAAATCCTGCAGGAAGCGCACCGCATCGCAGCGGACGTCGAAGGCAAGGAAGTAGTGCTGCGCGCCCACCCCGAAGTGGCCAAGGTGCTCAAGTCGACCGCAAACACGTATCTCGAGGAACTCGAGGAAATCCTGAAGCGGCCGGTGCTGGTGACAGGCGATCCGCTGCTGCACCAGGAGAAGTTCGATTTGGCCTGAGCAGGCCGCATGCTAAACTGAGAGAGCGGGCGGCATACTGCCCGCTCTTCGATTTGTAGACCGCCCCGGAGAGATGGCCGAGTGGTTGAAGGCGCACGCTTGGAAAGCGTGTATAGGGGTAACTCTATCGAGGGTTCGAATCCCTCTATCTCCGCCAGTTCATTGTCGCCCCCTCCTGTCAAGGCAGAAACGTGGTGTTTGTCTCTGGGTTCCCTGGGTTCCCCACGAAGGCTACTTTGGGGTTGCAAAGGCTTGGAGATCTTCGATGTATAGCGTCCATCCCAAACCAACTTCAGGATCGAAGTGGCGATAGCGTCGGGAGGACCGTGTGTTCCTGAACGGTCTTCTAGGCCCAGTGCAATGTCCATCGTCAGGCCATGCGTACTGAGACAGGTCGTCATCGAAGGAAATCATCAGGTACACGTCATCTTGGAATCTGGTTTCCGGACCTTCCACCCACTGATCAATATTCGTGCCCCACAGTAGTTTGTGGCCGAAGAGCAGGAGTTGCATCTCATCACCGTCCTGCGTGAGGCGGTAGGACATAAGTTCAGTGAAGGACTCCGTTATCTCGGATCCGCAGGGGTTCTGCTCCTCCGTCCACTTTGTCGTTGGCCCTAAACGTCCCCTTGTGGCGTCGCTGACGTCGACTTCAATGCAGTCGAACCCGCCAAACCAAGACTGGACTTTGAGCCTTAGGTGTCCGACCGGATAGCGTGCCCAATCTTCCGCCGTCTGGTCACCCATCGGGGCGCCTCTAGTTTCCAGTGCGTTTAGCTCCTCGGGCGTGACTCTCAATGTGTCCGTCCAGAAGTGCTTGCCTACGTAAAGGCCGAAATGGTACACCTTCTGCAGCGGTATTGGGGCGATTTTCGTCAACTGATCCGGCAGTTGGCCTCTCCATCTCGAAACTTCATCGAGAGCCTGCTCAAGTCTGAACAGTCGCTCATTCACAACAGCGTATGCAAGTACGACGAGAGGACTTACGACGGCAACAACGACCACAACGAAGATCCAGTTGCCCACAGGAGTCCTCCCTTCGACGAGCCAACACAGCACGAGTTCACAGAGATAGTCGTCCACTGTATTGGGGCTTCAATACACTTTACAGTAGGTACAGGCCAAGTATATTCTATCCCTGGTTTGATATGCGGAAGCCCGAGCCGTCCAGGTTCTTGAAGCCCTCGCTGCCGAGGAATATGTTTCTGAAGAAGTGGCCGAGTTCAAGGGGCAGACTACTTAGTTTCGCAATTTATCAAACGATGTTGACGGCGAGGACGCTGATGTGTTGCGCTGAATTGCGGAATCACGCAGCCTGTCCCCGGAACTCAATAAGGTGCTGGCAAAAAATATTTTAATCACTTTTTGTTTTCTTTTGTGTTATCATTCTTGTGACGACCGAGAAAGAAGAGGTCTCGGGAGCCCCGATACTCTGCAGGTGAGACGGAGGTCCATTGAATGGCACAGCGGCACGTGAAGCTGTCTCATGTTGAGGCTCAGAAGTTATACCCCTTTCGCACATCTGTCAAAAGCTTCCTTGATGCGTATCCCACAGTGAAGAGCATACAAGTGGAAGTGCGCCCGGTCGGCGAGGGATTCGAACCGTTCCGCGACATGACGGAATGGGTCGAAGTTTACAACGAGAAGAGCATCCCCGCAATATTGGACTGCCGGAATTCTCGCTGCTTCGGCGGAGGACCGGATCTCGCTTACTTGGTCCGGTGGTCCGTCATAGAGCCGAAGCGCACTGAGTTCGAGACTACAATGCGCTGCCGGGGTCACCTAGGCTCTCCGAGAGGACGTCGGAATGACGGACCATGCGACACGTTCTTCAAGGTGAAGGTCAACGTCGTTTACAAGGATGCTGCGGAGGTTAAGGAGTGACGACCAAAGAAATGGAATTCATGGTGCTCGCGTGTGAGACATCGGATGCCCGCGAAAACGGCTCGCTGTTCATTGGCGACGTCGAGCCGCTAATCGCAACGATGAATCAAAAGGGGTACGACGAAAAAGAAGTGTGGCACTGCCAGTTGGCATTGAAGCGTTCTGGATACATTCGGCTTCACGCGAACTATAACGTGGAAGATGTTGATCCTGCGTGGTCACGGGCTGCACCAGAGTTCACGATCACCCCTGACGGATTGCAATGGTGGTTCATCCGTAAGTATGGCCGAGCTCGTTACTCCAGAATGGTCAATGACTTGAAGCGCACCAGAGATGAATGCCTAAGAAACGGTATTCTTACTGTTGCGGCGTGGGCGGAAAAGCTGAATATGCCGCTTTTGCTTGTGCAGAAGATCATGCATGCAGAGCGCCTGTGAATTCTGAGAGTCCAGTTTCGGGTGGAAAAGTCTTCATTTGGGAACAGCGCCGCTCGGGTGACGCTTGTTCCGGTCCATCTCATGGAAGAAAGTAGATCGAGATCCCATCTTGAAAGCCCCCTCCGCGACATCTACAAGTTCGCGGGGTGGGCGGTTGAGAGGACTTGAGTGACAGCTAAGCTTCTCGTTTTCTTTCAGCAACTTGGCTTGCTCGCCAACGAGGTCTAAATCCTCTCATCCACAGCACTTCGTTTTTGAGTTTCCGGGGATCACACTTTCTCAGGCACCACATACGGCGCGCGATAGTTGCGCGTGAGCAGGCGGTCGGCAGCCGGGTCGTTCACGAACCGCCAGGCGGTGGGGTCGACTTTCAGTCTGCGGCCCACTCGGTAACTGATGTTCGCCAAGTGGCAGTAGGCGGCCGAGGTCACTCCGATTTCCACATCCGCGTTCAACGTCTTGTAATCGCGGCTGCGCGCGGTGGCCAGGAAATTGGCCATGTGAGGCCGGGTGTCTTCGCTGCCCGGCGCGGTGCGTGGTTCATTGCGCACCAGTTCCCGCTTGCTCCCCATGTAAATGCGGAAGCCCGAGCCGTCCAGGGTCATGAAGCCCTCGCTGCCGAAGAAGATGTCCCCTACGAAGTGGTCGGCGC
>JAJFUV010000292.1 GCA_021372245.1 Terriglobales bacterium
ATCGCTTTGTCGGTCCGGCAGAAGACGGCGTGTTGTCGGATGCTCGGCGGCCAGCGCATCGTGGCACTGCGTGCTGGCGAATCGATAGATGTTGTTCCCGGTGAGATCATCACCGCGAAGCCATCACGGCCATCTCGCCGCGCTGGCCGTGATACCCTCGCCGCGAAGGTCGAATCCGTCCGTCTGGACATCGCTGCTCTCGGGCTGGTCCCTCTCAAGTTGGAACAGCGCGGAATCTGGAATCCCCAAGAGCACTACTGGGGCGACGAAGGAGAACCGATCGAGAAATGGGCGAGGCCCATCATCGCATGGGGACCACGGCCTGAATTCGAGATGGAGCAGGTCCTGCCCCGCTCCGATCCAGAAGATCCGATGGATGATCCAATCACCGAGTCGGTTGACCGAAAGGAATCCGGGGATCGCAGCGGAGCGCGCACGATCCTCATGAACCTCTGCCGAGCCGACCTCCGCTGTTTGGACGCTCACGCGCATCTCGGCAACCTGGAGTTCGATCGCCGGCCAGAGAAAGCCATTCGGCACTATGAAGCTGGTGTCCGCGTTGGTGAGTTGTCGCTCGGCTCAACCTTCGAGGGGCTGCTGCCATGGGGCTGGATCGACAACCGGCCCTTCCTGCGTTGCCTGCACGGGTACGGGCTGTGCCTCTGGAGGCTGAGAAAGTTCAAGCAGGCAGCCGACGTTTTCGAGCGCATGCTCTGGCTCAATCCCAGTGACAACCAAGGCGCACGTTTTGTGGTCGATCAGGCGCGCGCAAGGATGGAATGGAGACCTGACCGGGACGCCTGATTCGATCCGCTCAATTCGTCGCCCCGGCATCAGTCCTCCTTGCTGCTGCATACAGCCGGAAAGCACTGCCGAAATCCCGCAAATAGTGCTCTTCCAGCCCTTCCCGGCCCAGGACGAGAAGTGCGAAATCAGTGCAGAAAAGGGAGTCATGACCAGAGTCCAATAAGAGTCCATTAACGGACTCGGGAAATCCGCCCTTGTAGAATCAGTAGCTTGGGATCGTCAGCATCGGCGCCGTAGACGCTAAATTCTGTATTTGCAATCTACGATCGATTTCCCAAGCTGGACGTCGCGGGTTCGAGTCCCGTCTCCCGCTCCAAAATCCCTTAGATTCAGCGGCTTACAGAATGTCAAAGCAGCCCCCAAAACCCACACTCTCTTCCAGTACATTAACAGTCCTCACGAAGCCTTCCTCTTCGGCATCCGTAGCACCTTCCGGCCAAGGGCCGAGTTCTCCAGATTCCTGGCATCGGTAGCCTTCCGTTTGAGATCGGTTTCCCTGCATTCAACCGGCGATACCACGATGTCGTAACGGGGACCGCTTTGATGTACATTAGAGCAATCTGGGAGGGCAAAACGTCAGTCCCGGTCGAGACGAGTTACTAACTCAGGAGATGCTGCCATGCGCCTGCGTGCCGTTTTCATCTTCCTCTCGGTTTCCATCTGCCTCGCGAATACGAAGGTCGTCGACACACCGCTTGCCAAGCTGCGTGTGAACTCCCAAAACGGGAACCTGGAGGGAGTGACGTGGAAAAACCCCGGCACGGAGCTTATCAAGGAGCCCCGCCTCGGCGAAAACTTCCGTCTGTTGTTGCCGCGACCCGGTTGCGAAGCCAATTACTTCGTTAGTGGCGAACAGCAGGTAAGCCGCATCGAGGAACGGAATGGCGGGATCACGCTGACCTATGACTCTCTACGGAACGCCAGGGAAAAGCTGAATGTAAAGGTCCTCTACCACATACGTGCAGTTGGGAGCAGACTCGAATTCTCCATCGAAGTTGAGAATCCAACCGATCTGCCGCTGGCGGAGGTCTTCTTCGGCATCCTCGGCGGGCAACATGGAATCGGTAATCGCCTTGATACTGAGACCCTTGTGCCAGGAGTTTACACCAACATGGCCCCGTCGTTGTTCACCCGCTTTCAAGCCGGAGGCTACGGCGGCGGAAACCTGGGAATTCGCTACTCAGCGGGCGGCTACACCTATCCCGGCTCGATGACCATGTCCTGGATGGAGATTTACAACCGTAGAACCGGCCTGGGCCTTTACTATGCGGATCACGATCCTGAAACGCGCTTCTCGGCGCTGTATTTTGAGCTGCGGCCTTTCAATAAGACCGCCGTCGTCGGCGACAATTGGCCCCTGCCGGCGGATGTGCCGCCGGGTGAACCGATCGGCCTCACCATGGGCTGGTTGAAGTTCCCGTACGTGAAGAAGGGGACCTTTCGCGCCGGCCCGGTCGTAGCCGAGTTGCATCGCGGCGATTGGCACGAAGGAAGCGGTCTGTACCGCGTCTGGTTTGACCAGCACTTCCAGGTGAGACGGCCGCCGACATGGCTTCGCAAGGAAATGGCCTGGCAGTCCATCATCATGTCCAATTGCGAGGACGTGGTGGTGCACCGTTTCAACGATCTTCCACGCTTGGCGGCGGACGCCAAGAAATACGGCGTGACAACGTTCGAGATCCTGGGTTGGGACATCGGCGGGATCGACCGGGGCTATCCCGAATATCGCCCAGAACCCAGACTGGGGACTGCCGCCGAATTTCAAGAAGCATTGATGCAGATTCGAAAACTTGGCGTGCACCCCCTGATCTTCGCGAATGTTCAGTTCGCCGACACCGCCACCCCCTTGTTCAAACAGAGACTTCGCTCGTTTGCGGTGCATGGCCGCTGGACTGAGGATCTGCGTATCGCCGGCTGGGGTGAGGGGACCATCAGCGCGCGCATGGGCCTGACGCGTTCGAACATGACCACGATCAGCCCGGCCTATCCCGAAGTTCGCAAGTTACTGGTGGACCAATTCGTAGACCTGGTGAGGGACGGCGCGGAAGGACTGCAACTGGACAAGACCAATGGTATGTCGATGGACTTCAATCCGCGGCTGCCGGTTTCGCCGGACCGTTCCCTCACTTCGGAACTGCTGGCAACCTTCCAGGAGGTTCTCGCTAAGTGCCGGAAGGTGAATCCTGCGTTCGCGCTGGCCTCTGAAATCTGGTGGGACCGAACATTCCCGATGGTGGACGTCGCATACATTCGCATGAACGAGATTGACATGAATTCGCCCGTGCTGCGTTACACGTTCCCGGAGTGGACATCCACGATCTTCGCGGAGAATCCCGGCGATTTCAACGTGATGAACAACGGCATGCGCTATGGCCTGGTGTGGGCCTTGGCCCCGCGTCACTACAATGACTCGATGGACGAGCCAGTCACGCGTCCGCTCTCGGAGTATGTCAGGGAACTGATCCGCATCCGCGCCAAACACAAGGACGTACTCTTCCACGGCCGGTTCCTGGACACAGCCGGAGCGGAGGTGAAGGGCGGCCGATGGGTGCGTCATGCGGTCTTCGAAGGCGTGGGCGCGCCGGGCAAGGCGTGCGTAGTTGTGAACTACGACAACGACGAGACCACCGCCGAGATCCGGTGGCCGGGGGCTGACGGCCGCGAGGTGGAACTGTTACAGCCTTTCCGCAAGGATACCCGCGTGCGTCTGCCCGTCACCCTCCGTTTGCCTCCACGCAGTTGCGCTGTTGTCGCTACTCCTTAAGTGCGGCCGAACCGCGCGGTGCACCTATGAGCAACGAGGCAACCCGCTGCTACCTAAAGCTAAGCCCCAAACGCCTTACGCGGGTTCTCCACCAATAGCGTTCTCCAGATCTCGCGCGGCAGCATCGGCAGGAAATCTGTGTAGAGGAACGTGTGTCCGCGATAGTGCCCGCCACCCGGTTCTCCAACGTGGTACCAGCCGGAGTCCTGGGAAATGAGCGTACGTCTGAGCAAACCTTTGCTCCGCATGAATAACACACAGTCGCGGTGCCAAGGGGCGCTCTTTTCGCTGATGCCATCGAACTCCACCCACACGCCGGCGTTCGCTG
>JAJFUV010000298.1 GCA_021372245.1 Terriglobales bacterium
GAAGGTGACCGGCCTACGGCGCGCGGCGATGGCGGAGTTCAAGGCGCGTGGCGTGCCCTACCTGCTCGTGAAGGACACCGCCGATTACGCCGAGGATTTCTGGCGTAACAAGCCATACTGGGGTGTCACGGAAGTTTTCGAAGCTGCGGGCTACCGCCTGTACCGTATCGACTGAACCGGCGGCATCGCACCGCCCCGGTTGAGTGTATACTGACCCAGAAACGCACACGGATGGTTTGAATCGTCCTATGAACGAAGGAGCACCCGAGCGTTTTCCGATACGAGTCTGGCTCATTTCCTTCCTGGGCTGGATGTTCGATTTCTATGACCTGATCCTGATCAGCTTCCTGCTGATTCCGATTGGGAAGGATCTGGGACTAAGCGTCCAGCAGGAGAGCTTGATCCTGGGCGTGGCGCTGGGCGCCTCGGGAATCGGCGGAATCGTCTTCGGCTACCTGTCCGACCGGTACGGGCGCAAACAGGTCATGACATGGACGATCGGACTGTACTCGCTCGGCACGGCGCTGTGCGCGTTTTCCTCGGGACCGTGGAGCCTGCTCTTATTCCGTCTGCTGACGGGACTGGGTGTGGGCGGCGAATGGGCCGTGGGACACGCCCTGGTTCAGGAAGCTTCCCCGAAACATATGCGCGGGCGCGCGGCTGCTTTCCTGCAGGCGGGAGAGCCGCTCGGGGTCGGATTGGCCGCCGTCATGGGACTGCTGGTCACACCGTTGATTGGGTGGCGGTGGGTGTTCGTGGTCTCGTCCGCGAGCGCGGTCCTCGCATTCGTGGCGCGGCGGCACCTTCCGGAATCCACGCTGTGGAAGCGGCAGAGGGAGGAGCAACTCTCGCCGGTCGAGGCGCTGCGGTGGATCGCGCGCCATGGGTTTCTGCCCGTCCTCATCAAAGGTTGGATTCTGGGGGTGTTCAAGCTCGGCACTTATTGGACCTGCTACGTGTGGCTGCCCAGGTTCCTGCAGGATCAGTTTCACCAGCCGGTGGGAAGGTCCGCCTTGTGGATTCTTACCGCGCAATCGGGGCAGTTGGCCGGGATGCTGCTGTTCGGTTATGCCGCGGACCGCTACGGCAGACGGCGGGCGTACACGGTCTACTCCCTGCTAACCGCCTGCGCCATCTACGCCCTGGCGTTCCACTGGGAACCGTTGCTGGCGAGGCCGGGATTGTTCTGGACGGTGATGTTCGCGATGGGCTTGGGCTCGGGCTGCACCGCGGGTTTCGGCGCGTTGCTCGCCGAACTGTTCCCGACGCAGGTGCGCAACTTCGCCATGGGGACGGCCTATAATTGCGCCCGCGGAGTGCAATTCTTCGCGCCCATGGTTGTCAGCGCCTTCGTGGCCGGATACGGCGTGCGCGGGGGTCTGGGCGTGCCGCTGGTGCTGGCGCTGGCCACGGCAAGCTGGGTCTGGGTCCTTCCGGAAACCCTGCGCCGGGACCTGGCGCGAATCGCGGCCTCCTCGCGATCCGATGGCCAGTAACCAGTTACTTTCTCAAGAACTTGTACATCTCTCGCCACCGCCTGGAACCGGAGTAACGGTACCAAAAGAGGCGGTTTAGGCCAAATCGACGATTGTGCCAATTGCGGATTCGCAGTAATATTCTGCGTAGTTGTTGATTCATCGTAACCGGGTCCACCGAAGGAGGAGCATCCATGCGGATGAGAGCCTTTCCGCTCGTAGTGGTTCTTGCGTCGCTGCTCGGCGGCGCGATCATGGCAGCACCTTACGACGACCAGAAG
>JAJFUV010000233.1 GCA_021372245.1 Terriglobales bacterium
CAAGGGTTACATCCACCGCGCCGAACGCGGCTCGCGGCAGATCGACCTCGCCGGCCCGCTCTACGGGCGCCGGGCCAGCCTCTCCGACATCCCGTTGTTCGGCCAGATTCCGGCCGGTCCGCCCGACGCCATCGCCGCCGCCCCCCCGGAAGGCTGCGTTTCCGTGGACGAGGCGACGCTGGGATTCCGGCCAGCCGAAGGCTGCTTCGCGCTCAAAGTGCGCGGCGACTCCATGAAGGACGCCGGCATCCTCCCCGGCGACACCGTAATGGTGCAACCGACGCCCGCACCCCGGGCCGGGCAGATCGTGGCGGCGCTCATCGACGGCGAAAGCACCCTGAAGCGGCTGGTCCGCGTGAAGGGGCGCTGGTTCCTGAAGGCCGAAAACCCTACCTACCCGGAACTCTATCCCCGCTCCGACCTGGTGATTCAGGGAGTCGTGCGAACGGTGATCCGCAAGCTGGAGTGAGGCGTGAGTCGTCAGCCTCATCGTCCCGTAGCCAGAAGAAGTATGGAACCACGTACCCTATGCCCGATACTCCGGGTCCCTACGAACAAGTAGGTGCTTCGCTGAATTGATCCCAGAACTATCCGGGGGCCAGTATTAGGAGTGAGAGGAGAACACCCGTGA
The DNA here is from genome assembly GCA_021372245.1 of Terriglobales bacterium. GTDB lineage: Bacteria > Acidobacteriota > Terriglobia > Bryobacterales > Bryobacteraceae > JAJFUV01. The sequence goes on from JAJFUV010000233.1 coordinate 632, forward strand.
AACGAGTTCTAGCTCTGGCGATACTCCTGCTGCTTCCGGCTGCGACGGGAATCTCCAGGGGACGCGGCAACTACGTGCACCACGTATATGAGGACGGGTCCGTGAAGGTGTTCCTGGCCTCTGAAGGATCATGCCGCCACCACCTGACCGCCCATCCCCTAGATGTTGTCATGGGTGCCGACGGCGGTGTGCACGACGCGGCGGCCTGTAACTAAACCAGATTCCGGGAGCAATCGCGCAGAGTAGAGCGCTGGAACAGGTACTCGATTCTGGAACTAAGACCAAGCGCCCGAGGTTTGATCGTCAGCGCCTCGAACCGCGTATTTCCTCCCGCTACTTCGCCATTGCGCTCCACTGTCGCCGAAATTCGACCCAAGCCGCCGTATCATGGATCTATGAGCGAAATTGAGGAACTGCTCGAGCGTTTCCGCCGCGGCCCGGAGCTGGTGGCGGTCGCCATGATCGGCGCGGCAGGGTCGGAGGTCGACTACGTCCCCGCCCCCGGCGCATGGAGCGTGCGCCAGATCATGGCACATCTGGCGGATTCCGAGATGGTGGGCGCGGACCGGTTTCGCCGCGTCATCGCCGAAGACAACCCCACCCTCATGGTCTACGATCAGGATGCCTGGGCGGCCAAGCTGGACTACGCGCGGCGCAAGCCCTCGCACTCGATGGAAACCTTCCGCCGCACGCGCGCGGACAACTACGAACTGCTGAAAGGACTGCCCGAGGAGGCCTTCGCGCGCATCGGCACTCACTCCGAACGCGGCAAAATGATGCTTCTGGACGTGGTCCGCATGTACGCCGACCACGCCGAGGGGCACGCCAATCAACTGCGGAAGACGCGCGCCGCGTTCAAGAGCGCCAAGGCCGCGGCGCCGGGTCACTAATGTTCTCCCTCACCCTGGATTGCGCGCCCGCCGAGCACGATCAACTGCTCGCCGACCTTTACGAGTGCGGTACAGCCGGGATCGTGGAAGAAGAGGTTCCTGGAGCGGGTCTGCGCTTGCGCGCGTTCTTCGACGACAACGGCGCGCGCGATGCGCTGACGGCCCGCTTCGCCGCCCATGCGCCTTTTTGCCGCGACGAAGAGGACATTGACTGGATGGCCGGCTGGCGCGATTCCTGGCAGCCCACACCGGTCGGCGAGAAGTTCTTCCTGGTTCCGGTGTGGTCCGGCGTGCCCACGCCCGCGGGCCGCTGGCGCCTGGAAGTGGATCCCGGCATGGCATTCGGCACCGGCTCCCACGCCACCACGCAACTGTGCCTGGAAGCGTTGGAGCGGTATCTGCGCCCCGGCGATACGGTCTTCGACCTTGGCACCGGTTCGGGCATCCTGGCGCGCGGCGCGGCCCTGGCCGGAGCCGGTCGCATCTACGCTTGCGATATCGACGCGGATTCGGCCGCCGTGGCCCACCGCGCCTATCAGCAGCGGGTTGCCGTGTTCGCCGGTTCGCTGCGCAGCGTGCGGAAGGCTTCGGTCGACCTGATGCTGGCCAACATTAACGCCGAAACGCTGTCATCGCTCGCCGCCGAGCTTGCTGGCGCGCTGCGCGAGGGTGGCCGCGTGATCGTATCTGGTTTTCCCCCGCGCAATCAGGAGCGCGTAACACGCGCGTTCGCAAAAGCGGGTCTCCATGCGCTGGAAGCGCAGGAAAAGGACGGCTGGGTCGGGATGGCTTTCTCCCTGACCGCGCCTAAACGCTGACCACCGGGCACGGCGACTGCCGGATGATCGAATACGCGTTCGCGCGCAACCGACCGAACATGCCCGCCGCCGATCCGCGCCCGATGATTACGAGGTCCGCCTTCGCGTGCTGGGCCATGGAACAGATCGTCTTCGGGGGGTCGCCGCCTTCCATCAACACCTTGCCGCTCACTCCGGACTCACTTAACAGGGCCTCGATGCGTTGCCGGCTCTGCGCCTCAATGTGCGCGCGCCAGTCAGGATCGAAGTATTCGCCCGGCTGTGCTTCCAGGCAGGGGATCACGTAGGCGATCAGCAGTTCCGCTTCGAACCGGGCCGCAAACTGCGCCGCCCATTCGAGCACCGCCTTGCTCTGCGGCCCCAAGTCCAGTGCCACAAGGATCGTGCGAATGGCGACCGGCTCACGCCGCGGCGCTTGCTCCAGGTGTACGCCCGTCATGATGGGGCAGTCGGCGTCGTGCAGCACTTTCGCCGTGACCGAACCGAGGATAAAACGCCGGAACGGGCCGTAGCCGTGCGTCGGCATGACGATCAGACCGCATTGTTGTTGGTGGGCGTACTCGACGATCTTGCGGGCCGGATCGCCTTCGAGCAGCACGCGCTCTACGCGGAACCCGCCCAGTTCCTCCGGCAGAAACGCGTCCAGATCTTTGCGCACCTGCTTGGCGCGCGCGGCGAACAGTTCGTTCAGCACCGCGCTGCCGACTTCCAGCGCGCTGAATTCGTAGTGCGGCGGAGGAAGCACGTGCAGCAGCGTCACGTCGCAATCACAGTGGGCGGCGATGGCCCCCACATAGCGCGCAGCCCCGACGCTACGCTCGGAGAAATCCACCGGGAGGACCACTCTTCTCAATGGCAGCATCACCCATCTCCTTTCGGGAGAATCCGGCTCGCCTGCCGGCTTCCATGCCACAGGCGGCGCGCTATCTAGATGCTACTACTTGGCGGCCGGGGCGGCAGCAGCCGCCAGCCCCAGGTCGCTGAGAATTTTCGGTGCGGGTTCCTCCATGGCCAGCAGGCTATGGCACGCGTTGCAGTCCTGCGAGATCTTGGCGCCCGCGGCGCTCGCGTGCGCGTCGTCGTGACAGCGGTAGCAACCCGGAAAATCCGTGTGGCCGATGTTGTTCGGATACGCCCCCCAGGCGACCCTCATTGTCGGAAAGACGTTGCGGCCATAGATGGCCGCCATGACGCCGGCCGCCCTGGCAATATCGCCCTGCCTGGCCGCGAAGACCGAGGGATGCGAAGACCGGTAGTATTCGCCCAACGCCGCCGGAATTTGTCGCAGCGCTTCTTCCTTGCTCGGATAGCTCTTACGCAGCAATTCCACGGCCTGCTTCTTTACAAACGGAAGCGACGGGGAAATCGTCCCCGCAGCCATGGCCGCGTCCACGGCGCGCTCGGGAAGCTCGTAGGCGTGCGTGGGCCGGTTATGGCAGTCCATGCAGTCCATCACGCGCACCGGCATGCCGCTGAGACTCTCCGGCTTAAAATCCGCGGAGGTGTAAGCCGTCTTCTTTCCCTTGCCGTCGTCGTACTCCACCCACGGAATGGTCTGCCGCTTGTGGTCCGAGTGCGCATAGCGGATCACCACGCCGGGCCCCAGGTGTACGCCATGGATGCCGAGCCTGGAGGTGCGCCCGCCTCCGATGTGCATCAGCAGGACCGTCTTGGTGAGCGTGTTGGTCTCGTCGTCCGCGAACTTGTTTATCACCTCCAGCCGGTCCGCACCAAACTTCTGGGGCCAATGGCACGCCTCGCAGGTCTCGCGCGCGGGGCGCAGGTTTTCGACGGGCGTGGGGATGGGCCGGTCATAAGTATTAAACGTGACGGCCACCACCTGGCCCAACCCGCTCAACTTACTCTTGACGAACCAGTTCGCGCCGGGGCCGATGTGACACTTGACGCACTCCACTCTGGAATGCGGCGAGTTCTGGTAGGCCGCGAATTCGGGCTCCATCACCGTGTGACAGGTTTGCCCGCAAAAGGTGACACTGTCCATGTAAGACACGGCGCTGTAACTGAGCTGGCTTGCAATGACGATGTTAGCCAGCGTCGCGGCACAGACGAATAACACCAACCGCCGCAGTTTGATGTTCTTAAAGTCGAGGGGCGGAAAATCGTGGGGATAGGAACCCCTGCGGCGCTCCCGGCGGAATCGTATCCAGATGCCCGCCGGGATGATCACCAGCCCGCAAAAGAAGGCGGCTGGCAGCAGCAGGAAGGTGAGAATTCCGGTATAGGGATTGCCTGTCTCGCCGTGCATCAGGGTGGGAAGCAGGAAGATCCACAGCACAACCGCCGCGGTAACCATCAACACACCCAACATGCTGAGCACGTTGTTCGACAAATAGACGACCGGCTCGAACCAGTGACGAAGCCGTTCCCAAATCGCTTCAATTAGAGTCATAAGAGTGCCCAGGATCCGAACAAAACTACTAACAGATTATAATCTACTCTCGTCGCACTATCGGTACGCAAACACCGCGGCATAGATGATGAGAAGGATCAGAAGCAGCCCGATGCCCAGGGCCGTGAACCCGAAACGGCGCCACAGCTTCACCGCCAACGGCACGGGGGCGGGCATGAGGTATTGATCGATCCTTCCCTGCTCTAACAGTTCGCGGTACTCGCGCGGCCTGTCATGCTTGAATTCCTCCAGCGGCACCCCGCCTGTGAAGATCACCGTATCGATGGGGAACTTCTCGGGACGAAAGTGCGTGTTGAAGAAATGGACGGTGAAGATAAAGCCGACGGCGAGTAAAGCTTCGTCGCTGTGGATGGTGGTGGCCACGTTGATGAGCCAGCCGGGCACCAACCGGGTGAACAATTCCGGAAACCACAGCAGCAGACCGGTGCTGCCGATTACGGCCACACCCCAAAACACTGCGAAGTAGTCGAACTTTTCCCAGTAGGTCCAGCGCCCGTATTCGGGGCGAGGTCCGCGACCCAGGAACCATTTGACCGACCCTACAAGTTCCCGCCAATCCCGGCCATTGAACATCATGCTCTCGGGGCCCAATATTAGTTCCCGCCAAGTCCCACCGGTTTTCCTTCGGCGCCTGACCAGATCCCACAGATGCAACCCGAAGTACGTGAACGTAACCAGAGCGCAGAAGCGGTGGAACAGGCCCGCTCCCTCAAAGCCGCCCAGCAGCCGGGCCAGCGCTTTCGCCCAACCGGCATAGGAGAACTTGAGGATCATGCCGGAGAGGGCCAATCCCAAGAAGCTGAAGATCACCATCAGGTGCAGATTCCGCTGGAAAGGCTCGAAGCGGCGCACATAGGGCTGGTCCGCGGAGGGTTCGGTTACCTTGAGTTGGCGCCGGTATTCCAGCGACCTCGGAAGCCACAACAGAGTATGAATGCCGCTGATCAGGAAGGTTCCGATGAGCAGGCAAGTCATGCCCCAGAACGTATAGAAGAGGAACGGATACTTGTTCGGATCGTGGTGCGTGGCGTGGGTCAGGTAACCGGCAAAGCGGCGGTTCGAACCGGGGTGGCACTTGGCGCAAGTGGCCACGATGTTGTGCCGGCTGAGATGGGAACGGGGATCGGCCACCGGGAGAATGTCGTGTGAACCGTGGCAGTCGTAACACTTCGCCGTCTTCAGATAGCCGAGCGTGGAAACCTTTCCGTGGAACGTGTCGAAGTAACTGGCGGTGATCTCCTTGTGGCAGCGTCCGCACTGATCCATAATGTGCAGCCGGAAATTCGAGGCGTCGGTGCGCTGGATGCTATGCGCCGAATGACAGTCGCTACACTCGGGCAGCGGCTTCTTATTGGCCGTGTTGAAACCGCGCGAGTGGACGCTCTTGGCGAACTGATCGTAGATCCCCCGGTGGCACTTCCCGCAGGTAGAGGCGACGTTTTTCTCGTTAACGCTCGATCGTGGATCGCGGCTAGGCAATTCGTGGTGCGCCGTGTGGCAGTCGGCGCAGTTGGCCGTTACTGTCAGTCCACTCTGTAGGAGTCCCTTGCCGTGAATGCTCTCCGCATAGTGCTCGACGGGATTGTCCACCTGTCCCTTGTAACGGACGGCTGCCTTGCGGCCAGCGCGGTGGCAACTGGCGCAGAGGGCCGGAACGTTCCTGGAAAAAGCCGGTGAGTTCGTCTGCGCCTTGCCGAGCGTGCCGTGAGTGCCGTGGCAATCTTTGCAAACAGGGGCATCCGGACTTCCCTGGGCAGACAACTGGCCGTGAAGGCTTTCGCGGTACTGCGCCACCACCGCGGCGTGGCAGATGGAGCAATCCACAGCCGCGGTGATCGTCCGGCAGGGGCGGTCCTGGCTCGGCGCCGTGCCGGTGTGGCACTGCACGCAAGCTGTCCTGGAGTGCCGCGAACCGGCCAACTCCTCAGGTTTCACGTACATGGACACAGTCTGCGCGCCCCGCCTGGCCTTCAGGTCCGGATTGGCGTGGCAACGTAGGCAGTCGCGGTCCGACATGCCCTGCGTATAGAACACGCGACGGATCTTGTGCGGTTCGTGACAATCCACGCACACCGGGATCAGATGCGGCTTCTTTTCCCAAAGCTCGCCACGGATCACCTTCTGGTGAACGGACTCGATGCGGGCGTGGCAGCGCGTGCACGTCTTCACTACGTTCTGCTTGGAAATGGAAGAACGGGGATCGGTGTGCGGCAACACAAAATGAGCCGAATGGCAGCTCGTGCAGACGGCCGTAACCGTCAAGCCACGGCGAAACAGTCCTTCACCGTGAATCGAGTCCATGTAGTTGCCGAGGATATTGTCCTGCGGAATGTTGTGAGTCAGGTGAACCGGCGATCCTTCGCGATGGCAACGTCCGCACAGTCTGGGTATCTCCATCGTGGAAGTGCGGGACTGCGGCGCCGCGGCACGCTGGATGTCGTGCGTTCCGTGACAGGTCGTGCAACCCGGCGCCATGGGATCTTTGCGTTTGACCGCCTTACCGTGGAGGCTCTCGTCATGCTGTGCCTGCTGGTCCGGGTGGCAGGATCCACAAACGACCCGGGCAAGTTTTTCAGGATGCGGCAGGGGCTTGCCTTCCAGATCAGCGTGGCAATTGGCGCAGGCCAGCTCGGCATGAGGAGAGGCGCGCAGCGCGGCCGCATCAAAAGCTGGTGGTACGCCGGCTTCCCGCTTTCCCGTCCTCCGGCCGGCGTCGTGGCAACCAGCGCATTCCTCGGATCCTGGTGAGGACTTGGCTTTTTGGGCTGCGCCGGAAAGGCATAGCGACAGCCCAAAGACCAAGAACAGGATCGCGGGAATGCGTTTCACGTTTTGTCCGCCGGGGCCTGCGTTCCACCCTCTTGAGGCGGCGAGTCCAGGTTGTGAGCTTCCCTCCGGCGAACACTGAAGCCACTCAGCCAGGCGGTATCGATGGGGTAGACATCCGGGTCCAAGATGGCCGTGTAGAAGTGCCAAACAACGATGGCGAGCGTGGCCAGAACCGCTTCGTAAAAATGCACCGTGGTGGCGAAATCAAGCCACACCTTCGGGATATAGTGCAGCGCCAGATTATTCGCCCACAGCAACACCCCAGTGAGAGCCATTACCGCGGTACCCCACACGACGGCCCAGTATTCAGCCTTTTCCACGTAACCGTGCGCCGAGAGCGTGGGCCTCGAAGAGCGCAGGCCCATGTCGTAAGCGAAGTTCAGCAGGGCTTCCGTGGCGTCGCGCGGGCGAGGCATCAGGGTCTTCCAGTGGTCGCGCAGCTGGCGGCTCAGAATCAGTGATATGACGTGCGCCGCCGAAACGACCATCAACACCACTGCGGCAACCCTGTGCACGATGCCTCTCACCGGCCAGCTCGTCTCCCACATGACGAGCGGACGCGCCCACCATTGGTCGGGATACTTCAACGCGAATCCCGTCCAGACCAAGACGGCGAAGCTGATCACCAGCAGGGCGTGTCCGATCCGCTCGAAGGCGTACATGCGGAATTCGCGCTGGTGCAGGCTCAGGTACGTGTCAGATAGCGATTCCTGTTCGGGCGCCGCGCGGCGGAAGCGCAAGCCGATCACCTTGTGCAGCCAGTCACCCAGATTGTGGAGGAGCATCAGCCCGATGGTGAGCGGGATCAGCAGCAGGTAAAACTCGCGGGCCACTCTGACCCACTTGAATTCCTTACCGCCTTCCATCAAGTGGATGGTGCCGATTGCGAAACGCGTTCCCGCGCCCGGGTGGCACTTTCCGCACGTGTGCGGCAGGTTCTTCGCATTCGTCATGGATTTGGGATCCGATGACGGAAGGATGTTGTGGATGCCGTGGCAGCTTGCGCAGTTGGCCACGCTCTGCGAGCCGGCCTTGGCCGCCAGTCCGTGAAACGAGGAATCGAAGCTGACGATGCGGTCCGCCGGCAGGCCGAACTTCCGGTTCAGCCGCACGTCGCCGTGGCAACTGGCGCAGGTTTCACGAATCTGACCCGGACTCACCGGCGAAGCCGCGTTCTTGGGAGAAAGGATGGAATGCTCACCGTGGCAATCCGTACACAGAGGCGCATCGGGGACACCGCGGGCAATGGCCTGCCCGTGGACGCTGGCTTCGAACTGGTGCGCGATGCCGGTGTGGCACATGCCGCAGGTTTCCGGCACTCCCTTCCGGAATTCCGGCGAATTGGCGGCCTTCACCTCGTGCGCATCACCGTGGCAGACCGCGCAATCGGGCGCCGCTGCGTTGCCCTTCTGCTTCTCACGAGCATGCACGCTACGCGCGAACGCGCCCGCCTGGTCTACGTGACAAGTCTCGCAGGCCGGTTTCTCGACGTTCTTGGGGTGGGGATACTTCTCGTGGTCGCTGTGGCAGCCTTCACAGCCAAGCGAGAGATGAATGGACCCGTTTAGCTTCTTACCCTGGTCGTGACAATTTGAGCACGGTGTAGCCGCGCCTTGCTGCGCCCAGCAAAAGCCGGCTCCGATCGAAGCGAGTGTCCAGACTGCAATCCGCCCTAGGATGCCCATCCGTCGCCCAGCCAGAGGTAGCATTCTATCTCACTTTTCCAGAAACGGTGTTGATAAAACTAAGCCTGGGGTGCCATCCGGGCCCGAGGGACAGACCTATTTCTTGGCCGAAGGCTTGTAGCCCTCCAAGGAGTGATTGTGCTCCTTGTAATACTTACCTGCTTCGTTCAACTCCTTCGAACCGGCCGACACATGGCAGAATGTGCAGCCCTTCTTCTCTTTCTTGGTGTATTCGGCCTTGCCAAACGACAGGGAAGTGCAAAGGAAGAGGCCGCCCATCAGAATCGCAACCGGCACTGCAATTTTGAATATGCGCATAGTGACTCCTCAGCTTCCAGTGCAATCCTGGGGCCAGAGTTTTGAGATCCGGTAGGCCCTTATGCTGGCGGCCACCCACCTCGCAAGTGCCTGAGTTTGCCGTCCGGGGGCCTTGGCGCACCTGAAGTGGGCCACCACGCGTGGCCATGAGGCCGCGCAAAATCACCCATCTTCAGTGCGGGCAGTGGGCCATGTGCCGCACTTTGCATCACCCAGTCCCCGACATATAACGCCTTTCCATACGGAATGTTGGCTCACATCGGGCACGGCTGTTGTTGGATTTATCCACAGAGGTTGAGACCTGGCGCGCCACGCTTCACCGCAGAACTGGGTGGGGCAATTCACGCACTGTGGTGTTATACTAGGTTCACAGGGACTGGTGAACGCCGGATGTCTAAGCTTTCTTCTACTTTGCAGAGTACACGCGCACTTGAGGCCGTCTTCGAGCAGCTCGCGGAAGCCGTCGTGCTCTACGATAAAGATCTCAAGATCTCCGCGGTCAATCCGGCAGCCGAGAAGCTGTTCGGAATGGCTTCGGAAGAAATGGTCGGCCGCGATTGCCGCGAAGTTTTCCGCTGTTCCGCGTGCGAAAACGAATGCGGCATGATCGAAGGTCTTCATGAGTCCGCAGGCTCCCCCCTGAATACAATCCGGTTGCACACAGATAACGGCCGGGAACGCCTGGCGGTGATCCGAACCACCCCCATCCATTCGGAGTCGGGCGAAGTCGACGGCGTGGTTGCCACCATAAAGGACATCACCGAGGAGGTCGCTCCGCAGAAGCGCGAGGTGATCGCCGAATCCCCGCAGATGCACGAGGTGCTGAACTTCGTGCGCCGGGTGGCCGCCAGCGAGGCGACTACGGTGCTGTTAGACGGCGAAAACGGAACCGGTAAAGACCTCGTCGCCAAGACCTTGCACTATCAGAGTCTGCGCCAGGCCGAACCCTTCATCGCCATCAACTGCGCCGCCATCCCGGAGACCCTGCTCGAAAGCGAACTTTTCGGTTACGAGAAAGGCGCGTTCACCGACGCCCGGGCCCAAAAGCGGGGCATTTTCGAACTGGCCGACAAGGGTACGCTGTTTCTGGACGAAGTCGGCGAGATCCCCCTCATGCTGCAGGCAAAGTTGCTGCGAGTGCTGGAAGAGCAGAGCTTCCGCCGCTTGGGCGGGTTGAAGGACATCAAGCTCGATCTGCGGGTGGTGGCGGCGACCAACAAGAACTTGCGCGAGGCCGTCGAGGAAAACGCCTTCCGCCAGGACCTTTACTTCCGCCTCAACGTCATTCACATCACCATCCCGCCCCTGCGGGAGCGGCCGGACGATATCCTGCCCCTCGCCCGGTTCTTCATTGAGCATTACAACCGCAAGTTCAAGCGCCACATCGAAGGGCTGACACCGGAAACCGAGCGGAAGCTTCTGGAACACGACTGGCCGGGCAACGTCCGCGAGCTGCGTAACGCCATCGAACGCGCCATGATCCTCGAGGCTTCCTCGCAGATCAGCCCGAGCAGCCTTCCGCTCAGCATCAGCCACCACACGGCAACGGCGACGCCGGCGGCCCCCTCCAACGGCAACGCGTCCGTCCCGTCCGACGGCCTGTCGCTCGAGGAAAACGAGCGCAATCTCATCCAGCGCGCCTTGGCGCAAACCAAGAACAATCAGACCCAGGCTGCCAAGCTCCTGTGCATCACCCGTGATACCCTGCGCTACAAGATGAAGAAGTTCGACCTTCGCTGACGCCGGGGGACTGAGTCCTATCTCCTACGCCGCCGCCCGGCATCACACGTTCTCCGGCCAGGCGTGTTTCGGATACCGCCGCATCAACTGCCGACGCACCTGTGGATAGAGACGTTCCCAGAAACCCGCCAGATCCGTGGTTGTCTGCACGGGCCGGTGGTTGGGAGCGAGCAGGTGCACCACCAGAGGCACCTGGCCGCGTGCAACTCGTGGGGTCTGCTTCACGCCGAAGAAGTCCTGCAGCCGGGATTCGATCCAGGGCGGAGCCGAAGACGTGTAGTGGACTTTCACCTGACGCCCGCCCGGCAGGCGCACCCGCGAGGGCGCGATCTCTTCCAAGCAGCGCGCCCCATCCCGGCCCAGGCGCGCTTCCAGAGCGCGCAGGAGGCCTCCGCCGCGCGCCGCCTTCTCCAGGTCGGCGAAGCTGCGCAGACCGCCGGCGAGCGTCTCAAGCGCCTGGCGAACGCCCTCTTCACCCAGTGGGGGTAGATCCGAATGCCCGGAAGCGAAGTTCACCCGCGCCAGAAACGACGCCAGTTCGTCAGCATCGGTGAATCTCTCGACGCCCGCTTCAATTGCCTTCGCCGCGAGCATCCGTCCGGCCTGCTCCGCATCCGGCCTGGCGTCGCGGCTCTCCTCGATCGCCAGATGATCATAAAACAGCGCGCTCGATGCTTCCACGCGCTCCGCCGTGCGGTTCCATTCGAGCGAACTGCGCTCTTCGATGCGGCCGGAGTACAAGTCCAGCAGCCATTCCGGGCGGATGGCGCTAGCTAGGCGCACCAGCGGCAGGCCGCGCTCGCGGCGCTCTTCGATATCCACCGCAACCAGAAACTCTTCCGAGCGCACCACGCTTTCCCGCGCCAGCACCGCCGATCCGCCCGCGGCCAGCAGTAGTTCGTCGCCCTGGCGCCGCCGCGCCACGCGGTCCGGGAAGGCCGTCAGTACCGAAATGAGCAGCGCGCCGTCATCCGCCTTCCGCCCTCCCCCGCCGCGCGCGCTTTTCCGGATCTGCTGGTAGACGCGCTTGGTGGCCGGCTGCCACTCGGACTCCGCCAACAACAACAGGTCCGATTCCCCGGTGCGATGATTCTCCGCGGGCAGCCTTTCGCCCGCGCTCAGCACGGCGGCGATCCGGCAGCCGTCATCGAATGCGCCACGCCGCCGCGCTTCCACAACCAACCGTGCCAACCGTGGATGCAGGGGGTAGCGCGCCAGTTCCCTTCCCGTGGCATTCAATGCCCCGTTGTCGCCGATGGCGCCCAGGCGCTGGAGCAACTCGGCGGCTGCCGTAGCGGCGTCTTCCGGCGGCGCATCCAGCCAGTTGAGATCACCGAAACCCTGAAGGCCCATCGCGCGCATCGCCAGCAAGGTTTCGCTCAGCTCCCGCCGCGCGATGTCCGGCGCGTCCTGCTCCGGCCGCCTCAGGTAGTCCTGCTCTGTGTAAAGGCGCACCACACGCCCCGGTTGCGTCCGCGCGGCGCGGCCCGCGCGCTGGCGGCAGGAGGCTTGGCTCACGCGCGCGATTTTGAGGGAAGGCAGCCCGGTCCACGGGGAATCGCTGGCCACCCGCGCCACCCCGCTGTCGATCACCGCCGTAACTCCTTCGATGGTGATGGAACTTTCGGCGACGTTGGTCGAAAGGATCAGTTTCCTCTGCCGGGCGGGCGTCACGGCCCGGTCCTGCTCTTCCGCCGACAAGTCGCCGTGCAGCGGGACCACCAGCATTCCGGCACGCTGCGCCACGCCCTCGCACGCCCGCATGGCCAGCCTTATTTCGCGAGCACCGGGCAGGAACACGAGCACGTCTCCGTTCAACCCTTCGCCCGCCAGCCGCGCGAACGCCGCCGACACCTGCTCTTCGAGCGGCGCGGCCGAGTGCGGCGTCCAGCGCACATCCAGGTCGAACAGACGTCCTTCCGACACGAGGCGCGGGCAGTCGCCGAAATACTGTGCGACGCGCTCGCCCGCCAGTGTCGCCGACATGACTACGATGCGCAGATCCGCTCGGCGTGTCTTCCGCAAATGATCGAGCAACGCGAGCGCCAAGTCACCTTCGAGGTGGCGTTCGTGGAATTCGTCGAGCACCACCGCGCTCACGCCGCGCAGTTCACTGTCCGCTATGAGACGCCGCGCCAGCACGCCTTCGGTCATGAAGCGCAGACGCGTGCGCGGGCCCGCGACTTCGTCGAAGCGGACTTGATATCCCACCGTTTCGCCCAGCGGCTCGCCCATCTCCGCAGCCACCCTCCGCGACGCCAGACGCGCCGCCAGCCGCCGCGGCTCCAATACCAGCACCTCGCCGGGAAGAGCGCCCAGCAGCGCCGGCGGGACGCGCGTGGTCTTCCCCGCCCCGGGCGGCGCTTCCAGGACGAGGCTCGGGCGTTTTCTCAACGATGCGAGGATTTGGGGGATCGAGCCGTCGATGGGCAATGGCTGCATCAAGTGAAGTCCGAAAGCGGGTACGCGTAAAGAAAGCTATACTTTCTCTTATTCTATTCAAGAGGCAGGCATGATCCAGGCAGTCGTACGGGCATTGTTGAGACTGTTGTTCCGCGTGGAGGTTCGGGGGACCGTCCAGGTGCATGAGCGCATGCTCATCGTCGGCAATCATCAGTCGTTCCTCGACGTAGTGATGCTCTGGGCTTTCCTGCCGGTCAAGCCCGTCTGGCTGGTACACACCACCATTGCCGCCCAGCCGCTTTTCCGCATTCTCCTGCGCTTCGCTAAGCACCTGGTGGTGGACACGGCCAGCCCCTGGGCCATCAAGACCATGGTGAACATGGTCGAGACCGGCCAACCGGTACACGTCTTCCCCGAGGGCCGCATCACCACTTCCGGGGCCATGATGAAGATCTACGACGGGCCGGCGTTCGTCGCGGCGAAGACCGGCGCCGCCGTCATCCCGGTGATCATCCGCAACGCGGTGTGCTCGCATTTCAGCCGCATGGGACCCGACTTTCCGAAACGGCTTTTCCCGCGCATCACGCTTACCATCTATCCCCCCGTCCACATCCCCATACCCGAAGGGCGCACCGCGAAGATCCGCCGCCGCCTGGCCAGCGAGCAGTTGCGCCACATCCTGCAAGCCTGCATAGCAGCCTCGCGTCCACCCACCACTATTCACGAGGCGTTCCTCGATGCGGTGGACCTGTTCGGGCGTGGTCGCGCCATGCTCGACGACATGCGCTTCAACGAGCAGAACTATGGCCAGATCCTCAAAGCCAGCCTGGCTTTGGGGCGCCTGGTCACGAAACTCAGCCGCGAAGGCGAATATGTCGCCGTGCTCATGCCCAACGTGAGCACTACCATCTCGTTGCTCCTCGGCATTATCGCCATGCGCCGGGTGCCCGCCATCCTTAACTACACGGCCGGCCTGAGCGGCATGCAGGAGGCCTGCCGGCTCGCGGGCGCGCGCGTGCTGCTGACCTCACGCGCGTTTTTCGAAAGGAGCAAACAGGCCGCGGCGGCCGCGAATATCGAAGGCGTGCGCCTGGTGTATCTGGAGGACCTGCGGCCGCAGTTCAGCTTGGCCGATAAACTGTGGCTGATCTTCTGGGCGCTGCGTTTTCCGCGCCGGGCGGTGTACAAGGCGCGCCCCGAAGACCCCGCCGCCGTACTGTACACCAGCGGAAGCGAGGGCAAGCCCAAGGGCGTGGTGCTAAGCCACCGTGCCATCCTGGCCAACGTCGATCAACTGCTCGGCGCCGTCGACGTCAACCCGCGCGACAAGTTCCTGACTTCGCTACCGCTGTTCCACGCCTTCGGACTGACGGTCGGCGCATTCCTGCCGCTGATGTGCGGCGCGCGCATCTTCGTCTACCCCTCGCCGTTGCACTATCGCATGGTGCCCGAGATGGCCTACGACCGCGACTGCACTATCATTTTCGCCACCAACACTTTCCTGGCCAACTATGCCAAGCACGCGCACCCGTTCGATCTGCGCAGCGTCCGGTACGTCGGCTGCGGCGCGGAGAAGTTGAGCGACGAGGTGCGCCGGACCTACTCGGAGAAATTCGGCCTCCGCATCATAGAGGGGTACGGCGCCACCGAACTCGCGCCGGTGATTGCCATCAACTCGCCTCTGGCCCATAGGTCGGGGACCGTGGGCGAGCCGCTGCCGCTCGTCGAGCATTGCATCGAACCGGTGGCCGGCATCGAGCGAGGAGGACTTCTGCACGTCAAGGGGCCAAACCTGATGCTGGGGTACCTCCGCTCCGACAAGCCCGGCACCTACGACCCGCCGCGTTCCGTCTTTGGCGAAGGCTGGTACAACACGGGCGACGTGGTCGAACTGGATGAGGCGGGCTTCGTGACCATCAAGGGCCGCATGAAGCGCTTCGCCAAGGTCGCCGGCGAGATGGTGTCTCTCGATATGCCCGAAAAGATCGCCGTCGCCGCCTCGCCAAGTCACACGCACGCCGCCACCGCGCGCGTCGAAGCGGGCCGCGGTGAAATCATCCTGCTGTTTACTGTTGATCCGGAACTGCGCCGCGATCAACTCGTGCAGGCGGCCCGTGCCATGGGCGCGCCGGAGATCGCCATTCCCAGAAAGGTTATCTACCTGAAGCAGATTCCCTTGCTGGGCAACGGCAAGACCGACTACGTGACACTCGCCAGGATGGCCGAAGAGGGGGTGCCGCAACCGGCGGCTTAGGCTCGTGCCCGGCAGCGCCATCTCACCGTCTTTATTGCGCCAGCGGCGTGGCTGGTATTTTTACGACTGGGCCAACTCGGCGTTTTCGACCACCGTTGTTACACTCTTCTTCGGCCCCTATCTGACCACGCACATCGCGCGAGCCGCCGCCGATGCGCGCGGCTTTATCTACCCATTCGGCATTCCGGTGGAAGCACGCTCATATTGGGAGTACCTGGTTGCCGCCTCGGTGCTGCTCCAGGCACTGGCGCTGCCGGTGGTGGGAGCCCTGGCCGACTACAGCCCGCGCAAGAAGGCGTGGCTGGTAGGGTTCGCCTACGCGGGCGCCGCCGCCACCGGTGCTATGTATTGGCTGGACGGACCGGCCTATCTCTCCGCCGGGCTTCTGTTCATCTTCGCCAACGTGACGTTCGGCGCATCCTGCGTGATCTACAATTCCTTCCTGCCGCAGATCGCCCCGGCCGAATGCCGCGACGAGGTGAGTTCGAAAGGCTGGGGCATCGGCTACATCGGCGGCGGCCTGCTGCTGGCCTTGAACCTGCTGCTCTACCAAAACGCATCGGCGCTGGGCTTGAGCGAGACTATGGCGGTACGGATCAGTCTGGGCTCGGCGGGCCTGTGGTGGGCCGCGTTTACCGTCATCCCGATGCTGTGGCTGGAGAACCAACCCCCGGCGCGCGAGCGGCCGTCTGGCGAGCGCATCCTCGCGGGTAGCTTCCGCCAGTTGCTCACAACGCTGCGCGAATTGCGCCGCTACCCGCGCACGCTCTGTTTCCTGGCGGCTTACCTCATCTACAACGACGCCATCCAGGCCGTGTTGGCACTGGCAACACAATTCGGGTACGACGAGTTGAAAATGCCCATGTCGTCCCTTACCCTGGCCATCCTCATGGTGCAGTTCGTGGCCTTCCTGGGCGCCTTGGGATTCGGCTACCTGGCGCGCTGGATCGGCGCGAAGCGTTCCGTGATGTTTGCCCTGGCGGCCTGGGCGCTGACGCTCGCCTCCGTTTACGCCGTCCGCACTTCGGCCGGGTTCTTCCTGCTGTCCGCCGTGGTGGCACTCATCATGGGCGGCAGCCAGGCGCTGAGCCGTTCGCTGTTCTCGCAAATGATTCCACGCGGCCGTGAGGCCGAGTATTTCGGCCTCTACGAGATCAGCGACAAGGGCACCAGTTGGCTCGGGCCATTGATGTTCGGCTTGACGATGCAATACACGGGCAGCTACCGGCTGGCCGTGCTGCCCTTGGTGGTTTCGTTCCTGGCCGGATTGGCGATTCTGGCTTTCGTCGACGTGCGCCGTGCGGCGCTCGATGCCGGCAACATGGCCGGGACTGGACCTCAGTAGGCCCAGCGCCAGAGGCTTGCGCCGGCGGT
Organism: Terriglobales bacterium; assembly: GCA_021372245.1. Lineage (GTDB taxonomy): Bacteria > Acidobacteriota > Terriglobia > Bryobacterales > Bryobacteraceae > JAJFUV01. The sequence continues at coordinate 17,374 of JAJFUV010000233.1, forward strand.
GAATCCCGCGCCGACCGCCGCATACACCACGAGATCGCCCTTCTTGAGCCGGCCTTGGGTCAATGCGTCGCGCGTGGCCAGCGGGAGAGTAGCCGAGGTCGTGTTGCCGTACCGGTCAATATTGATGATCACCTTCTCGGGCGGCATTCCCAAACGGTCCGCGGTAGCCTGGATGATGCGCCGGTTGGCCTGGTGGCAGATCAGGCAACCGAGATCTTTGCCGGTCACGTTGTTGCGGGCAAGCAATTCGCGGCAAGCTTCGTACATCTTGCGCACCGCGTACTTGAAGACCGCCTGGCCGTCCTGATGCACGTAGTGCAGTTTCCGGTCCACGGTTTCATGCGAGGGCGGCATGCGGCTTCCACCGGCCGGCATCTTCAAAGCGTCCCCGCCGCTGCCGTCGATTTCGTATAGAAAGTCGATCAGGCCGTAATTGTCGTCCTCGGAAGGCTCAATCAGCATGGCGCCCGCGCCGTCTCCGAACAGGATGCAGGTGGAACGGTCCGTGTAGTCGATGATGCGCGACATGGTGTCGGCGCCGATGACCAGTACCTTCTTATGAGTGCCGGCCATCACCAGGTGCGCGCCCACGCCCATCCCGTAAAGGAAACTCGAACAGGCCGCGATCAAATCGAATCCCCAGATCTTCTTTGCGCCCAATCGATGCTGCACCAGGCAGGCCGTCGAGGGGAAATACATATCCGGGGTGACCGTGCACACTAGCAGAGCGTCGAGGTCCGAGGCTTCGATGCCGCGTTGGGCAAGCGCCACGCGCGCCGCCTCCACCGCCATGTCGGAGGTGGCGACATCCGGGGCGGCAATGTGCCGCTCGACGATCCCGGTCCGCTCCAGAATCCACTCGTTTGATGTATCGACCATCTTCTCCAGGTCGAAGTTGGTCAGCAACCGCGGCGGCACATAACAACCAAGCGCGCTGATTTTAGCTTTCGGCAAGAACCCTCCTGAACTCCAAAAAACACCACAAACTTTCTTGATATGTTAATTTCGAGTCGAATGCAAGTCCAGAGCGTTTTCCTTTTCGAAACCCCCGTTGAGATCTGGTCCCGGGTCTACCGTACACTTCGCCCGCGAGCCGCTATGCCGGAGATTCAGGTTCGGTATGGGAAATTCGTGGACGCGCATACTTACGCACGTTTACGGGACGGGAAACTCGAGGTGAAAATTACGGATGTGCTCGATGGCGCGCCGGCGCCCATCCTCGAATCTCTGGCCTACATCCTTCTGGGAAAACTGTTCCGCAAGCCGGTTCCGGCGCTCTATAATCAGCGCTACCGGCGATACATGAACCGCCGGGAGATGCGCCGCAGCCTCCAGTTGCTGCGTCAGATGCGCGGGCGCAAGTACCTGTCCGGCGCGCAAGGAAAGAACTGCAACCTGGAGCGGGTGTTTGAGGACTTAAACCGGCGATTTTTCGACGGCCTCCTCGCGCGGCCGCAACTGGGTTGGAGCAAAACGCGGTCCCGCGGCATATTGGGACACTACGATCCTTCTCATAACGCCATCATCATCAGCCGCATTTTTGACGATCCGGAAGCGCCCCGCTTAGGCCTCGAATACGTGATGTTCCACGAAATGCTCCATCTCTGCCACCCGCCCGAGCACGGCTACGCCAAGCGCCGCGTGCATACGAAGGAATTCAAGGAGGCGGAACGAGGTTTCCCCCGCCTGAAGGAAGCCAAGTTGCTCCTTAAGAAGCTCTGCGCCAAAGCGTGCCGGGAATCTTAGCTGCGCGCGGGCGAAGGGGCCGACGACGGCAATAGTGTCGCGAGTTGCCCGCGCATGCCCTCCACGGCTCCCACCAGGGGCTTCGCATCCAGACCGCGGACACCCACGGCGTCCAGCGCCAGGCGCCATCGTACCGCCAGCATGGCATATGCAAAGGTGGCGCGCAGTTTCAGCAACTCGACGGCGAGGTCCGGCCGGTCTTGGGACGAAGTGAGCAGTTGTATCCGTGCCGCTCGGTGCAGCCGTTCGAAATCCGATGCGACATCGCGCAGGTAGGCGCGGAAAATGTCGCGCCGCCTGACGCGAAAGGCCCGCAGCGCCTTTCCATCCATACCCGGCTGCCGCGCCAGGAAAGCAAAGTCTCCGTCGCCCAGCAGGCGCTCCATCGGGCGGTATGAATTCGTGGAGAATCTGGCGAACCAGCGAGGGCTGAAGGTCAGCCTGTCCACTGGGTACAGCAAACGCCAAAGTTGATGGCCTACCACCAGTGCCAGAATCCCGAGTACTGCTGCAGCAACCAAGATGTATGTCACGCCGGCCAACCTCCCTTTGACAGTATAGAGCTTCTTGGAGAATATTAAACGAAATTTGTGAAAAAAGCAACCGGCGAATGGCGCAAATGTAGTGGCTACTTCTTAACAGACTTTAGCAGGCTGCGGTTGATGGCGTCCAATTGTCCTACCAGCCGCTCCTCGTCCGGCATCGAAATGTGCCCCCGGACAGTCACGCGCTTGGCCTCGCCCTCGGGTTTCAGCCACAGGATCCAGACAAGTAAACAGGCCACCGCAAAAGCCTGCAATACCGTGCTGGTCAGCCGCGTGACCCCTTCCCCCGCGATATTGCGGACGAATAATCCCATGGTCTCGCTAGTGAAGTAAACGCAATAACCCGCACAGTACACCACCGCATTCCGGCACAGCGGTACGGGAAACCAGACTAAGAAGCCCGTAAGGATGGCGAAGAGGACCAGCAGGCTGGACATCACTACCCGCTGCGCCACGTGAACGGCCCCCAGGATGGGGTACCGTTCGGCAGGACTTCCCAGGTTCGGAATCAGCGTGGCCAGCGCCACGACCGCGGAAACAGCCAGCGCGACGGCCAGCAGCCGACGGCTCAACGTCTCTATTCCCTGGTAATCCCGGAGTACAACGGTGAACAGTTCCAGGATCACCAAGACATAAAATACCCAGATGATCGGTTCGGTGAGTACGTAGGCCCAGCCATACGCCCTCGGTTGACTGTGCACGACAGCGAGAAGCAGGGACCGCCCCAGGCGGACAGCCAAATACAAGAAGAAACAGCGGTACACCAAATGCAGCCGGGCGATCACCAACCGCGCCAGCAGAATCGCATAACAGGCGATCGCCGTAAACCACAGGACGGTTTCGATAGAGGGGACGCGAGTCATAACACCGAGCCTTGCCGGCCGGACGTTATGATTCTATCGCAGGCGTCCCCGCCACGATGATGCGTACTACAACCAAGAACCGCGACCAACCTTACCGGCTGGCCATGCAGGGGAAGCAATCCGGCCACGGATCGTGATCCGGAACATTGGCGACCGCAACCACCGAGGCGGCGAACAGAATCAGAAACAAAGCCTTGCGCAACATGTGTTTATCTCCCTAATTGGTATTCATTGCTGCTTTCAAGAAGTTCCAGCGTACAGCCGATCCGTCTCCCGCCGGCGGATGGCGTAGACGTTTTCGATATTCAGAACAAGTCACGGGGTGGTAAGTAGGATACACTTAGATCCAGGCGATGACTGACTCAGAAATTCATTCGAAACGCGACCGGGATGCGATCGCCGACGTCTGGCGCAGGACGCTATCCCAAATACCAACGCAGTTCGGAAGACTGGCCTATTTCGCAGGCCTGTGCAACCCCAATACCGGCATATATGAGCACCATGGCCTGGCGGCATTGTTCGGTGACGAGGCTTCTCGCACAGCCTTGGTGGAGAGCCATGCGGAGACATTCGCGGCTTGGTTGGCCATGCCTTTAGAGCGGCAAAAGGCGGATTTAGACGCATATCTTTCCGGACTTGACGAGGATAAAACCTCAGTAGTGAGGAATTGGCTTAGTTCACATTCCTACCAAAACCTGATGCCGGCGCTGGCACGCGAGACGGCAAAAGCGCTCTTTATGTCGGATATGGAAGCCTTGGTGGGAATACTCAAGTGCGAATACGGCGTCGTTTACCCTGATCCAGACGCATAGCAACGCCGGTCACCTGACCGATCACATCGATCTCGTCAGGGAAAGTGTAAACAGTGGGATTGCACATCGACGCCGGGTGCGGCTGCACCATCATGCGGTTGCCGTCCAGCGTACACCAGCCGCAGACAAAACCTTCACGATGTTCCAGGAAATAGATGGGGCGCTCGAACTCATTCGACCATCCGCCGGACAAGACTTTGCGCTTGGTCTCATCGATCACCACGAGCGAGCCGGGTTGTAGCAGCGGGTACATGGACCAGTCTTCGGTGCCGATAAAGGCGTACCGGTGATTCCGCAAGTCCAACCCGTTGAGCAACATGAGGGGTAGTTTCCCCCAGCGCTGGATCACCCGGCTAAGAAACGTAGTGCGCCGCAAATCCACGCCCGGATCGAGCGAAAGCGGAACCTGGATCTCGCCATGGTTGTCTGGGGAGAAATCGACCATGTGCGTGCGCTCGATCTCGATCGAAGCCGCATCGCCGGGAAGCGCCGGCAGACTCACCCCGTACCACTCCAGAACTTCATGAAAATCAAGCCGATAGATGGAGCACAGGGTGTACAGGCGGTAGATAGAGGGGACCGTCCCCTTGTTTTCGATGTCGGCCAGCCGGCTCAGCGCTATCACAAACTCGTCGCTCTTGTGGCGCTCGGCGATCTTCTGGCTCGCCTGCTCCACGTCCCGATAGCGGAGATTCAGTCTCTCCCGGGTGCGCTTGAGTTTTTGCCCCGCCTCCTCCATGGTATGATTCATGCCGACGGGTCGCTGCGGCCTGGCTGGTTGGGCCACGCGGGGATGCCCGTCGGGGTCTTTGTCCTCGTTCCGAATTATAGCATCGGCGTATGTGCCTTCAAAGGTTGGATTTGGCGATTCTGTTCTGATTTCGGAACACGTTTTTTGAAAGGAGGCCATTTTTGCGAATTGTGGTTGGAATGTCCGGCGCCAGCGGATCTATCTACGGTCTCAGACTGATGGAAAAGCTGCGCTTAAACCCCGACAATGAGATTCACCTTATCCTTACTCGGGCCGGAGAGCGCACGGTTTTCCTCGAAACGGACCGAAAAATGCCGCAAATCAAGGCCATGGCCCACTACGCCTATTCGGTTGACGATGTCGGCTGCCGGCTGGCGAGCGGCTCTTATCCGACCGGCGGAATGGTGGTGGCCCCCTGCTCCATCCACACCATGAGCGCCATTGCGAATGGGATCACCGACAATCTCCTGCTGCGCGCGGCCGACGTCACGCTGAAAGAACGCCGCATGCTGATCCTGATGATTCGCGAGACGCCCTTCCATCTCGGGCATTTGCGCACCATGACGGCGCTGGCGGAGATGGGCGCCATGATCGCTCCGCCCATCCCGGCTTTCTACCACCGGCCGCAGAGTGTCCAGGAACTTGTGGACCAAAGCGTCGACCGCGTGTTGGACCTGCTGGGAATCCCGGCCGGCGACGCCCGGCGCTGGGACCCTTAGTGCGCGGGCTGCTAAGATTGCCCTATGAAAACACGAGCCGAAACCGCGGCTTTCCAGGGCGAGCGGGGCGCCTTCAGCCAGAAAGCGGTCTACCAGTTATTGGGGCCTCAAGCCAAAGTGCTGCCATGCGTGCGCTTCGAGGACGTGTTCCGCGCTTTGACCGAAAAGCGGGTTGACGCGGCCGTCATTCCCATCGAGAACACGCTGGCCGGCTCGGTGCACGAGAACTACGACCACCTGCTCAACTTCGATGTCCGCATTGTGGGCGAAACCAACGTGCGCATCGTGCACAACCTGATCGTGCTTCCGGGAACGAGCTTCAACAAGATCAAGCGCGTCTACTCGCACCCGGTAGCGCTCAACCAGTGCCTCACGTTTTTCGCCAAGAATCCTCAGATCGAACGCGTACCGCACTATGACACGGCCGGCAGCGTCAAGATGCTGGTGGAAGAGAAGCCCGCCGGAGCCGCCGCCATCGCCAGCCAGGTGGCAGCTGAGATCTATGGCGCGCGCATCCTGCGCCGTTCCATTGAGGACGACCACCGCAATTTCACGCGATTCTTCCTGTTGCGCCGCTCGTCATGGAAGGGCAAGGCCGTCCGCGCCCCCCGCACGAGCGCCTGGAAAACATCGCTGGTTTTCACTACGCGCAATATTCCGGGCTCGTTGTTCCGCGCCTTGAGCGCCTTCTCGCTGCGTGATATCAATCTGGCCAAAATAGAATCGCGCCCACGGCGCGGCAGGCCTTGGGAATACCTGTTCTACCTCGATCTGCTCGGCCATATAGACGAACCTCGCGTGAAGAACGCACTCGGCCATTTGGGGGAACTGGCCGATTTCCTGCGCGTGTTGGGTTGTTATCCGCCGGCGCGACCGTAACACACATTCGCACATTCTCTGTAGGGGAGGCATATATGCCGCCCCTACAGGAAACGCGCATCCTGCCAGGCGGGGGCGAAGGCTTCGGCGTACTGGCAGCGGATCTCCATGCCGCGCGAGCGGGCCAACTGCTCGTGCGCGGGATAGTAGCTGTCCGGATTCTGGCTCGCGTGCGCATAAATCGCCTCACGCTTGCGCGCCGCCACCGCTGTGATGTCCATGAAAATGGATGGCGTAAACTGTTGCGTCTGGCGGCCCGAGTTGGTCATCACCTCGAAGAAATACAGCGTTGGCTTGCGGCGCATCGCTTGCCAGGCGCGGTAAGCCGCCAGGGAAGCCGCGCAGTGATCGGCATGCGTGTCGAGCGGCCAGTGCGCGAAAACCACATCGGGGGCCTCGGACGCGAGCAGCGTATCGAACTCCGCGTAGCGGGCCTTGTTCAGTTCCGTCGCGCCGTCGATTTGCCCGGCGAAGACCGCCCGCGCGCCCAGGATCTTGCAGGCCCGCTCCGTCTCCGCCGTCCGAATGGCGCCGGCTTCCGCATGCGACTTGCCGTGTATACCGGCTTCGCCGCGCGTGAAATACACCACGCTTACCGAGTGGCCGGCATCCGTGTAGCGTGCGATCACGCCGCCGCAGCCGCACTCGGGGTCGTCCGGGTGCGCGCCCACAACCACAATCTTCAGTTTCTTGCGAATCGCAGTGTCTTCGGCCAGCCCCGGCAGCGCCGCGGCGGCTCCGAGCAAGGCAAAATCTCGCCGGTTCATGATCTCCTCCGTGGAGCGCGGATGCTTTCGGCCGTGAGCGTGTAGCCGCGGCGGTTCTCAAACGCGTCCACCACGGCCCGCACCGCGACTACCGGCTGCGTGGTCAGATGGCCGTAGTTACGGTACGTGTCCGCGAACAGCGCAACCTCGACGAAGCCTCCGTAATCGGCCAGGGTCAGGAACTTCATGGTGCCGCGATCGCTCGTGTGCACGCGCTCGGCCACGATTAAGCCGCAAAACTCCACTCCCTTGCCAAGATACTCGATCAGACGCCCCGACGGCACATAGCTCGTCCAATCCACATTGCGGGCGAAGTAATCCAGCGGGTGGCAGCTCACTGTGAACCCGAACAATTCGTGCTCCCATTGCGGGTTTGCACCTGCCCCGGCGGGAAGGTCCTCGGCTGTCCCGGTTTCAAACAGCTCCAGGCGGGCAGCGGCGGCCTCCAGGCGGCACAGTCGCCAGAAGACGCGCCCGCGCGGCTCGCCGAGCGAATCGAAGGCGCCGGCTTTCACAAGCGCCATCCACTCGGCGTGGCGCGGACGCACGCGGCGGTAGAAATCGCCCACGTCGCCGAACGGCGCCTCTGTCCGGATCCGCGCGACAGTCGCCTGTTCGAGTCCCTTGATCTGATCCAGCGGAAGACGGATCGTGTTGCCGCGCACCAGGAGGCGCTCCCCGGAGAGGTTCACGTCGGGCGGCAGGAACCGCGCGCCGCAGCGCAAGGCTTCCAGCACGTAGACGATGGGGGCGTAGAAACCTCGCCGGTTGCCGAGCACGGAGGCAAGGAACTCGATCGGATACCGCGTCTTGAGATAGGCGCCTTCGAAGGCCTCCACCGCGTACGCCGCCGAGTGCGCCTTGTTGAACATGTAGCCGGCGAACTCTTCGAGCATCTTCCAGACGGCTTCGGTTTCTTCCGCCGTGCGGCCGCGCTCCAGCGCACGCTCGCGGAACTCCGCGCCCAGTTCGGCGATCTTCCGGCGATCTTTGTTCTTCACCAGGGCGCGCCGCAGCAGATCGGCGTGGCCCCAAGGCATCCCGGCGAATCCGTTGGCGACCAACAGGATGTGCTCCTCATACGCCATCAGGCCGTAAGTGTCGGCCAGCAATGGCTCCAGCGACGGATGCACGTAGGTTACCGGCTCGTACCCCTGGTGCCGCCGGGCGAAGGCGCGCTTCTTGCCCTCGTTGGCGGCGCCGGGGCGGATGATGGATTCCACCGCTGTCAGGCAATCGATGTCGCGGCAATTGGCCATCACCAGCAGCGAGGTCATGGCCGGCGATTCAATGTGGAAGACGCCGCGCGCATCGCCGCCCGCAATGGCTTCCCAGGTTACCGGGTCGCCCTGGTCGATGGAGGCGGCCTCGATTTCGACGCCGCGGTTCTCGCGGATCAACGTGCGCGCATCGCGCAGCACGCTCAACCCGGCCTGCCCCAGCAGGTCCATTTTGAGCAGTCCCAGTTCCTCGACGTCGTCCATGGCGTAGTGCGTGGTCAGAAGCCCCTTGGCGCTGCGGAACACGGGCATGCGCGAGGTGATGGGCACGGCGCTGATCACCAGCCCGCACGGATGCATCATGAAATGCCGCGGCACGCCTTCGAGCGCGGCGGTCATCTTGAGAATGGTGCGGTACGGTTCTTCGTCATAGGGCAGGTGGCGGCACTCCGGCAAGACGCGCACCGCCGCATCGGCGTCGCCGGCAAAGTACGGCATATGCTTCGTGAAGCGCCGCACTTCGCGCTCACTGATGCCGTAGACTTTGGCGATATCGGCCACACTGGAGCGCCCCTGAAATGTGTTGAAGGCGCCGATGCAGGCGACATGCTCTTCGCCGTAGCGCTCGAACACATAGCGCACTACGTCGTCGCGGCGGTCCCACGGCAGGTCCAGGTCGATGTCGGCCAGCTTGGCGAACTGCATACGCTCCTTGTTGAGGAAGCGCTCGAACGACAGGCCGAAGCGGAACGGGCACACGTTGCCGATGCCCAGGGCGTAGCAGACCAGGCTCCCGGCTGCGCTGCCGCGTGCCAGCGTCGCGATGCCGTTGCGGTTGGCCCAATCGACGATGTCGGCGAAGATCAAAAAGTACCCGGCGTAGCCCACTTCCTCGATCACGCGCAGTTCGCGCTCCAAGCGGGCATAGACCTCACCCCGGTCCGCCAGGTGCGCGTAGCGCCGTTCGACACCGCTACGCGCCATGCGCCGCAGGACTGCGGCGGGCGGCTCGCCATCGGGAGTCTTGAACTCCGGGAACAGGATGTTGCCCAGTTGGAAGTCGAACCGGCAGCGATCGGCGATGCGCGCGGTGTTGGCGAGAGCTTGCGGCAACTCCGCGAAGTGCTGCTCCATTTCGGCCGGAGAGTGCAGGTGGTAGTTCCCTGCCCCCAGCTTCGCCGGATGCGGCTGACCGAGCAAGGTGAGCGTGCGCATAGCGGCCAGAACGTCATAGCGGAGGCGCTCGTCCGGCGAGCGGTAATGCGCATCGGCGGTGGCCGCCAGCGGGATACGGTGGCGCCGCGCCAGGCGCGCCACGATGCGCGCACGCCGCAGGTCCTCGCTGGTATGCGGAGATATTTCGAGGGCCAGGCGCGAATCGAACATCTCGCGCAACCGAAGCAGAAATGCTTCGTCGGCGCTCGAGACCAGGCACAGCAGTCCGGCGCTGTAACGAGCCACATCGTCAAGCGTCACGCCGTCTTCGTGCTCGACGCGCGTCGAAATCAACCGGCACAGGTTCGCGTATCCGGCGGCATTTTCGACCAGGAGCACCAGCGTGCCGCCGCCCGAAAGCGTCACCTCGCTGCCGATCACGGGATGCAGGCCGGCACCCCGGGCGCGCTTGTAGAACTCGACCGCGCCGGCCAGCGTGTCGCGGTCCGTCAGCGCCAGCGCCGGCATACCGAGTTCGCGCGCGGTGGCGGCGAGCTGCTCGACACTCATGGTGCTGTCAAGCAGCGAGTAATAGCTGTGGTTGTGCAGTGCAACGTAGGCCATGGCCACGTCCGGCGCTCTATAGTGTAAAGTTTTACACTAAACGGCTCGAAAAACAAGTGAGAGAAAAGGGCCGGCGGCGGCACAACCAGGAGTGGAGGTTTGCTCGGGCAACCCATGATCCGATCAGTGTGCCTATCGACTGCCTTTTTCTTCGCGATTGCCGCTTGGGCCGAGGACGGCATGCGGCGTGAGGCCATGTCCTACTCCGCCGCCAGCGTCGTTAATTCCGCGACGAACGTGGCGGGCGACCTCGCACCCAACACCATTGCGACGGTCTACGGGACCGGCTTGGCTTACGTGACCAAAGCTCTGCAGGTGGAGGATATTCAGGGCGGCGTTCTGCCCGTGGTGCTGCCGTCAACGGGAGTGCGCGTCCTCTTAGGGTCGGTGGCCGCGCAACTTTATTACATCTCACCCACGCAAATCAATTTCCTGATCCCGTGCACCTTCAAACCGGGTGACACGGACTTGAGGATCACAGTGGATGGACGCGCCGGCCCCGCGGTTCAAATCAGGATCCTGGAAGCGGCGCCGGGGATGTTTCAACTCGACGAGACGACGGTGATCGCGACGCGGCCGGACGGCTCGTTAATCGACAAAGGGAAGCCGGCGCTGGGTGGCGAAGTGATTGTGCTGTATGCGACGGGACTGGGCCCCACCGAGTCGGAACCTGTCTACGGGGAGTTGCCGGCACGTGCCGCGCCAATCAAGCGCATGGCGGATTTCAAGGTGTTCCTAAATGATGTACAGGTCGACCCGAGCAAGGTTTTCTATGCCGGTATAACGCCGGGCTACGCCGGTCTGTATCAAGTAAATCTGTACCTGCCGGAGAAGTTGGATGCGGATCCGCAGATCCGTCTGGTCATCGGCGACAAATCGAGTCCGGAAGGAGTGCGCTTGGCCGCACAGGCAAGCCAGTGATTCCTTAAATCGGTAGGCTCCACCGATCCCAGGCCGTTGATTCATCGCGTCTTCCGCGACCGCCTGCCGTTCGCGTCATTATTGCATTTCTCAGATAGCCCTTGACTTCGCCTTCTTCTGACACTATGATTAG
>JAJFUV010000324.1 GCA_021372245.1 Terriglobales bacterium
ATACAACCGGGTCTATGTGCGCCGCAACGGGCAGGAGTTGACCGCCGCGAACTGGTACCGGGCGCTGCGCGACGGACCGAGCATCGCCACAAACGGTCCCGTGCTGTTCTTCGAGGTGAAAGGGCAGGGGAACAGGCGCACGGTGGAGGTGGATGCCCGGTCGGTCGTGCCGATAAGGGTTGTGGAGGTGGTAGCCAACGGCCGCGTGGTGCACAGCGAGAAGCCCGCGGGGAATGGCCGCAACCTGCGTTTCCGGTTTCGGTTGGACGCCGCACAGCATTCCTGGGTGGCGGCGCGCTGCTTTGTGGACGCGGAACGTACGATCCGCATGGCGCACACCAGCCCGGTTTACCTGGACGGCCGCTTCGACGCGCGGGAGGATGCGCGGTACTTCCTGACGTGGGTGGAGGAACTGATCAGCCAGACCAGGGCGGACGCTAAGCGTTTCCAGAGCGACACCGAGCGTGACGAGGTGCTGGCCCTTTACGAGCGTGCGAGGGCTTTCTACGCACGGCGCGCTCAGTAGCCTAACTGCTTGTCGACCACGTTGGCGAGAGGTTCGCCCCGCTGGAATCGCTCGAAATTTGTGATGAAGAACTGCATGGCGAGTTCCTTCCAATCCACCGTGTGATCGGCGCAGTGGGCCGACAGCAGCACATTTTTCAGTTTGTAGAACGGATGCCCGGCTGGCAGGGGTTCGCAATCGAACACGTCCAGCGCCGCGCCGCGGATCCAATGTTCCTTCAGGGCGCGGATGAGAGCTTCCTCGCGGACCACCGGACCCCGGCCGATGTTGATCAGGACGGCGGTGGGCTTCATCAAGCGCAGTTCCGTTTCGCCGATCATGCCGCGAGTTTCCGCAGTGAGTGGCGCGGAGATGACGAGGTAATCGGCCCCGGCGAGGAATTCGAGCAAGGCGGCGGGTGCGTAGATGGGAACATCTTTCTCACTGTTCATCCCGCGTTGCGGATGCCGCCGCAATGCCGAGACGCGCATGCCCAGCGCGGAAGCCAGGCGGGCCGTATGGCGACCGATTTCGCCGAAACCTAGGATAGCCAGAGTGCGGCCGTAAACCTCTTCGACGTCGAAGCGGTCCCAAGCACCCGCCGCCTGGCTCCGGATCATGCGGCGAAAGTCCTTTGCGAAATATAAGATAGAAGCCACTGCGAATTCCGCCAGCGAGCGGCTGAACACACCCCGCGAATTGGTGAGCGGTACGGGGCTCGCGACCAGGGCGGGGAAGAGGACGTTCTCGACGCCCGCGGTCAACGAGTGAACCCAGCGCACCCGCGGGCACATGGCGAAAACCTCTTCGAGAACGCCGGGTGCGCTCCAGGCGTCCAGAATCGCGTCCGCTTCACCGGCAAGCTTGCCGAAGGCCGCCGGACTTTCGCTCACCGCGATGCGTGTATCGGCCGGCAGACGCTCCAATAGGGAGAGTGCCCGCTCGGCCGGGTTGCCGGCTACCAGCAGCGTCAAGGGGCCCATGAACACCAGACTCGCGCAGCCGGGTCCCCTGGCGCAAGCATTGCTACTGCAGCTTGTAGTACTGACGCGCGAATCGCCGATCTATTCTTTCCGATGCTTCAGGGCAACTCTATGGCAGCGGTTCACCGGTCAGGCGGCCCCCGGCGTCCTGAATTCGAGACAACAGCTTGAGCCCGCTATTATCGATACCGGTCAGGCCGGATATGTCAATGACGAGTTCCTTTCCTTTGAGGATGGACGCGGCTGTCATCCAGGCGTGCTCCAGCTCATTCACCCAAAGCCCCTTTAGCGACCCGCGAAGCACCATGCGAAACACGGAGGAACTGTCATGTTGGTACATTTCCATCCCGGTTTGACTGGCTGGCCCCCGGCCCTTAGCTTGGTGCATCACAATCATCGCGTCTTCCTCCCGCGCGCATCGCGAAGACTCTTTACCAGGTGCGAAGTGTAAACGCCGGATCCGAGCAGCCGGACCCCTTGCCCCACCAGGCGCCTGAGCAAATCGCGGCCGGCCGCATCGATCACCGAAACATCCCGCAAGAACACACGCAAAGGCCTCCCGCTCAGTAATGCCTTCAGACAGCATTCTTCAACGAGTTGCACAGAATCTCCGACGAGTTGCCCGTCGATGCTTACGATTGTCCCGGAGCGGCCCTGTTCCTGGTGAACTCGGAAAATGACCTGTTACCTCCTGCACAATGCTCCATGCATTCGTGGGTCCATCCTGTGAGGTGTTCCGCGCTTCCGGAATGGCTGTTTGTGGCTGTTCCTCCGCGTTACGAGTGCCGATGATCGTCATCTGCCACAGGCAGACGCCAATAATCGTCACACTTACTCCAGTTGGCAGCACATTTATGAGTAAGTAGTCTCTGGGCATTCCCCGTGGATTTGGAACTCGGGATGCGATTAGTGGAATGATCCGCCAGTAGCACGATCAGAGGAGGTGTCGAAACAGCAATGCTGTTATCCGGCCAAGCGCAGGTCAGTGCCACCCGAACCAAAACCAAACTTGAAACTTTAATATCCGAACCGCTGCCCGCGTTAGTCGAGCCAGCGCCCTTGCCCGACCCGGTCTACCCGCAGTTCCCAGAGAAGTGCGGCGACGTGCCGCCCGATCCCCGCTCTGTGCCTCAGAACGGCAACCCGTACCGTACACGCATCACGCCGTTCATGATTCGCCGTGCCATGTGCGGTTGGCTCTCCCCATATTTGCGAAGCCGCTTCTATCCAGGCGATTTCCACCCGATCATCGCCTACCTGTTCACCGAGTGGAAATGCAACCTCGACTGCCATTACTGCTGGGCTTATGACAACCGCGTGAAAGGCATGACTGAGCACACGGCCCGCCGAGCCATCGACTGGCTGCACGACACCGGTTGACGTGTCCTGGCGCTCATGGGCTGGGAGGTGCTTCTCCGGCCCCAGTTCGTCCACAAGGTCGTTTACTACGCGGTCAAAAAGGGATTCTGGGTATACGTCCCCACAAACGGACGCCTCATGCGAAAGGACGTGATCGACAGGCTGGCCGATGCCGGCGTAGCTACCTTCAACCTGGCTGTAGACTCCATCGAAGACCGTCCGGAACTGCCGCGCCGGGCAGAACGCCTTAATCATCCGGACGGACGGCACGTTGGCGCCGTGCTTCCCGATGTACTCCGCGACCTGCGATTGGGGCTTCGTGGGCAAGCCTAACTTCGACGTAACCCAGTTGACCGAAGTCAAGCGGCAGTGCCAGCCTCATTGCTTCTCGACCCTGAACCACAATCTGGCGCACTGCTATGACGCTGGACGCGCGTTCAAGTGGTTGATGAAGCAGGCGTTGAACGGTTTCCACGGAACAACGGGAAGTTTCGAGGAGTAGTTCGACGGTAGAGACTTCGGCACGTGATGTTGGCATATGCCGATATGTTTCGGCATGTGCCGCGAGGGAACACGCAAGTCCATTCATTCTAAAGAACAACCGATATGGGCATGGAGTTGCCATGTTTAATGCGAGAATAGTCTTTCATGCCAATCCCCAGAAAAAGCGCATCCGTTAACTGGCCGAAGTGCTTGGCCGTCTCCGGTCTTCTCTTTGCGGGACTGCTTGCGTCCGGCTGTAAGAAAGCAAGTGCTCCACCTCCGATGGATCCCGTAGAGGCCGGTTTCGTCACCCTGAGTCCGGAAAAGATCCTGTTAACCACTGAACTGCCGGGCCGGACGTCGGCCTACCTGGTCGCGGAAATCCGTCCGCAAGTGAACGGGCTCATCCAGAGTCGTCTGTTCCAGGAAGGCGCCATGGTAAAGGCCGGCGACGTGCTGTACCAGATCGATCCCGCGCCGTACAAAGCCGCCTACGAGCAGGCGAAAGCCGCTCTGGTCACGGCTCAAGCGGACCTTGTTACGGCAGAGGCGAATCTGCCGGCGATCCGGTCTCGCGCGGAGCGTCTCAAGGGCCTCGTGGCGATCAACGCGGTCGCCAAGCAGGACTACGACGACGCTAGCGCCGCGCTGCGGCAGGCAGAGGCCAACCTGGCGGCGCGAAAAGCGTCGGTCGAGATTAACCGGGCGGCGGTCGAAAGCGCCCGAATCAACCTGTCTTACACGCCCATCAAGGCGCCCATCACTGGACGCATCGGCAAGTCCAACATCACGGTCGGTGCGCTGGCAACGGCCTATCAACCGACACCCCTGGCGGTGGTGCAACAGTTGAATCCGATCTATGTGGACGTGGTCCAAGCCAACGCGGAACTGATCCGCTTGAGGCGCAATCTGGAGAGCGGCCGGTTGAAGCGGGACGGAGCGCTTCAAAACAGGGTGAAGCTGCTTCTGGAAGATGGAACGCCCTACCCAATTGCCGGTACGATCCAGTTCCGCGACGTCACGGTGGAGCCGACAACGGGTTCGGTGACTCTTCGCATGGTTTTCGCGAATCCCAGAGAGATTCTTCTCCCAGGCATGTTCGTGCAAGCGGTGGTGGAGGAAGGCGTGCGGGAGCAGGCCATTCTCGCTCCCCAGGCGGGGATCAGCCGTGATCCGAGGGGAAACCCCATTGCCCTGGTCGTAGGCCAGGACGGCAAGGTTGAGCGCAGGTCACTGGAACTGGAACGAGCCATTGGAAATAAGTGGCTGGTTCTCAAGGGATTGGCCGCCGGCGACCGTTTGATCGTCGAGGGGCTTGGGAAGATACGTCCGGGGATGCCGGTGCGCGCGGTCCCCGTCACTTCCGGCGAGGGCGGCAAGCCCGCCGCAGGCGCCGGTGTGAAGGGAGAACCGCATGTCTAGATTCTTCCTCGATCGCCCGGTCTTCGCCTGGGTGATCGCAATTTCCTTTATGGTGTTGGGCGGGCTGGCCATCTACAACATGCCCATCTCGCAGTATCCACCCATCGCTCCGCCGTCCATCGCCATCAGTGCGTTTTATCCGGGAGCGTCGGCCGAAACGGTGGAAAACAGCGTGACGCAGATCATCGAGCAGAAGATGACCGGCTTCGATAATCTGCTCTATATCAACTCGACGAGCGACTCGTCGGGCTCAGCCCGCGTCGAGTTGACCTTTGCCCCGGGGACCAACCCGGACCTCGCCTGGGCGCAGGTGCAGAACAAACTTCAATTGGCCACAGCCAGTCTGCCGGAGGTGGTGCAGCGTTACGGCATCAAGGTCAGCAAATCGACACGCAATTACCTGATCGTTGTAAGCCTCATCTCGGAAGACGGAAGCATGGACGGGAACGATCTGCGCGACTACGCGCAATCCAACCTGGAAAAGGTACTTTCGCGGATACCGGGCGTGGGCGAGGTGGAAGTCTTCGGAACCCAGTATGCGATGCGCGTGTGGCTCAACCCGGACAAGCTCACCAACTACGGGATGACCATCGACGACGTCGTCGCGGCGCTGCGGGCATACAACGTGGAGGTCTCCGCCGGCCAGTTCGGTGGAGCGCCGGCGGTGCAAGGGCAGCGTTTGAACGCCGCCATCATCGTCCAGAACCTACTCAAGACTCCCGCTGAGTTTGCCTCGATCCCGATCCGTACGAATCCGGACGGATCCGTGGTGCGCGTCTCGGATGTGGCGAGAACCGAACTGGGGACCGAGGTATACGACATCGAAGGCACTTACAACAGCAAGCCATCGGCAGGCTTGGCAATCCGGCAGGCGGCCGGCGCCAACGCGTTGGATACGGCGGACGCGATCCGTGCCCGGATGGAGGAGATGAGCGAGTATTTCCCCCATGGCATGAAGGTCGTTTATCCGTATGACACCACCCCGTTCACCAGAGTGGCAATCAAAGAGGTGGTCAAAACCCTCTTCGAGGCGATCCTGCTGGTGTTCCTGGTCATGTTGATCTTCATGGGCAACATGCGTGCGACCCTGATCCCGACGATCGCGGTCCCGGTGGTGCTCCTCGGCACCTTCGCCGTCCTGGGCTTCTTTGGCTTTTCCATCAACATGCTCACCATGTTCGCCATGGTGCTGGCGATTGGCCTTCTGGTGGACGACGCTATCGTCGTCGTGGAAAACGTGGAAAGGATCATGAGCGAGGAAGGGCTTTCGCCCCGGGAAGCCACCGCCAAATCCATGGACCAGATCACCAGCGCGCTGGTAGGCATCGGGCTGGTGCTCTCGGCGGTGTTCGGTCCCATGGCCTTCTTCTCCGGTTCCACCGGCATCATTTACCGTCAATTCTCGGTGACGATCATCGCATCCATGCTCCTGTCGGTACTGGTGGCGTTGATCCTCACCCCGGTCCTTTGCGCCTCGCTTCTGCGACCCGTGCCTGTGGGACACGAGCCGGCCGAGACGGCGCCGCGACTGGTGCGGCCGTTTCTGTTGTGGTTCGATCGCTTCTTCTACTGGGTCCGAACTCAGTACATAAAAGTGGTCAGGCACTCAATCCTGCGTAAGCTGCGTTACGTGGCCGTTTATGTAGTGCTCCTGGTCACTATCGGCTACCTGTTCCTGCACTTGCCCACCGGCTATCTGCCGGATGAGGACCAGGGGATCCTGCTGTGCCAGATCCTCCTGCCGACAGGCGCGACGATGGAACAGACCACCGCGGTGGCGGATGAAGTCGAGCGCCATTTTCTGACGAATGAAAAGGATGCCGTAAAATCGGTCATGGCCGTAGCCGGCATCGGCTTTTCCGGAAGGGCGCAAAACAACGGCATGGTGTTCGTGCGCCTGAAAGACTGGGAACTGCGAGGCCGAGAGGATCTGGCTGCGAAGGCCGTGGCCGGGAGGGCGATGCAGGCGTTCGGCAAGGTTCGCGGAGCCATGGTGTTTGCGTTTTTGCCCCCCCCGGTTACCGAACTGGGAAATGCCATGGGATTTGATTTTGAGCTGATCGATTTCGCAGGAGCGGGGCATGCCAAACTGACCGAGGCCCGCAACCAGCTTCTCGGCATGGCCGCAAGCGATCCCAGATTGATGCGGGTACGCCCGAACGGCATGGAAGATGTGCCGCAGTACAAGATCGACGTGGATTGGGAAAGAGCCGGCGCCCTGTCGATCCCGATTTCGAGCATCAACAACGCCATTTCGGGCTCGTTTGGCAGCGCTTACGTCAATGACTTCATCCAGGGCGGCAGGGTCAAGCGCGTGTTCGCGCAGGCCGACGCACCATATCGCATGCTCCCCGAAGACCTCAAGAAGCTGTACGTGCGCAACAACCAGGGCAAGATCGTTCCGTTCTCCGCTTTTGCCTCCGGCCATTGGATCAGCGGATCCCCCAGGCTGGAACGGTTCAACGGCTTCCCCGCGATGAACATCTGGGGCGAGCCCTCGCCGGGGAAGAGCTCCGGCGAGGCGATGCAGGCCATGCAGGAAATCACGGCGAAGCTGCCCAAAGGCTTCGGTTCGGATTGGGAAGGCCTTTCGTATCAGGAGAGGATGTCTACTTCGCAAGGACCATTGCTCTACGCATTTTCAATCCTCGTGATCTTCCTTTGCGTGGCGGCCCTGTATGAAAGCTGGACCATCCCGTTTGTGAACCTGTTGATGATTCCGCTGGGTGTGTTCGGCGCTTTGCTGGCGACCACTTTGCGGGGATTGCCCAACGACGTTTACTTCCAGATCGGCTTCCTTACCACCATGGGACTTTCGACGAAGAACGCTATCCTGATCATTCAGTTCATTAAAGAGCAGATGAGGCAGGGATCCGGGCTCGTCGACGCGACGCTTGGGGCGGTCAGAATCCGGTTCCGCCCGGTCATCATGACCTCGCTGGCGTTCTTCTTCGGCACGCTGCCGCTTGCCATTACAAAGGGTGCCGGCGCCGGCGCGATGAACGGCATCGGAACCGCAGTGACGGGCGGCATGCTCTCCGCTACGTTCATCGATCTGATCTTCATCCCCATGTTCTTCGTACTCGTTGCCCAAATCTTTGGGCGAGGTAAAACCACCCCGCCGGCTGGACCTTCATCGGCTCCCGCCAGTCCGGAGGTGCACTGAGATGAAAATCATTAAGCCATTCCAGTGCGTCTGCATTGGCGTTCTCCTCAGCCTGAGCGGCTGTGCGTTGGCTCCGAAATACAAACAGCCGACCCCTCCGGTCCCTCAGGCGTGGCACACAACCGAGGCCGACAAAGAATCCCAAAGGACGGCCGGCGCCCCAGCAGCGGCGGAGGTGAAATGGCGCGAGTTTTTCACCGACGCCCGGCTGCAGTCCGTAATCGAATTGGCGCTGGCCAACAACCGGGACCTTCGGATGGCGGCGCTCAACATCGAGAAGGCCCAGGCCTTGTATAAGATCCAGCGGGCCCAGCAGTACCCGACCGTAAGCGCGGCGGCCGGAGGCGAGGCTTACCGGTTGCCGGCGAAGATGTCAAACGACGGCAAGGCGGACACCGTGGGACAGATCACCGTTGGTGTGGGCATCAGCAATTGGGAGCCCGACCTGTTTGGGCGCATCCGCAGCTTGAAAAGCGCGGCGTTGGAGCAGTACATGGCGACCGAACAAGCTCGCAGGGGAACGCAGATCGCGCTGGTCGGTGCCGTAGCCAACAGCTACCTGGCCCTGGCCGCGGACCGTGAAAACCTGCGTCTGGCGCGGGAAACGCTCAAGACTCAGCAGGCCTACTACGAACTGATCTTGCGCACGCGCGATGCCGGCATGGCCAGCGACCTGGAACTCCGCCAGACGCAGAGCCAGGTCGAAGCGGCGCGGGTGGACATCGCCCGCTACGCCGGCCAGGTGGCCGTGGACGAAAACGCGCTCAACCTGGTGGTAGGCGCGCCGGTTCCGGCCAATCTGCTGCCCGGTGAGCTGGGGTCCGAGACGGCATTGAAGGATGTCGCCGCTGGGCTACCTTCCGAGGTGTTGTTGAAGCGGCCCGACATCCTTTCGGCGGAGCACCAGTTGAAAGCCGCTTACGCCAACATCGGGGCGGCCCGCGCGAATTTCTTTCCGAGGATCTCTCTGACCGCCGCTCTCGGTCTCATGAGCGGCGATCTCACCAACCTGTTCAAGTACGGCTCCCGAACTTGGGACTTCGCCCCCCAGGCGGCGTTGCCCATCTTCGATGCCGGTGCCCGGAAAGCCAACTTGAAAGTCGCCGAAGTGGACCGGGACCTGGCCGTCGCCGAATACGAGAAGGCTATTCAATCGGCCTTTCGCGAAGTGAGCGACTCCCTGAGCCTGCGTACGAGGCTGATGGAGCAGCAGGACGCCCAGCAGAACTTGGTCGATACGCTGGCGGAAACCTACCGCCTTTCCGATGCCCGTTACAAAGCGGGCATCGACAGCTACCTGAGTGTTCTCGTGGCTCAGCGTTCCCTGTACGGCGCGCAGCAGGGCTTGGTCAGCCTGAGGTTCGCCCGCATGAGCAATCTGGTGACGCTGTATAAGGTCTTGGGAGGAGGGGCGTAACACACGCCCCCTCTGTGAGATGGAGCATTTTGGCAGATCGGGTGCGCCGATGGACATCATCGGCGCTTTCGGCATCTGCCTTACAGCATCTGCCATAGCGTGGGAAGAGAATCAGCTATGATCGGAACCGTGAGGGCTTCACAGAGCGACATCTACGAGGCCGTGCTGGAACTCGCGCGATCGATCGCCGGGCACACGGACCTGGATAGCCTGCTGTCGGGCGTGGCGGAGTCGTTACGGCGAGTGGTGGATTTCGAGTACGTGGCGATGATCCTCCGCGATCCGGACGGAAAAGCCATGCGGTTACATGTGCTCAAAGCTTCCGGAGAGGTGGACACCATGGGGGACACCCTATTTCCCCTCGAAAGCACGCCTGGTGGTTGGGTTTGGCTGAACCAGAAGACGCTAGTGATCTCTTCGGTCGAGAACGATACCCGATGGCCGGATTTCCTGAAGATGGTTCGGGGGGCGGGTCTACAAGCCCTCACAATTGTTCCACTGACGGCGGGAGAGAATCGTTTGGGTGTTTTCGGGTTCGGTTGCCTGGCGCCGTATGAGCCCGGTCCGGATGAACTCACTTTTCTGGAACGAATCGCCAGCGAGTTCGCTGTCGCAGTTGATGCGTACCTCGCCAAGCAACAATTAGTGCGCGAACGGGACCGTGTGCGGGCGCTGTTCGATATTACGAATGCGCTCGTCTCGAAGCTGTCGCCGGATGAGTTGGCATCGGCAATTTCCGAGCAACTCTCCAAGGTGATCAAACACGACATCGCTGTTCTACTGCTATGCAAAGATACCCCCGGCGACCTTGAGTTGTACGCTCTGCATTTCCCCGGTGAGGAACTCTTCAAGTTCGACCGCAAGTCGGGCAACGCGGAGGGTATGCCTACCGCGGAAGCGCTCGCAACAGGGAAACCTGTCGTGGTGCAAGGTGTTGACTTCGACAGGTTCTCATCTCCGAATTACCGCAGGTTCGCGGAGCTGGGATTCAGATCGCAATGCTCGATTCCGCTGGTGACGCCCAACCGCACGCTCGGCACACTGGAAATTGCCAGAACCACCGGAGAACCGTGGACCGGGGACGACGTCGATCTTCTGGTACAGGTGGGACGACAGGTTGCGATCGCTGTGGAGAATTCGCTCTCTTACCAGGAATTGAACGAGATGAAGGAGCGGCTCGCTACCGAGAAGCTTTACCTGGAAGACGAGCTTCGAATAGACCAGAACATCGGGAACATGATCGGCGAAGGGCCGGCATTCCAGTCGATCTTGAGGAGCATTCAGATCGTGGCGCCGACCGATGCCACGGTTCTCATTCTCGGCGAGACGGGGACCGGTAAGGAACTGGTGGCCCGGGCAATCCACGAGCAGAGCGGACGGGCAAAAGGGAGTTTCGTCAAGGTGAACTGCGCCGCCATCCCCGCGAGCCTCCTCGAAAGCGAGTTGTTCGGCCATGAGAAAGGCGCCTTCACCGGAGCGGTGGGCCAAAAGATCGGGCGCTTCGAACTGGCGCAGCGGGGCACGCTGTTCCTGGATGAAATCGGAGAGATGCCGCTCGAATTGCAGCCGAAACTGCTGCGGGCCATTCAGGACCAGGAGTTCGAAAGAGTGGGCGGCAGCCGCACCATCCACGTTGACGTCCGCTTTGTCGTAGCCACGAACCGCGACCTGAAAGCCATGGTGGACGAAGGCCAGTTTCGCGCCGACCTGTACTACCGCCTCCACGTTTTTCCGCTGAACGTTCCGCCGTTGCGGGAGCGCCGCGAGGATATTCCGCTCCTCACGCGTTATTTCGTCCAGAAGTACGCCCAGCGCATGAAGCGCCACATCGTGGACATCCCTTCGGCCGCTCTGGACGCGTTGAGCCGTTACGACTGGCCGGGGAACATCCGCGAGCTACAGAACGTCATCGAGCGGTCCGTGATTCTGACGCGCGGGAACGTACTAATTGTAGCCATGCCCGCGTTCACGGGCAGGGTGGCCACCACAGGACCGCACCCGCGGATCTCCGAAGCCGGCGACGTGGTTGAACGCGAAAAAATCCTGCACGCGCTGAGGGAAGCCAACGGCGTAGTGGGAGGCTCCAAGGGGGCGGCGGCACGGCTCGGCCTGAAGCGCACGACGCTGCAATCCCGCATGCGGAAGTACCACATCGCCCGCCAGTATCGCTAGGACGCGGCGGGCACGCTTCACTTCCCGATACAGAACGTTGAGAATATGCGGTTGAGGATATCGTCGGCGGTGGTGGCGCCTGTTAGTTCGTCGATGGCCTGGAGCGCCCCGTAAAGGTCCACGGCCAGTAGGTCGTGGTGCTCGCCACGTACGACCGCCTTCCGGGCTTTCTCGATATGCGCCTGTGCCTGGAGCAGCAGTTGCTCGTGACGCAGGCTGGTGATGAACCCGGTTTCGCGCTCCACCCCGCCTTCGGGTGCGATGGTATCGGCAATCCGCTCGCGCAGCGCACCTATGCCGTTGCCCTTGAGTGCGCTCACCTCGATCCAGCCGGGCTCGATGGCCGCGCGCCTCGCGAGGTCGCACTTGTTGGCCACCACCAGATGCCGGCCGCGTTCGGCCGCGTGCCGGACCAACTCGATGTCTGCCGCTTCCACCGGCATGGAGGCATCGATCACCACCAACGTCAAATCGGCCTCGGAAATCGCATCGTAGGTGCGTTCAATGCCCAGCGATTCGACGCGGTCAGCCGACGCGCGCACACCGGCGGTGTCGATGAACTTCACGGGGATGCCCGCCAGCGTTGCCGTTTCGCTCACCGTGTCGCGTGTGGTGCCGGGCACCTCGGTGACGATCGCTCGATCGCGCTCCAACAGCCGGTTGAACAGGCTGCTCTTGCCGACGTTGGGACAGCCGGCGATGGCCAGCGCGATCCCCTCGTGCACGAGTTTGCCGTAAGCGTAACTCGCTGCCAGGCGGGAGATACCGGCGAGCACGGGGTCCAGGCGCGCCAATAATGCTTCCGCTGAAGCCACCGGCACGTCGTCCTCGGCGAAGTCCAGGCCGGCTTCCACCAGCGCAATAAGGTCGCAGAGCTGGTTCTTGAGGGGCGCCAGGCGGCGTGACAGCGCTCCGGTGGTCTGCTCGGCTGCGACGCGCGCCTGATAGAGCGTAGTGGCTTCGATGAGGTCGCGCACGGCCTCGGCTTGAGGCAGGTCCAGGCGTCCATTGAGAAACGCGCGCAGGGTGAACTCGCCAGGTTCGGCGGGGCGCGCTCCTGCCTCCACCGCGCGCGCCACGCAGAATCGTAGAACCACCGGCGCACCGTGGCAGGAGATCTCCACCACGTCCTCGGCCGTGTAGGAATTTGGACGGGCGAACCATGTGGCCACCACCTGGTCCACCATGCGACCCTCTTCGTCGATCAACTCAGCCATGCGCGCGGTGCGGGGCTGCCATTCGGCCGCCGGCGCGAATCGCAGAATCCGCCCGGCGATGGGGCGCGCTCCGGCGCCTGAAAGACGCACTACACCCAATCCCCCGCGCCCTGGCGGCGTGGAGATGGCGACAATGGTATCCGAAACTTGCAAAGTTATCTGCGGCGGCCGCGGCGCATGCCGCGCGGCGGAGCTTGCGGGAACGCCGCGCCGGGAGGAGGCGCGGGCATATCAGCGGGATAGATTACTACTTGGCGGCCGGGACCGGCCCCGAAGCTTTCGCTGCGCACGGCGGTTTCGTTGCGCAGCGCCAGGTGAATGATGCGCCGCTCACGGCTGGTCATGGGGTTGAAGCGGAAAGGCCGGTGCGTGTTCTTCACCTGCTCGGCGGCGGTGATCGCGCTCATGCGCAATTCCTCGATACGCAGCACGCGATAGTCGTTGGCGTCGAAGCAAACGCGCGAGTGGTCCGATGGCGGCAGATCGAGCGCTTCCATGGTGACGTGCTCGAGGGCAAGCAGAAGTTCCGCCCGATTGGCGAGCAACATGTCCACATCCGAACCGCTGAACTTTACCACGACTTCTGGATTTTCGAAGTCGGGGTGCGTATGAGCGCCTTCTACGACCTCGTAATCCACATCCAGGTTGGCGGCATCCAGCACTGGCCCCAGGAAATCGTCGATCTCCGGGGCCAATTCCTCAACCGTATATTTTGTCTCTTCCACGAACTATTTCCTGCCACTCTTCTTGGATTTTTGCGGCGGCGTGACTTCGACCGGCTGCGCCATCACGGTGCGGTTGAACACCCATTGCTGCGCGATGCCCACCAAGTTGCCGGTCAACCAGTATAACACCAGCCCGCTCGACACCCCATAGAACATGAAGCCAAGCATCAACGGCATGAGCAGCATGACGCGCTGCTGCGTTGGGTCGGCCGAAGTGGCGGGCGTCATCTTCTGCAGGACGAACTGGGTCAAGATCATCGCCACCGGCAGGATGCGGATGGGCAGATGTTCAGGCTGAGAAAGGTCGGTAACCCAGAGCCATTCGGCGCCGCGCATCTCGATGGCGACCGAAAGCACTTTGTAGAACGCGAAGAAGAACGGGATCTGCAGGACCATCGGCAGGCAGCCGCCCGTGGGATTGACGCCGTTCTTCTTGTAGAGATCCATGATCTCCTGGTTCTGCTGTGTCTTTTTCGGGTCGCGGAGGCTCAGGCCCGCGTACTTGGCGTTGATGGCCTTGATCTGCGGCTGCAGGGTGGACATCTTCTTCATCGACTTCAAGCTGGAGATCTTCAAGGGCAGCAGCAGGAAGTTGATGGCCACCGTGACCAGCACGATCGCCCATCCGTAATTGTTGATGACGTGATCGCGGGTCCAGTTCACACATACGAACAGCGGTTTGGCCAGGAAGGAGAACCATCCGAAGTCCACCAGTTGTTCGAGCTTGGGATCCACCCTCTTGAGCAGGTCGATATCCTTGGGCCCCACGAAAAGCTGAAGATCCTGTACGACCGCTCCACCCACGCCCACGCCCACGCGCGGCTCTTGCTTATTCGGGTCGGCCGCCGTGGGCAGGGAATCGGCGAAGGTGTCGATTTCGAGCGATGCGCCTTGCCCCGGCAGAAAGACGGCGGCGAAGTAAGCATCCTCAATGCCCGCGAAGGAATACCTGCCAGTCTCGCCGAGCGGGCCGTCCTTGGCCGCCTTGGCCTCGTTCACGATCAACTTGTTCTGCGCGAGATCGAAGTGCAGGCTGCGTTGCGTGGTGGCCGGGTTCGGGACCGTGTTATCGCCGTAGCCGCCTCGCCAGGCGAGCAGGTGTGGCACCGGCGTGCCGTCCTGCGTCACTTCGGAGGAAACCTGGGACAGATGCTTGCTCGGATCGAAGCGGAATGATTTCTTGACAGTGAGCCGGCCGTCGGAGAACGTGAACGCAACGCCGAGGCCGTCGCTCGAACGGTCCACCTTGTACAGCACCTGATTCGGATCGGCGGACACGCGCACGTTCTTCGGAATGATGGCGAATGGGTACCCAGTCTTCGGGGCGGCGGAGGCGTTCACCAGTTCCAACTGCTTGCCGGCATTGTCGGTGAATTTCTTCAGCACCCAACTGCGCACCACCGCGCCGCGATTTGAAAACTGGACCTTGTACAACGCCGTGTCCACCAGGACGGTTTCTTCCTGCTCGGCTACCACCGGCTTTACAGCTTTGACGGGTTGGACCTTCGCTTTCGGAGCCGCTGCTTGCGCGGGGACCGATTGCGACGACGGAGCGGCCGGAACCTGCGTGACAGACTTGGCCGCGGGCGCCTTCGCCGGCGGCAGGGGCTGCGCGGGCTTGTAAATGTAAGGAGTCAGGAACAGGACCGCGCCCATGAGGACGAAGGCTATAATGAGCCGCGTCTCCATGGACAGATTCTTCTTTTCCTTCGGCGGTGCCGGCTGGTTGGGATTGTTGGCTGGATCGCTCATGTCTTCTCTTGATGGTGAGTGTCTATCTGACAGGGTCGTAACCGCCTTCGTGGAACGGGTGGCAGCGGCTGAGGCGCCGGAGACCAAGCCAGACGCCGCGAAGCGCGCCGTGCTTGCGCACCGCCTCCTGCATATATTCCGAACAAGTGGGATAAAAACGGCAGGCCGAGGGCAGTAGCGGGCTGATCCACCGCTTGTAGAAGCGAAGGAGCCAGATTAGGGCCTGCTGCATCGCGTGAACAACCTCTCCACTTCGCGCTCCAACTCGTCGAAGCCGGCTGTCAAGGCCGCGCGCCGCGGATTCAGAACGATCCACCAGCCCGCCTGGAGCCGGTCGCGGTGCAGCCGGACTGCCTCTCGCACCCGGCGGCGCAACCGGTTGCGAACCACGGCATTGCCCGCCGCACGGCCCACCGCGAATCCGATGCGGGATTCCGTCTCTCCGGGCCGCAGGTAGTACGTTGCGGAAAACAACCGTCCCGCCGTCCGGACGCCGTTGCTCAAGACTTCCCGAAAGTCGGGGCTTTTCAGCAGCCGCGCCCGTTTGGGGAACGCAAAACCGGAACTTCCGGTCTGAATCGAGTTACTTGGCGTAACGAACGGCTCTCTCGCTGCTCACCGTGAGCTTCTTACGGCCCTTGGCACGACGGCGCGCCAAGACGGCACGGCCGTCCTTAGTCTTCATTCTCTCCCGGAACCCGTGGGTCTTGGCCCGTTTGCGGTTATTCGGCTGAAAAGTACGTTTTGGCATGCTACTCCCTTCGCGCCGAGCGCAGAATCCGACTCATAGCGCCGACTAGTGTGAATCCCGGGGAACCCCCAGAACTTTCAGTATATTGGGCGCTTCCCCGAGGTGTCAATCGGCTGGGGACTTGCGGCAGGTCAGCCCAGCAGTTGAAGCGCCGCTTCCAACTCCGAGCGAGCCCGCGCCTGTCCCAGCCGCCCGGTAACCTCGATGCCCTTTTCATAGGCCTGGCGCGCCTCATCGAGGCGGAAAAGCCGCTCCAGCGTCTGGCCGTAGTGGTAGTAGGCGCCCCAGTAATCCGGATTGTTTTCAATCAATAAGGCGAATTCCCGGGCGGCATCCTCCAGGTGTGAGGCTTTGGCGTACTCCATGGCCAGGGCGAATCGCGCGAAGTCATTGCGAGGATCCGCCGTGAGCATTTGCTTCAAGGCTTCCGTGCGATCTGCACTCATAAGAATCAGGCTACCGCTATGCTAAGATACTCGCCATGTCGTGTCCGAAAAGCAAGAGAGGGGCAGGGAGGCCGGTGCGCGAGTCCGCCTCGGAATATGGGGAGATGGCGCTGCCCAACGACGCCAATCCGCTGGGCAACCTGCTGGGAGGCAAAGCCATGCATCTGGTCGACATGGCGGGCGCGCTGGCGGCCATGCGGCACGCGCGCTGCCAGGTGGTCACGGCGTCCATCGACAGCATGAGCTTCCTGCACCCGGTTCACATTGGGCAACTGGTGCTTCTCAAATCGTCGGTGAACCGGGCCTTCCGGACGTCTATGGAGGTCGGGGTCAAGGTGATGGCCGAGGACCTTACGACGGGCGAGATCAAGCATACCTCGTCGGCCTACGTCACATACGTGGCTGTCGATAAGGACGGCAGGCCCGTCGAGGTGCCGCCGGTGATCCCAGAGACCGACGAAGAAAAGCGCCGCTACAGGGAAGCCTGTGAGCGGCGCTCGATGAGACTGGAGATCTCTAAACACGAAAAGCGCTAGCGGGACCGCCGTGCTCAGGCGGCCGGCTCCGCTTTGTACATGTACTTGATGTTCGGCTTGTAGATCAGGAGATTGGGCGCTCCGTCGCGGTTGATCTTCAGGCAATTCTTGTCGTACCACTCGATGTTGCCGGAGATCGTCTCGCCATCCTTCAAAACGATGACCATCAACGTCTTGGTTTGCATCTGCTTGACGTAGTAATAATTCTCGGCGTTGGTGGTGTCCGGAGGGACAGCTTTCTTCTGGTTCTGATTGCGTTGCTTGCCGGCCTGCTGCTCCTTTATTTCGTTCAGCGGCGGACGGATCAATCGGCGGTTAACTGCTTCCACAGCCGTACTCCTTATGAAGACAAGATTCGATTTCGGACTGGAAACCTGCCGGAAACCCAGAACATCACGTGGGCTTCGGTGCCCTACTTAATGTACTACTGATATCATAGCGCGCCCGGTGCTGCAAGAGCCTCGCAAGGCGCCGGGCGCGTTAGGATTTACTTGTTGGTTAAAGCCGCTACGCCGGGCAACTCGATGCCGCTGAGGTACTCGAGCGATGCTCCGCCGCCGGTCGAAATGTGGCTGATCTTGTCGGCCACGCCGGCGTTCTTGATGGCCTTTTCCGAATCGCCGCCGCCCACCACGCTGATGGCTCCGCTGGCAGCCACGGCTTTGGCCAGCGCCACGGTGCCGGCATCGAACGGGGGCTTCTCGAACACGCCCATGGGGCCGTTCCAGATGATGGTCTTCGCGCCCGCGATCACCTTCGAATAGGCCGCCACGGTCGCCGCGCCGATATCCAGGCCCATCTTGCCGTCCGGGATCGCCGTAACGGTCTCGTGCGCCGCGCCTTCCTTC
Source organism: Terriglobales bacterium (assembly GCA_021372245.1). Classification (GTDB taxonomy): domain Bacteria; phylum Acidobacteriota; class Terriglobia; order Bryobacterales; family Bryobacteraceae; genus JAJFUV01. The sequence goes on from JAJFUV010000324.1 coordinate 17,783, forward strand.
AATTCGGCGGCTACCACGTGATCGCTAGGAAGCATGAGCTTGCCGCCCGCGGTGGCGAGCAGTTCCTTCGCCAGTTGGACCTTATCGGCCTCGACCAGGGAATTCCCCGTGGGCTCGCCCTTGGCCTTGAGGAACGTGTATGCCATCGCGCCGCCGATCAGGAGCTGATCGACGAACTTCATGAGGTTCTGAATGACTTCGATCTTGTCCGACACCTTCGCTCCGCCCAGAATCGCCACGCACGGGCGGGCAGGATTGGTGGTGGCCTTGCTCAAGTATTCGAGTTCCTTGTCCATCAGAAGTCCGGCCGCGGCCTGGGGTACGTATTGAATGATGCCGACCGTCGAGGCGTGGGCGCGGTGCGCGGTGCCGAACGCGTCATTGACGTAAACGTCACACAGCGCGGCGAGTTTCCTGGAGAAGTCCGGATCGTTCTTCTCCTCTTCCGGGTGGAAACGGAGATTTTCGAGCAACAGGATCTGGCCGGGGGCGGGCTTCATGGCTTCCACCTCGGGTCCGATGCAGTCGGGAGCCATCACGACCGGCTTGCCGAGCAACTCGCTCAGCCTCTCGGCCACGGGCTTCAAGCTCATTTCCGGATTGACCTTCCCCTTGGGACGGCCAAGGTGGCTCGCCAGCACCAGGCCGGCTCCCTGTTCGAGGGCGTACTTGATGGTAGGCAGCGACGCCTTGATGCGCTTATCGGAGGTGATTTCCTTGCCGCCCGGCGCCAGGGGCACGTTGAAGTCCACGCGTATGAAAACGCGCTTTCCTTTGAGGTTGAGATCTCGGATGGATAATTTGGCCATAATTCTATGTTACTAGGTGCGGACTGTTGGCAGGCGGAAGCGTCCGTCCCGCCCGCAACCACTTCCTAGCCCAGGACTTCGCGCACCTTCGCGGCCAGCCCGTCTGGGGTGAACGGCTTGGGAAGATACGACGAGACGGGGCTCAGCTCACAACGGCGCTCCGCCAGGTCCTCGCTGTAGCCGGACATATAGAGAACTTTAAGATCCGGTTTCCTCTCTACCAGCTTCCGCGCCAGATCCGTTCCGTTCATGCCCGGCATGACCATGTCAGTGAGCAGCAGGTCGACCCGCCCGTCGCGGGAAGCGAACATCTCCAACGCTTCGGAGCCGCTGGCGGCCTCCAACACGTGATAGCCGTATACGCGCAGCGCTACGGTAACCAACCCGCGAACTTCCTTTTGATCCTCGACAACCAAAATCGTTTCGTGGCCGTGCCGGATCGCCATCGCCGGGGCCGGTTCCGCCGCGGCGGCGCAGGCGTTGGCGCAGGGTAGGAAGACGCGAAACGTGGAGCCCTTGCCCGGCGCGCTGTCGACCGAGATCCATCCCCCGCAGCGTTCTACCGCGCCGTAAACGGTAGCCAACCCGAGGCCGGTGCCGGACCCACTCTTGGTAGTGAAGAACGGCTCGAAAATGTGACAGCGAACCTCTTCGCTCATGCCCTCGCCCGTGTCGCTCACGGTCAGACACACGAACTTGCCCGCCCTGGCCGCCGGGCATCGCGCCTTCTCCGGCTCGCCGATGTCCGCGTTCTCCGTGACAATGGTCAACCGCCCGCCGTTGGGCATGGCGTCTCGCGCGTTTACCACGAGGTTCATCAGGACTTGCTGCATCTGCCCCACATCGGCATGGGCTGCGTCCAGGTTCTCTTCGAGCCGGGTCACCAGTTCCACGTCTTCACCCATGAGCCGGCGCAGCATGGCCTGCATATCGCGTATCGTGCCGTTCAGGTTTACCGGTTCGGGCTTGAGAACCTGTTTGCGGCTGAAGGCCAGCAACTGCCGGGTGAGCGACGCGGCGCGCTCACCGGCCTTATGGATCTCCTCTATCAATCCGTGCAACGCCGGGTCATGCTGTGCGCGTTCGGCGGCCAACTGGCTGTACCCGTTAATGACGGTCAGCACATTGTTGAAATCGTGCGCCACGCCGCCGGCCAGCCGGCCGATGGACTCCATCTTCTGCGCCTGGGCGAGTTGGGCCTGCAACAGTTGGCGTTCCGCCTCGGCCTCCTTGCGGTCCGTAATATCGACCAGGAAGCACTCCAGGGCTTCCACCTCGTCGCCCTGGAAGATGGGTATGCCTTCTTCCCCAATCCATCGCAGCTGACCCGTCTTCGTTCGAATGCGGTATTCGGCCGCGTAGGGACGCCTGTTCAACATGGCCTGCCGCACCGCTTCGGACAACTGCTTGCGGTCTTCCTCGACTAATACCGACAGGTAATCCAGCGACCCAGAGCCTTGGAAACGCTCCGCCGGGTAGCCACACACTTCCTCGACTCTGCCCCCGATATATTCGATCGGCCAGCCCGGCCGGTTGCGGTGGCGTATCAATACTCCGGGCAGGTGGAGTACCAGCGCATCCAGTTTGCGGTTGGACTCCCTCAGTTGCCGCTCGGCGCGCTTGCGCGCGGTGAGATCGAGCATTGAAATGATGACTCGCGAAAGTGTGCGCTCGCAACCGGGGACTACCGCGAGACGCACAAGCACGTCGCGAGGCTCGCCATCCAGCGTGTTGGTCCGGATCTCGATTTCATGCCGCGTGGAACCGTCAATAAGCCGAAGCACGTCGCGGCTTATGGCCTCAAATGCCTGCGGCGTGAAGATCTCGATCAGCCGCCGCACCATCTCCTTGCGGGACTTGGCCCGATAGAAGCCGGCGGCGGCTTGGTTCACGTTCCGTACACGAATGAGCGACAGCAGTTTCCAGACTTCCGGCTGGTGTTCGGTGAAATAGGCGACCGGATCGGATACCCCGCGATCGATCAGATCCTTCACGTAATCCACAAGGCCGGAAAAATCTGCTTCCCAAAGGGGTGTCGGAGCGGAATCGAAAATCTCCCGGTGCCGCCGCTCGGAGTCGCGGACGGCTTCCTCGGCCTGAAAGCGCGCGATGATCTCGCCGACAAGGTTTGCCGTGGTCTCCAGCATCAGGCGGGCTTCCTCGCCGATCCTTTCCCGCGTGCGTGTCCCGAGACCCAGCAACGCCACTACTCTCCCATCGGATTTGATAGGAAGTATGGCTGTCGCGCGAAGCTTCGCCGCCTCCCATATCGCCTTCGGCAGGATGGTCGGGACCGCCGTGTTCAGACAGGCCGACCCGCCCGCCATCAGCAATCTCGCGTTTGGCGAGTCCAAGGGAAAGATCCGTGTGCCGGTGAAGAGCGCTTCGTCGAGCCCCATGCTGGCGGCCACGCGGGCGCTGTCGGTTCGGGAGCAGATTTCGCAGATCAAGCCGGAATCTACATCCTGTACTCTCAAACAGGTTTTCAGGATGACATCGTACGCTGAGCTGAGATTCTTGGCCGATGCCAGCGCCAGAGTGAGATCGCGCTGCATCACGAGGAAGCTCTCGTCTTGACGCGCTCGCTGGTCGGCGGGCGTCTGTTCTTGATCCAATTCCGAATTCCTTCCGTTATGTGGACCGGTCGCCGGACGGCGGCGCGCCTCTCGACATCAATATTCAGACCTTAGCAGATCGAAATAGATATGTACACCTTTCAGAAATCCATCGACCGGGAGACGTTCGGCGTCGCCGTGCATGGAACTGAAGGTCGCCAGATCAACCACTACCGGCAGCAGGCCGTAAGACGGGACGCCATTCTTTCGGAACTTCGCAGAGTCCGTGCTGTAAGGCACCAGAATGGGTGTCACCACCGCCTCCGGATACTGCTTCAGAATAGCGGAGCGGATGGCGGCGAACAGGGGTGTTTGGTGGGGGCTCGTTCCGGGATCCGTGGGGTGCGACAGCAACTCCACGCTCACCCGTTGGTCGTTGATGCGCGCTTTCATTTCCGAAACGAACTCCGCGGCATTGACGCCGGGCAGCAGGCGGCAATCCAGCGTGGCTTCGCTCACCGAGGGGATCACGTTCACCTTCGGCGGTGTACCGACGCCCGCCGTAAGCGTGGTGAGAGTCACCGTGTTGCGGCGAATGGCTGAGGTGAGCTTGTTGCTCGCCGCACGGCCGCCGATGGCGCGCATCATCTCTTCGACTACCGGGTGCTGACGCGCGGCCGGCGGGACGGCCTTGGCTTTCTCGATCGCCGCCAGAAGGATGTCGTTGGCATTGTCCGGGATGGGTTGCGAGCCGTGCGCGGCCGTGCCATGTGCACGCAAGCGCAGCCACACGGGCTGCTTTTCCCCTACCGCCACGCCGAAGACGAGCTTGCCGCCGGCGAACACCTCGCGGGAGCCGAAGCCACCCTCATCCATCAGGTAACCCGCGTCGATCTCGCTGTAGTGGTTGTCGATCATCCACTGCGCGCCGCGCTGCCCGTAGGTTTCTTCGTCGCAAGTGGCCAGGAACACGATGTCGCGAGGCGGCACGATGCCGGCCTGCTTCATGGCCCCGAGCGCCACCAATTGCTGGACGCCAATCGGTTTCATGTCGAACGAGCCGCGTCCCCACAGGAAGCCGTCCCGGATCAAAGCGCCAAACGGATCCACCTTCCAGGCCTTACGGTCCGCCGGCACCACGTCCATGTGGCTCATCAACACGAGTGGCTTCTTCGAGCGGTCCCGGCCCGCCAGGCGTGCCACCAGGTTGGTTTGCCCCTCTGGGCCGCTGGTGTACGTGCGCGTCTCGATTCCACGCGCCTCCAACTCCCGCTTCAGCAAGGCGGCCGCCTCGCGCGTGTCGGCCGGCGGATTGACGCTGGCGATACGCACGTAACGCTGAAGAAGATCCAGCGCCTCTCTGTCGATCCGCGCCCAGTCCGGCTCAGCCGCTGTAAGCGCGCACGCTGTCAATAACAGGATAATCGGTCTCATTTTTCGAATTCCGGCACGTCCGCAAGGCTGGGGATGATCCCCGCGGCTCGATAAGCCTCAATCAGCGCTCCTGTCGCGGGTCCGTACTCGGGCGGGCCGCATCGGTTGCCGGGTTCGGCGTCCACCAGGGCGATGTAGCATTCCCGCAGCATGGCGGAATGAAACACTCCGCCGATGTAAGCGACTCGCGCCCCCTCCCCCGGCGCGAACAACTGCCCGCGCACGGCCGCGGCCAGGCGGGCCAGTTCGCCAGCGGACTGTTCGACGATCTCAAGCGCGACGGCGTCACCCGCCTGCGCGGCACCGTCCACCAGTTTCGAGAATGCGGCGATTCTGGGACGCGGATACTCCGTGGTGTAGAAGCGATGCAACAGGTCGTTGGCGTCGCTGGCGCCGGTGGCTTCGAGCAGCATGGAGTGCAAAACCGTCTCTGGTCCCCACCCCTCCTCAAAGCGCAAGGCCGCCTGCAGCGCGCGGCGCGTCAGGTCGAATCCGCTGCCGCTGTCGCCGAACACGTAGCCCCAGCCGCCCGCGCGCGCCGTCTTGCCCGCGGCGTTACGGCCGTAGGCAATGGACCCTGTGCCCGAGATGGTGATGATGCCGGGAGCGCCGCCCGTAGCGCCGCTGAGCGCGATCAACGCATCTGTCGTAACCGACATGCGTTCTACTCGCAGCATCTCGTGAAGAATCTCTTCCTTGTCCGCCGGACCGCCACTGAAGCCCAGGCAGGCGGAGGCGAACTCGATTCGGCCGGGATCCTGGCCGGCGTCGCGCGCCGCCGCCGAAACGCAGTCGCCGATAGTGCGCACGAATTTCTCGCGCCCCTGGGCGGCGCCCACGTGGTTGCACGGCCCGCCGCGGCCGGACCCGGCCAAACGGCCTTCGCTGTCGCCGATCAGGGCGGTGGTGGAAGACTGACCTCCATCCACACCGAGATAGAATTCACTCATGTCCGCAACGCCTCCTTGCGCCGGTCACCGAGGCCCGCCCGGAGATTTTTTTCGCTCGCCAACACCATGTCCGTGCATGCCACGCCGGCCACAAGCACTGCGGCCGCGCCTGAGGCTGCGGTACAGCGCATAGCAGGCCAACTCGCGCGAGAATCGCCTGATCCGGTCCATTGGTCACCGCCGGTGCTGTTCGCGGAGAAAGTTCGGATCGTCCATTTTCGGTCCGGGTACGGGATCGAGCGGGTCCTTGGCTTTCGAGGGATCGAACAGGAGAGGGTTAATGGGCAGGGCGCGGTAGGGCGTGAAATCCGGCTCGTTTGTGAAGCACCCGGCAAGGTCGGCAGCCGCTGCGTCATACAGGTTCAAGGGTGGAATCCCCAGGACGCGAAACGCCGTCTTCAGCAGGCCGGGGAAGCTCGCGTTCACGTGCGAAACGTAGTTCTTTCGGGCGTATGGTCCCCCGGCGAGGAAGACGGTGCGGTGCGAATCGATGTGGTCCACGCCGCCCTGTGCGTCATCCTCAGTCACCAGCACGGCCATCTCGCGCCACCAAGGTGTCTTGGAAAGGAACTCGATGATGCGTCCCAATGCGTAATCGTTGTCGGCGACATAGGAGGAGTTGAAGGGGTAGCCGTCCTCCGGCCGCGGTTTGGCCATGTGATCGTTGGGCAAATGGATGAACACAAGCCGAGGGAACTCCTCGCCTCCCTTTATGTACTTCTCCTCAATTTCCCGGATGAACTGCGTGGCGCGATATTGGTCCGGAATGTTGGTATTGTACTGCGGATAGTCGCGCGACGTGTTGCGGTAGAGCGGGTCCGGCATGGGTACGTTGGTCAAGTAACGGGCGCCGGTCGGCTTCATGCCGCCCTGTTCCTGGACACCCGCCAGCTCAAAACCCTCGCCGTAGTTGCGGAACGTGATGCCGTGCCGCTCCAGATGATGCCATAGGGCACCGGCCTCCAGTTGCTCCTCCGGGTGCACGCTCGAATTGCTCTGCGGGAATTGCAGCCGGCCAGGCGCGGACGTTGGGAAACGGAAGTTCTTCTGGCCGCTTGCCATCACCGTGCTCTCGGTCCAGGCGTTCGGGTACGAACCCACAATCCAGTGGTGTCCATCCACGCTGACCTCGCTGTCGGCGTAAAAGTTGTCGCTGAAGGCCCACCGCGCCGCCATCTCGTGATGATTGGGCGTAACGTTCACGTTGCGCAAGGTGGTCCGGCTGCGGAAGCCGCCGCGCGGGCTGCTGACCATGGCGTAGCGGCTGAACCGCGCCAGCATCGGCGCTCCGTTCACGGTTCCGCTGGCCGCGCTTTCGATATCGCCGAACACTTCGTCGAAAGTGCGATTCTCTTTGACGATGATCACCACGCGGCGTAGTCCTTTGGGAAGCGGTTTGGCGTCGCTTTCCCGCGGTACGAAGCCGTTCAACTCGAGCACCTTCGTGGTGTGCGCCTCCAGGTCCTGTGCGGGCGGCATCGGGTAGATGGATACCGTGCCGCGCCTCAGTTCGGCCTGGAAACTGTGCTCGAGTGCGGCGTAAGGGGTGGCGTTCGGCCCCGTTCCATGTCCTTTGGCGTTGCTGACGTAGACGATGCCGCGGTCCACCACTACCCGTGTGGGAAACCAGCCCGCCGGTAGGTGCCCGATGTGCTTCAGGGTCCGGGTGTCGATGACGCCCACGGCGTTGATACCGGCCTCGGCCACCAGCAGCCACCCGGTCTTCGCGTCATAGGCCAGGCCGATGGGCAGCACGCCGCGGAAGCCCTCCAAGCCAGGAATACGGATTGGAATGTCCGTAATTTTGCGACCGGCTGCCGGATCAATGACGCTGATTGAATCGTTGTGCCCGTTGGAGACGTACACGCGGCCGCCGGCGGCCAGCACGCCTGAGGGACTACTGCCGCCCACGATCTTTCCGCCGAACGGCAAACCGGTGCGTATGAAGCGCTCGACCTTGGGCGCCTCCGTATTGGAGACATCCACCACCGCCAAAGAATTGGATTCGGCGACGTTCGGGTCGCCCAATCCCGGCACGTCCACTGTGCCGGCGGCCGTCTCGCGGTGCGCGCCATCCGCGGCATCTTTGGAGGGAAATCCAAAGGCGGGGAAGGGAAGTCCAGTTTCGAGGACGCGATTCGGGTCGGCTCCGGGAATCGGCTTGTATTCGAACATGCCGATGTGCGTGACGTAAAGCTGCCGGCCGCTGGGTGCGAGGGCCAGCGCGAAGGGTAGGCGGCCCACCCGCAGCGATGCCGCGATGCGTTTCTTCCGGACGTCGATCAGCACGACACGGAAATTCGCCTGATCGACCACATAGAGGACCTGGCGTTCGCGGTCCAAGGCCAGGTCGCCGGTGTAGCTGTCCTGAAAGCCGCCCTGGTTGAGATCGTAGACCTGCTCGACTTTGCCGTCTGGCACGTGGACCAGACGCACGCAGCCGGAGTTGCCTTCCGAGGCCCAAACGCTACGGTCGCCCGCGAAGGCGAGACCCATAAAGACGCTGCGCCAGTCATCTTCGCCGGTCTCGGGATCGCCCTGTTGCGGAGCCGCCACCTGCCGGATCTCCCATCGCGAACCACTGCGCAGGAGAGTCGTAAGCGAGTATCGGTTGGGGCCGCCGTCAGCGGTGACGACCATGCGGGCGTTGTCGCTCACCGCCAGGCCGAAGGGCCCGGGCCCGGTGGAATATTGAAGCCCGAGCGGCGCGATCATGCGGCCTCCGGGGAGGACACTCTCAGCGCCGGGCCTGCGCGCCGCCGTACGCGTGCCCGCCGGTGTGGCGTATTCGGCCCCCGAGGCTGCAAAAAGGGTCAGAAGGAAGACTAGGACCAACATGTGAAGCAACTAGTTTTATAGCGTGTTAAGGAAGTAAAGGCAACTCGCAGCCCGGACGAAACGCGTGTGCCGCACCCGGCCCCGACGGTCGTTACCAGCGTGGCAGCAGCACGCCGGGAGGCAGAATCCGGGCGATGTCGTTGTAGATCACGAAGGCCATCACCACCATCAGGAAGACGAAGCCGAGCTTGAACACCATCTCTTTCACAGGCAGGCTCATGTCCCGGCGCATCATCATCTCGATGAGCAGCATCAGGACCACGCCGCCGTCCATGATGGGGATGGGCAGCAGGTTGATCACGGCCAGGTTCAGGCTCACCATGGCCATCAAACCGACGAATGCGAACGGGCCTTCGCGGGCCGCTTCACCCGACAGTTGCGCGATGCCGATCGGGCCGTGGACGGACTTGGCCGACACGCGCCGCTCAACCAAGCCGCGCAGAAACTGGTAGATGAGGGTGGCGCCCTTCACGTTGTAACGGGTAGATTCGGCCAGTGCCTCAGGCAAAGCCAGTCGCGTGAAAACAACCCGGTCCTCAAAGTAGGCGCCGATCATCCACCGACCGGTCCCGTCCAGGTCCGAGAACACGGGATTCAGTTGAGCAGACTGGTGGCGGTCCTCGCGCTGGAAGTCGATCTGCACGGGTTTGCCTCCGCTCGCCCGGATCACTTCCTGCAATTTGAAGCGCGAACGGATGGGAACGCCGTTAATGGCCAGCATGAGGTCGCCACGCTGCAACCCCGCCTTCTCGGCCGGCATGCCGGGGCTGACATTGGCGATCTGCACTTCGCTCTGGTCCGCCCATCCGGCGAATCCGATTCCGGTTTTCTCGTCGAGCATCGGCGTGACCGTGGTCTGGATGCGCTTTCCGTGGCGCTCGACGGTCACTTGGAACGTGCGGTTGGCTCCGGAAACCTCGCGCATCACGATGGCTTCCCACGTAGGCCGCGGCAGATCGTCCAACTGGACGATGACATCACCCTCGCGTATGCCGGCCTTAGCTGCGGGCGAATCCGGGAGCACGTTGCCGACCAGGGCGGGAGCATTCGGGTCCGCCGGTTTTGGATAGCGGATCATGAACAGGCCCGTCACGAGGGCGATCGCCAGGACCACGTTCATGGTGGGCCCCGCCAAGGCAATGATTAACCGCTGCCAGCGAGGCTTGGCCAGGAAGCCGCGCGGGTCGTCCGTGGAGTCGCCCGGCTGCTCGCCGGCCATCTTTACGTAACCACCGAATAGGATTGCGGAAAAACGAAAGTCCGTTTCGCCCTTGCGGAAGCCGAACAGCCGCGGACCGAAGCCGAAGCTGAAGGTTTCCACGTGGACGTCAAAAAAACGCGCGGCCCAGTAGTGGCCCAGTTCGTGGATCATAATCATGACCCCGATCAGCACCAGTAGCCACCACAAGTTTTCAAGAATCAGCATAAAAAAATATCTCAGTTCGCCTGAACCAGTGTGCGGTAACCGCTTCTCGCGGTTGTCCGTCCCGCAATGATCTCGCGTGCCTGGCGCCGGGATTGCTGGTCCACGGCCATGCACTCTTCTAATGTACGAGGTTCCGACGCAGCTACGCGTCCCAGAGTTTCCTCAACTACTTCTCCGATTTCGGTGAACCCGATTTCGCCGCACAGAAAACTGTCCACAGCGATCTCATCGGCGGCGTTCAGGGTGCAAGTGGCCGACCCGCCGGTTCGCTGTGCTTCATAGGAGAGCCGCAGCAAGGGGAATTTGTCCCAATCCGGAGCCGCAAAATCCCAATGTCGCGGCTGGCTCCAATCCAGCCGGGGCACCGGTGCGGCCTCGCGAGCGGGGTAGGTGAGTGCGTACTGGATCGGCATACGCATATCGGTTGCCGAAACTTGGGCGATCACGCTGCCGTCGGCGTACTCCACCATGGCATGCACGGAAGACTGTGGGTGAACCACCACGTCGATCTGGTCCGGCGTAAAGCCGAACAGCCAGCATGCCTCAATCACCTCGAAGCCCTTATTCATCAGGGTGGCCGAGTCGATTGTGATCCTCCGGCCCATCTTCCAGGTTGGATGATTCAGGGCTTGCGCCGGCGTCACCGAAGCGAGCAGCTCTTTGGGGGTCTGGCGGAAGGGGCCGCCGGATGCCGTGAGCAGCAACCGCCGGACCTCGCTGCGTTTGCCGGCTCTCAGGCATTGGTGAGCGCCGTTGTGTTCGCTGTCCACCGGGATAATCTCGGTGCCGGACCGGCGCGCTGCCTCGGTTACCAGCTTGCCGCTGGCGACCATAACTTCTTTATTCGCAAGCCCCAGCGCCTTACCCCGGCAAACTGCTTCGTAAGTGGCTTCCAGACCGGCCACGCCCACGATCGCCGACATCACGAAATCTACTTCCGGCGCCACGGCTGCGTCCACACGGGCCTTCGCTCCGGCGGCCAACTCCGGCCACTTCGACCGGTCCAAGCCGTTCGCCTTCAGCTTGTCCGTGAGATTCCGCAGTACTTGATCGTCGGCGACGACGGCGACCTGGGGACCGAATTCGGCGATCTGAGCCGCTAGGAGATCGACGTTGGTGCCGGCAACCAGGGCGTAGACACGGTATAGGTCGCGGTTGCGTCCCACCACATCGAGGGTGCTGGTTCCAATGGACCCGGTTGAACCGAGGATGGTGAGAGTTTTCATCTCAAAAGCCAAATGCCAGAATACCACCAACAAGCTCGCCTCATGCGCATACAGACCCTGTCTGGCTCTCTTTTTTGCTTTTGGGAATCCTCTCTCTTAGGGGCGCCGGGGAGGATTGCTTCAGGGGTCTTTTATGAGGTTAGTCTCGCTTTGGTGGGAGTTGCCTCCCCGGCTTAATTCCAATTCTAATATATGACTTTTAGAATTGCAACAGGAATTTGTATTATTTTTTCGCGGACTTGACCTCGACGCCGGCGATTTCCTCTAACACCTTGATTGTGGAGCAGATATCGTCTTTACCATAACCCCTGGCCAAGGCTGCCCGGAACAGTTGCTGCGTCAACCCAGTCAATGGAAGGGGTACATTCAGCTCCAAACCGGATTCCAACATGAGGCCAATGTCCTTGTGCATCCACTGAACGGAGAAGTTTGTGGCGAAATCGCGGCGAAACACGTACGGCGCTTTGAAACTGACGAGGCCGCTACGCGCAGCACTGTTGGAGATGATGTCGAGCATCTGGTCCATGTCCAGGCCCGCCTTGGCCGCCAGGACGAAACCCTCGTTGAATGCTTGCAATAAGTTACAGAGGATCAGGTTCTGCGTCAGCTTAGCTTGCAGCCCCAGTCCGGGCCCGCCGCAGTAGTAGAGCATCTTGCCCATGGGCTCGAAATAAGGCCGTACGCGCTCGAAGACTTCCTTGTCGCCTCCAATCATAAAGGTCAGCGTGCCGCCTTCAGCGCCGGGTTTCGACCCTGTGCACGGCGCATCCAGGAAATGGATGCCCTTGGCCGCGAGTTTCTGGCCGATGGCACGGCTGCGGCTGATACTCACGGTGCTGGCGTCGGCGACAACCGTCCCTGGCTGGGCGCCCTCGATGACCCCGTCGGGGCCAAGAATCACCTGCTCGCACATGTCGGTGTTGCCCACGCACAGGAAGACGCAATCGGACGCCGCGGCTACCTCTCGCGGGGTTGCGCAGGCCGTGCCGCCCTCAGCCTCGGCCAATTGCCTGGCTTTTGCGGCGGTGTGCGACCACACGGCCACCTGGTGGCCGCCTCGCATGAGATGACGGGCCATGGGGTAACCCATGATGCCCAAGCCGAGAAAACCTAGTTTTGCCATGTTGTGCCCTTAGAACGGCCATTGTACGACGCCCGCGACGTGTGCGACAATCCGATTTCGCCAAAGCCTTATGCGTCCGAGCGTACTTGTCACCAAAAGGATCTACCCGGAAGGGGTCGAATTGCTGCGTAAGCACTTCGACGTCGATTACGAGGCCACCGACGACGGGCTTCCCCGTGAGGAGTTGCTCCGGCGTGCGCACGGCAAGCAGGCCATCGTAAGCCACCTCACCGACAAGCTGGACGGGGCGATGCTGGACTCGCTGGAAGGCTTGCGCGTGATTGCCAACGTTGCGGTGGGTTTCGACAATATTGATGTTGCTGCCGCCACCCGGCACGGCATTCTGGTGACGAACACGCCGGGCGTATTAACAGAGACTACCGCCGACCTGGCCTTCGCACTTCTCATGTCAGCCGCGCGCCGCATCGTGGAGGCCGACAAGTTCTTGCACAGCGGCTTCTGGAAATGCTGGACCATCGACCTCATGGCCGGCCACGACATTTATGACCGGACGCTCGGCATCTTCGGCATGGGCCGGATAGGCCAGGCGGTGGCGCGGCGCGGACGCGGTTTCTCGATGCGCGTGCTGTATCACGACAGCGTGCGGGCGAGCGAGGAACTGGAACGGGAGCTGTCGCTCGAATACGTGGATTCTGACCGGCTTCTCCGCGAATCGGATTTCGTCAGCCTGCACGTTCCGCTGACCGCGGAGACGCGCGGCCTCATCGGCAAGCGCGAATTGGAACTGATGAAGCCCAACGCGATCCTCATCAATACAGCGCGCGGGCCGGTAGTGGACGAGGCGGCCCTGGCCGAAGCGTTGCACGAGAAGCGAATCGCGGCGGCAGGTCTGGATGTTTTCGAGCGCGAGCCTCACGTTAATCCGCTGCTGCTCGATCTGGACAACGTGGTGCTTACGCCGCACATTGCCAGCGCATCAGTGGCCACCCGTCGCCGTATGTCCGTCATGGCCGCGGAGGATGTGGTCGCCGCACTCGCGGGCGAGCGCCCTCCGCACCTGGTCAATACGAAGCTGTGGCGCTGACTCCGCTCGACGTGAGGAAGCGCAACACCAGCAGATCGGAAGGCTGGTAGCTGGCGTAGGGCAGCACACCGCCTTCCTCCTCTCCGTTGAGAATGTGCTCTCGCACAAGGTTCCTGAGCTTCTCAACAGAGATGCCCAATACTTCAGCGGCCTCCGACTCGGTGTACTGAGCCTTGGCCGGTTTTGTCGCGATCATCATGCTGGCGGCCCTTTCCGGTCTCAATCGAATTCTAAAAGGTTCAGGGGGAGGAACCCAATCGGGCAGAGTCCCTAGTTGAGTCTTTCGTATGGCCTGACATACGGAAGAATCACTGGTACTACAGTATTGGGGGAAAACTCGGCCCCGGCCGGGGCAGCGCCTCACGGCATCTGCCCGTATGCAACTGCAGCACGCCGTGACTTACTGCGGAAGATCCATCATCCAGATGTCAGACTGGCCGCTTACAACCACCAAGTACACGTGCTCCTGCGTGGCGCAGATCGTGTTCACCAGCAGCCCCCCCACGCTGTATCCCCTCACCGAATAGAACTCCTTCGGCGATCCGGTGGGTTTGCCCAGAGTGTCAATTGGCTGGCGGAAGAAGGTCACGTCGCTCGGATTGTTGTCCTTTGCGCGTGCGTAATAGAAGGACCGGCAGTCCGGAGACCAGAACGGTAGAGTGCCGCCGCCCGCGATCTCGATCCAGTCCGCGGGAGGCACCGGTTGGGCGCCACGACAAATGCCGGCCAGCCGGGTCCACGTCGCGCCAGCATGAACGCGACACGGGGGCCGTCAGGACTAAACGTACTGTATGCCGCGTCGTTCCCCTCCAAAACCAGAGTGCGTTTCTTGCCGGTCCGCAGGTCAAGGAGGAAAAGTCCTTGGCCGCCTCCCTTACGGCTCACGTAGGCCAATGCAGAGCCGTCGCGGCGCACGTCCGGGAACTGGGCTTCTATCAGTTCCGGGGTGACCCGCTGGGGAGCACCGAGTACGCGTCCTGCATTCACGTCGGCCGGCAACCGCCAGACTTGGCCGGTTTGGCGGGAGTTAGCGAAAACCAAGTGGTTGCCGCGCACATCTCCCATGTCGGCGTGCCACGGAGCCACCGTCACCGGCGACGGTTCGGCCTCATTTGCATGCTCCAGCGGGATACGCCATATGTTGAAGGCGTCGCCATAACCGGCGGAGAAGACGATGTCTCCGTCGGGCAACCAGGCGTACAGGCGCAGACTGCTAACGGTGAAGCCGCGCTTCCTGAGATTCTCGCCCAGGGCAAAACGCGATACGCGCTTCGACCCGTCGAGCGGAGACACAGCCACGCTCTGGCCCCCCGTCGGCTGGTCTACGTTCCGCAAGGCGACCAGCAGCCGGGTGCCGTCCGGCGGCCAAACCAGGCAGGATTTCCACCTGCTATCGGGAGAGGGTTGAATGTGCTGGGCTCCGGGGATCGTCAGGCGGGGCTCACCGCCTAGCACTGGGACCTCGTAAATCCCGGGAGGGTCCGACGTGGAGGAGTAGTAGATCTTGGATCCGTCGGCGGAGAATGCAATATGGCTGCCATCGGAGCAGCCTTCGGCAATACGAACCGCGGCACCGCCGCCGATGTGTTGTACCCAGATGCCCCGGTTCTGGCTGCCGCGCCGCGCCACGTAAGCGACCATTTTCCCGTCGGGCGACACGGCCGGCCAAAGTGCGCTGGGGTCTGTGGTGATGCGAGTCACGCGGGGCACGAATCTAGTTGTTGCCCCATGCCCGCCAGGGAGTCCGTCGCGGCCTCGGACAACTTGGCCAGGCCGAAATCAAGCAGCTTTACCCGACTGTCGGCAGTCACCATCACGTTGCCCGGCTTCAGATCCCGGTGAACGATCCCCACCGCGTGCGCCCGGGCCAGCGCATCGGCGATCTGCACGGCGACCTTCAGGGCTTCGTTCAGCTTCAGTCCGTGGTGTCCGATTTCCTTGTCGAGAGTCTTGCCCTCGACGTATTCCATGGCGATGAAATCGATGCTCTCCACTTGGCCGATCTCGTAGACGGTGACAATGTTGGGGTGGTTCAGGGCTTAGGCCGCACAGGCTTCCCGGATGAGGCGCTGCTTGCGTTCCGTATCGGCCGTGAATTCCCGTGGCAGTATCTTGAGGGCGACGAAACGCTTCAGTCGCATATCGCGGGCCTTCCACACTTCGCCCATGCCGCCCACACCGGCCAGGGAGACGATCTCGTAAGGGCCAAGGCGGTTCCCCGGCGAAAGAGCGCCTGTGCCTTCGGCCAGCGCTTGGGCGGCGACCTCCACGGCAGGCGACTCCAGGAACCCACCCGATTCGCTGCCGCAGGAGAGCATGCGCTCGACTTCCGCGCGCAGTTCCGAATCACCCGCGCAGGCTTGGTCGAGGAATAAAGCCCGCTCGGCCGCCGGCCGCGCCGCGGCTTCCTGGTAGATCCGCTCGATCCGTTCCCAGCGCTCAGGTGTCATCCGGATCCGGCTCCGCTCTCCGGTTCCCCCAATTCTAAACCCACTCATGCGGTTTTTCACGGCCGTTTCCCGCCTCCCTCGGCGGAGGCAAACGGCTTATGAAACTCATGGCGATGGTAATCCTGGCGGGGCTGGCGGCGGGGCAGGTTTGGGCCGCAGACGGAAACAAGGGCGGGAAGGAAATCGTGACCGCCTATATCTGGGGTGAAGAGAACGTTCCCTTCGACGTCCGCAGCCGCGCGTTGCAGACCGCGTCGGATGTCTTCGCGGAAATCGGCGTGTCCGTCAAGTGGCGCCACAAGCGGCCGGCCGAAGGCCAGGCCCAGAGGGAAGGCGCGGTGGCCATTTGCATCGCCGGCAAGACCGGCGGATCCAGCCAGCAGACCCTCGCGGCGGCGCGGCCCTACGAAGGCTCGGCGATCACCATTTTCTATGGTGCGATGGGGTGGGCCAGCCAGCAGCCGCAACTGGCGCGCATGGTCTTCGCGCACGTGCTGGTCCACGAGATCACACACAACCTGCAGCAGGTCAGCCAACACTCCAGGACGGGCATGATGAAAGAACGGTGGACCAAAGAGGATTTTGCGGCCATGCAGTGGAAGCCACTGAGCTTCGAGCCTGCCGACGTGGAGCTGATCCACAAAGGGTTGGCCCGGCGCGCCGAACAGGTGGCGGCCAACAACACGGCGCTAGTGTCTTCAACGACGCGCTAGCTGGGAGTACAACCAGGCCCGGGCGGTCTTCCAATCCCGCTGCACGGTATCCACGGAGATCTGAAGATGTTGCGCAATTTCCTTCTCATCAAGGCCGCCGAAGAACTTCAGCTCGACTACCTGGGCTTTCCGCGCGTCGACGGCTGCCAGCGCCGTCAGGGCGTCATCCAACGCCACAAGATCGGGGGTCGGTTTGTTGGAGACCACGAGAGATTCGTCCAATGTGGTCTGGTGCATGCCGCCTCCGCGCTTCTGATTAGCGTGCGAACGGGCGAAGTCAACCAGAATCCGGCGCATAAGTTGAGCCGCCAGGGCGAAGAAATGGGTACGGTTTTGCCACCGCACTTTACTCGAGTCGATCAGCCGCAGATAGGCTTCGTTGACCAGTGCCGTCGCTTGCAGTGTGTGGCCGGGCCGCTCCCCGGCCATGTAGTGGCGCGCGAGGCGGTGAAGGTGGTCGTAGACCAGAGGTGTCAGCGCAGCAAGCGCCTCCGCATCTCCCTGGCCCCAAGCCAAAAGGAGCTTCGTGATGTTAGCGCTGCCTGTCTCCACCGGCTTGCCGCGATTGTACACCACCCCGCGCGCATGGTCCATCTGTATCCCAATTGATGATCTATAAAGGAGGTATGAGGCAATTGCCGGCTGTTCTGCTCGCTCTGTCAACGGTTTCAGCCTATCCACAGATAAAGAACCGTTCGGTAGCGGAACTCGAGTCCGATGCGGCAGCTCGGGTTGCCAGCTTGCATAGGAAATTTGGAGAGTTGCTACAACCAACATCAATCGAGAAGAAGTGGACGGAAGCGTGCAGGGTTAACTGTGCCAACGCGAGTCCCCAAATCCGAGACGAAAGCGCCAGGGCGAGAGTACAGAGAACCAAAGCTATGAATGCCGTCGCCTCCCAAATTCACAAGGAGATTGACGCGTATGTCGCTAGTGCAGTGCGCCCGGGCCGTGTTGATCCGAGTGCAGTGCAACAAGGCCTCAAATGGATCCTCGGCACGGCAGGCGACGGCTCCCCGGCAGCCTTCGTGATCGATGGCGATGCTCCCCCATCCCTGATCGTTGCCTATACCGTACTAAAAGGAACACTCATGGGACAGGGTGCCACGTCAGTAACACTCCGGGCGTACACGGCAAGCCAAGGTGAATACCGGTTCGCGGCCACAACGGGTGAGGATATGGATGGGTACACCGATATATCCTTGGCAAAACTGCACTCGCCGGTGCCTCAGAAAATCTGGTTGCTGCTCTCAGGGCGTATGACAGGAGCGAACGGTCCGAATATTCGCATGCGTCTGTACGCGTATGACGGAACCAGATTCCAGACGGTGTGGGCGCCGGAAAATGCGTGGGGTACATTCACTGTCCGCGTCACGAATCGAGGTTTTACCATCGACGGAGAGTACTATCGTACGAACAAGACGCGGTGCGACGCGTACTTTCTGGCGGAGGACGGCGTGTATCGTGTTTTCCCTTGACGCGTGGGGAGCAGCCTCGATTCGCACCGTCGGCCTGGAGCGAAACTAGGCTGCCGGGGGCCGAGACCGGAAGCGAACGAAACACGACCTGGTACAGCAAAGAGAAGATGGCGGTGTTGGCACCGATCCCGAGCGCCAACGACAGGACAGCGACGAACATGAAGCCTGGCGAGCGCCTCGGGTCCTTAGCGCGAACCGCAAATCGTACCACATGGGGTGTGCTCTCTACAGAGCATACGCGATAGCCAGGCAACGATGCCGCGCGTAGATGTCAGGGGGCGATGACCCCATTTCATGAAGGGTAGGATGGGCCGCTCGCCACAAAAGCCAGATGCCTCGCGTCGTTACATACCCTATAGGGCGACCACACAGCAAATCGCATTGTTTCAGTGTGCCCGACCACCCCGAGTTGGCCACTTTCCGGTAACGCCACTTCTCACTGAGCATCCCGAGGCGTACGATGGTTTGCGGGTGAACTGGCCAAAAATGAATTTCCTCCGCCGCCTTGCGTACCGCAGGTTCCTGCCGCTAGCACAAGTGCTCATGTTCGTCGCACTGACATGCTTGGGTTGCCCCTATATTCGTTCCGCTGCGCAACTACTGGTTCAGACGCATCAGCGCCAAGCCGGTCAACTTTCCAATGACGGATCCCCTCTCTGGGAACCGGATTGCATCGACGCGTCGCTGTCCCTCTCGGAACAGGTAGCTATGGGCGTCAACTTCCCGGCGGTACTCGCATCCGTAACGTTGGTTCCGGTGGCACGGGTATTCGATCTGGAGTGTAGGAGTGCGGATTATTTCGAGCACGCATCCACTTTGCTCTTCGTACCGATCCTCTGGTATCTGATGGGATGCCTCCTGGACGGCAGGGCTCTGGTACGTTCTGGCCGGGCTCACCTCAAGGGGATCGTAGTCTGGGGTATGTGGGTCGTGATTTCTGCGGGGATAGTCGTGATGACGATCGCTCTCGTACTAAACCCGGAGTTCCCGCTTCTCAAGGTTCTCGCACTAACTTGGTTGATCCTAGCTTTCATTGCTCTACTTCGAGGTGCCAAGTCGCACATCTCATCAGTGCCTCGGCCTGATTTGGGTCGGTAAACGCCCGAACCGGAAAGTGAATCCCTGTCGGGGTCACCAGCGCCCCCCCTCCCTAGGCAATACTCGGTTTGCGGGAAGGCTTCGCGGCCCAGGACCAGCTCGCGCTTCTCTTTGCGCCTCACCTCGTGTTAGGCGTTGCGCGGACGGCTCGCTCAAAGGCCCAGGCCCGGATGTGGCTGATCTGCTCCTTCATGGTGCGCGAGAGCGGCACCAGCTTCACCGCGATGTTGATGAGGTCCTGGTCGGTGATCTGACGGTCCTCCAGGCGCGCTTGCGTCAGCGCCGAGATCACGCACTGCTCGATCTCGGCTCCGGTCCAGCCTTCGGTGAACTGCGTCACCTGATCCAGGTCGAATTTCGACGGATCCACGCCGCGGCGGCTAAGGTGGATCTTGAAGATCTCGATCATTTCGTTCTTCAGGGGCAGGTCGACGAAGAACACCTCGTCGAAACGGCCTTTGCGGATCATTTCGGCGGGCAGCAGGTCGATCCGGTTGGCCGTCGCGGCGACGAACAATCCGCGCGTCTTCTCCTGCATCCAGGTGAGGAAGAACGCGAAAATGCGGCCCTGTTCGCCGCCGGAATCGGTGGACGTGATGCCCATCTCGATTTCGTCGAACCAGAGCACGGCGGGCGCCATCTCTTCGAGCATGCGGCAGGCTGCGACGAAGACGCCTTCGGGCTTGCCGTGCCGGCCAGAGAAAATCTCGATCATGTCCACGCGATAAAGCGGGAGGTGCCAGGCGGAGGCGATGGCCTTGACCGACAGGCTCTTGCCGCAGCCGGGAATGCCCATCATCAGGAGGCCCTTGGGCACGATCTCCTCGGACACGCTGTCGCGCAAATGGAAGAGCTTCCGGCGCTCCATCAACCACTTCTTGAGGTTGTCGAGACCTCCGACTTCGCTGAGGTCCGTATCCGTGGCAATGTACTCGATAACGCCGCTGCGGTTGACCAGCAGGCGTTTTTCCTCGAGCAGGGCCGGCAGCGAATCCATTCCAAGAACCGGATTGGCGGCCACGGCCCGGCGCAGAGCGTAGCGCGCCTCGTCGAGCGTCAGCCCTTGCAGGGCGCGGGCAAAGGAGTGAAGAACCTTCTCATCCAGGCCACCGATGGCGGCGGTTTCGTCCCTCACGAATTCCACCAGCTCCACCAGGTCGGGCGGCCTCAGTTCCAGAAACAGAATGTTCCGGTCGAGCTCCTCGGGAATGTAGCGGACCGCGGAGGTGATGACGACGAACTTCTGCCGGTCGAGGCAACTTTCGTACAGATCGCGGAGACGGCGCCGGGTTTCGGCCGATTCGCGCAGCGGCTCGTGGAAGTCCTTCAGATGGAAGATGCCGGGTACCTCGCTCGCGATGATGAAGTCCAGGACGCCGCGTGGGGTCTCGGTGCCGGCCACCACGGCTTCCTCGCCGCGGCGAAGGCCCTCGGTGAGGGTCCAGGTCCAAACGGGCATGGGGCCGGAGGCTTCCCATCCGGCGGCCACCTCGGCCAGCACGCGCGCGACGCGCTGCTCTTCAGCCGTGCGCACATAGGTGAGCGGCCGGCCGGATCCGAAGATCTCCCGGATGGTTGCCGCTGCGCGGCTCTCTCGCTTCGATTTCTGCTGTGTGATTGTTTCAGACGCCATTCGGCGCACTCTCCCCGGCGGGATCTTGCCGACGCCGGCTCTATAACATTATGGACGAACGACGGCGGCGAATAGTCGAAATGAGGGCCATCGTTATCCGATGTACACTCTTGGTGGGGGTGATGAATGTCCGAGCGCAAGGAAGCGTCTCACGGCATGCGGCCCACTACCGCGGTGATCGCGAAGGGGTTCGATCCGCGGCTTTCGGTGGGGTCGGCGCGGCCGGCCGTGTTTCGTAGTTCTACATACGTTTTCTCCAGTCCTGAAGCTGCCGAGCGCGCGTTCGCTATCGCCAGCGGGCGCGCCAAGGCGCGCGAAGGCGAGCAGGTCGAGCTGATTTACGCGCGCATCAACCATCCCAACGCGGAAATCCTGGAAGAGCAGATCGTGCCGCTGGAGAGAGGCGCGCAGGGCGCCGTAGTGTTCAATTCCGGCATGGCGGCGATCGTGACGGCACTGACCACATTTCTGCGTCCAGGGCAGAGCCTGGTCCACACGGTTCCGCTTTACGGCGGTACACAGTGCCTGACGCACGAGTTTCTGCAACCGTTTGGGATCTCCGCCGTGGCGGTGCGGGCGGGCGACGGCGCAGCGCTCGATGCGGCCATCGCGGCCACGCCCAACCTGGGTGCCGTCTTCATCGAGACGCCGTCCAATCCCACTATGGTGATGACCGGCATTCGCCGCGCGGCCGACGCCGTGGCCCGTCGCGGTTCAGGCGATGGCCCGCGGGCGCTGGTGATGGTGGACAACACGTTCCTCGGCCCCACCTTCCAGCATCCGCTCATGCTGGGCGCGGATTTGGTGGTCTATTCGGCCACCAAGTACCTTTCCGGCTTCAGTGACATGCTGGCCGGCGTGGTGCTGGCGCGGGATGCGGCTCTGATCCGTCCCTTGCGCGCTTCGCGCGTGATGTTCGGCAACATCCTCCAGCCGGATGAGTGCTGGATGCTGGACGGCCGCCTGCCTACCGTAGCGCTGCGGATGAACAAACAGAGCAAGAACGCGCAGCGCATCGCCGAACGGCTGGCGAAGCACACGCGCGTCGCGAAGATGCACTACCCCACGCTGTTTGAAGACCCCGAGCAGGTGCGCATACGCGACGTGCAATGCGATTTTCCCGGCGCGGTGTTTTCCATGGATCTGCGCGGCGGGCGGCCTGCGGCGTTCGACTTCCTGCGCGGCCTCCAGCTTGTGCGCAACGCCGTGTCGCTCGGCGGCGTCGAAACGCTGGCCTGCCATCCCAAAACGACCACTCATTCGGGACTGAGCGACGAGGAGATGGAAACCGCCGGCATCACGGATTCCCTGGTGCGCGTTTCGGTGGGCATCGAGGACTGGCGCGACGTGCTGGCCGATTTCGAACAGGCGCTCAACGCGATCTGACGCCGGCTATCTCAGCAGTTCGCGCATGGCGCGCATGAGCACTTCCTCAACTTCGGGCGCGGTACGCGATGCAGGACCGGTTTCATAGCCGCCCTGACTGTAAGAGGTGCGCGTGCCTATGTAGCCGGGACCGTAGTCGGCGTAAGCCGCCATGGCGACCATCGAGCCCGGACGCATTCCCGCGGCAGCCAGCTGGTATTCGATAAACAACTCCCCGGGCATGTGCAGCACGCGCGCCGGGCCCAGGCGCAGGCAGCTCAACTCGGCCTGGTGGCCGCGGTCGAGCCAGGCCAGCTCTCGCGCGGCACGCAGGCGCGTGCGCATGTCTGACTTCGAATCTGTGAGCGCCTTCTCGATGGCTGCCCGGTCGCGGAGCTTTTCGGCGGGTGGCAGAACCACGTGCATGGTGCGCCAGCCGATGTCTCGCGCGTCAAGCGGCCGCTTCACGCTCGATTCCCAGGCTTCGCGCATGCCTTCCGCGAGCCGTCCGGCCAGCACGGGGCGCATGGCGGGCGAACCATCGTTGTACTTGCCAGCGGCCACGTTGCCGCCCGCGCCGTCGAAATGGATGTGCATGGCGCCGGGCACGGCCTTTTCCCGCGACGCGCGAGCCATGCCCACGAAATCCGGGTTCACGCCGCCTTTGCCGTAGAAACTTTGCGGATGCGTCGCGTAGTAAGTGAGGACCGCGACCGGGCGATCCTGATTCCAAAAACCGATGGAACGGACCAGCGGATCGATGACTCCTTCCGGTTCGGCGCGCACCTTGGGATCGCGGCAACTGCTGTAGCGGACGTACTTCACCTTTCCGTCAGGTCCGAGAATACGGCGGTTGGCTGCCACCTGTTGAACCCGGGCCTGGCCAAGCGAAACGTGCGTCACCGGCTGCTGCCGGGCCATGGCCTCGGCGAGGGCGCGCACAACGCGGTCGAGCGCCTGCCCTGTGAAAGCTACGTCGTAGATGCGTCCCGCAAGGCCCTGGCGCGCCAACAGGCGCTCGGCGTCGGGATCGTAGCCGGGCGTGTCGTGCGGATGCAGCGTGTGCACGGTGACGCGGTCCGGCGTGGTGTGGGCGGCTTCAGCCAGCGCCTTGCGCCACTGCTCGTGGCCCGAGTTGGCGAT
>JAJFUV010000096.1 GCA_021372245.1 Terriglobales bacterium
GCTTGGAACTCGAAGCTGGATTGGATACACTCTGTCATAGCAAAAGCCGCTTTCTTGCTGACGCTAACTGCTGTGTGGAAACTCAGTTATGCCAGAAGAAGCGGCTTTTTGCTAGTCCCCGTGTGAGAAATGCGGGCTAGCGCTGCTCGATTCGAGGTGCCGATGAGCACTGTCCTGCTGGAGGCGCACGGTGTCGGCTACCGGTACGCCGCGGACCGATTTGCGTTACGGGACATCAGTCTGCGCATTGGCGCAAGGGATCGTCTGGCCGTGCTCGGCGCCAACGGCGCCGGAAAGTCGACGCTTCTGCTCGCGCTTGCAGGGATGCTGCCTCTGGCCGAAGGACAACTGCTCTGGGAGGGCCAGGCGGTACGTACGGGCAAATCGCGCTCCTCATTGCGGGACAAGGTCGGGGTCCTTCTCCAGGATCCCGAAGACCAGCTTTTTGCTCCCACCGTCGAGCAGGACGTCGCGTTCGGCCTCGTACAGCGCGGAATGCCGGACAACACCGCAGTGGGCGTCGCCAGGGCCGCATTGGAACATCAGCGAATCTCTCACCTGGCCGGCCGCCCGGTCCACCAGCTCAGCCTGGGCGAAAAGAAGCGGGTCGCGCTCGCCGGTTTGCTCGTGGTCCGCCCGGCACTGTTACTGCTGGACGAGCCGACCGCGGGACTGGATCATGAGGGGACTGAAACCCTGATCGAGTCCCTCGGCAGTTTGCGGGCCGACAACGTCGCTGTGGTCCTGAGCACTCACGACGCCAATCTGGCAGCCCGCTGGGCCACCAGCGTGGCAATCCTCGACGCAGGCCGTATCACGGTACAAGGAGACAGCCAGCAAATCCTGTCCGACCGCTCGGTCCTGAAGAATGCCCGGCTTTCGCCTCCTCTGACTTACATCGCGGCCGCTGCCCTTCAGGAATTGTTTCCATCGTCGAAAACCTGGAAGCTGCCGACCACGCCCCCGGAACTGGAAGAGTACATCCGCCGGATCGCCACCAGTCAACGCGGCTATGCCGCTGAATCTCATTGATCACTATGCGCCATTCTCCGATTTTTTGTTTCCTTCATCTGGCCGCCGCTGCCAGCGCCGCCATCGTCAGTGGAGTTGTCCACGATTCGAGTGGTGCCCCTGTGCCAGATGCGCACATCGAGCTGACGGGACCGGTGCGCCGCGACGTGGTTACCGGTATCGAGGGCCGTTTCCAACTCGACGCCCTTCCCGACGGAACGTATCGTGTGACGGTTCGCAGGGACGGCTTCTCAGTCGTCGAGCGCACGGCCACTCTGCCCCCTTCGCAGACGCTGGACGTCACCATCGAGCCGAGTCCCGTCGCCACACACGTCGAGACCGTCAGCAAGACGGATGAACCCGTTTTGTGGACGCCGTTCCGCGTATCGGTCGTGCCCCACGATGCGATCGAAAAGACCGGTGCGAATTCCTTCGAAGATGTCCTGCGCAGTGTCCCCGGCCTCCAGTTCGGCACCCAGGGCAACGCCTACCCCCATATTTCCACTCGTGGTCTGCGGGATACGGCGGACGTCCTCACCTTGATTGACGGTGTCCCGTTGCGCCAGTTGAACGGCTCTGCCGACCTGACCATGCTCCCGGTTCCCGCCATCCAGGAGGTGGAGTTCGTCAAGGGGCCTGCCTCTTCTGCGTACGGCCGTAGTGCCGTCGGCGGCGTGATGCAGTTCTTTACCGTTCCGCCGGCCCGGAGCCGATTCACCGGCGATCTGGGATTCGGTCTCGCCAGCTTTGGCGACCGTGAGACTATGGGGAGCGCCAGCGTTCCCTGGAACGGCGGCCGACTGGCCGGATCGGCCATGTGGCAGTCGAGCGACGGTTTCCAGCGGGGCACCGGCCGCGACATGGGCGCCGTCAGTTTGATGGGCGAGCAGTCCGTTGGCGGCCGCCTTCATCTTCGTGGCAACTACCTGTTCAGCGACGTCGAGGCCCAACGCGGCTCGATTGTGCCTCTCGTAAACGGCCGCCCCTATGTCGTAAACCGCGAAGACAACTATGGCATTCCGGGAGCACGTTTCGACGCCGACATGCACTCCGTCACCGGACGGGCCGACTTGGCGGTCGCGCGTGAATGGACGCTGTCGAACACCACGAACTTCAACCGCTACGATCGCTTCGCCACTGGAGGCATCACCATACTGCCTCCGTCATCTGCGGTATCCAAAGGCTATTCCGAAAGCAACACCGTGCAGGATACGCTGCTTTCCGACTCGATCCTGACCTGGTCCCGTAATCGTGAACGGCTCCGCAGTGACTTCCTGGCCGGCTTCACCTACGAGTGGGGCAGCCAGGATCAGGCATCGCCCTCTTTCCGTAATGCCCCCACCTACCGCGGTCCGAACTGGAACACTCCTGTCTCGAACGTGAATAACGATCCGAGAGGCATTCGCGGCGCCACCACTTACTCCGACTTCGGCCAGGACATCGCCTCTTTCTATCTCCAGGAGCGCCTCGGATGGGGCCGCCTCGGCACAGTTCTGGGGCTGCGATGGGACCGTTTCGACCAGTTTCTGAATCGTTCCGATACCAGCGTTGTCTCCACCATCATCAAGTCGCGCCTCAGCCCGCGAGTGGGCTTCGATGTGGTTGCGCTCGAGCGCGGCCGCACCAACCTGGTGATTTTCGGGAATTACGTTCAGGGCTTCCGGCCGCAATTCCCGGCCCTGAGCCAGCAGGGAAGTATCATCATTCCGCAGTTGCTGCGCCCGGAGGTCACGCGCAGTCTGGAAGGCGGTCTGCGCTTCGTGAGCGGCCGGTTCTTCGCCCAGTCGACCTATTTCGATATGAAGAAGATCGACGGCCAGCGAAGCTTCCGCTCTGGCCCGGAGGACTTCACTTTCGTCAACGCGACCACCCGCGTTAACGGCGTTGAATCGGAATTTCGGGCGCGACTGCTCGGGCACACGCTCTGGAGCCACTACGCGCACCACAACGCCCGGAACATCGAATTCCGGCCGGCACTTACGAGCGATTTCTCCGGCTACCCGCTCCGCATGGCCCCCAAGAACATCGCCGGTGCCGGCGGACTGCTCCACCTTTGGAAATCTCTGACCTTCTCCCCGGGGGTCAACTACGTCGGTAGCCGTCCCCTGCGGGACAACGTCGTCAATCCGCAAATCCTGCCGTCCTACACTCTGCTTTCCTCCGCCGTGGCCTTCGACCTCTGGCGTCTTCGTGTGGTGGTGTCGGGCACGAATCTCAGCGACCGCTACTACATTGCCGACGACTTCTCCTCCCAGGATGCCGGTTGCCCCGGAACGCCGCGGCGCTTCTCGGTTCAGGTGCGCTACCGTTGGTAACGAACATTCACAGACGGAAAAGGCCGTCCTTCTGGACGGTCCGGAACCTCTTCTATCAGACTCATCTCTGGCTGGGCCTGATCCTCGGCCTGTACCTGATGATGATGGGCTTTACGGGCAGCCTGCTGGTATTCGGCCGTGAGATCGACCGTTGGCTGAATCCCCATCTTTGGAATGTGGAGGTGAAAGGCCAGCGCCTTCCACTCTCGCAAATCCTCTCTTCCTTCGAACAGCGATACCCGGACTGGAAAGGCAGGTACACCTACATCAACTTTCCCGTGGAGGCGAATCACCCGTACACCATCCGTCTCGGCCCCAACCGCGCCAGCCAGGTAGATGTCTTCCTCGATCCTTATACCGGCGCTATCCTCGGCGACCGTACCCGGACAAGTTCGTTCTACGGGTTCCTTTGCTATCTGCATTTCTATCTATTCCTGGGGCAGGCTGGATGGTTGCTGAACGGCTGGGGCGCGGTGCTGGCGCTTCCCATGCTCTTTAGCGGCATCTGGCTTTGGTGGCCGGCGATGCGTGCCGGGAGGGCGGTGTGGAAGGCTCGCTTTTCCGTCCGCACCGATGCGGGCGTGTCCCGTGCCTTGTACGATGTGCACAACGCGGCGGGAGTTTATCCGTTTCTGTTCTCTCTGCTAGTTGCCGTCACGGCCATGGAGTTCGCGTTCCCCGAACCTGTCGCGAGCCTGGTGTACGGTCTGACTGGCACAGCGGCGGCCACCAGACTCACTGTTCCCAAACCAGGACGACAACGGTTACCGGTTGACGTGCTTGTCGCGGCTGCCGATCAGGCGCTGGTTGGCCGGATCCGCCGTGTCAGCTTCCCGCGTACGCCGGAAGTACCGCTGATGGTAAGAAAGGAATGGGGCGACTGGAATCGGACCCGCAACCACGCCAACATCGCCGTCGATCCTTTCAGCGGGCGCGTGCTATCCATAGAGGACACGCGCGACGCTCCTTTGGCCCGCAAGTTGATCCAGTGGTGCATCCCCATCCACTTCGGGATCTGGGGTGGGTTGACGACGCGGATCGTCTACGTCTTCCTCGGCCTTGCGTGGGTGGCTGCTTTCGTCACCGGCTTTTGGCATTGGATTCTCCGCCGCGTAAGGAGGAACCGACCGTCCTCGCGATGTCCGTCTGCTGCGTAATCCGGGGCACCGATTCCGTTTGATGTGGGGCAGAGTCGGAGCGGAGCGCCGCTGGTTATGGTCATGATCTCCGAAGTACCTCACATGAGTCGAGATTGCCTCCGTTTCTGAGAGGGTGGTCCCCGTAAACTCCGTCGCGATGGCATGTAGCAGTTGCATTCACGCGTCCCCACCGGGGTGATATCTGAGCAGAAGGCTTGGCAGACGTGATCACCGGACCTGCTGCGGCTTTGGGCAAGAGAAATACTCCGTGGCCGACATGGAACGCGGTGCGGTTATCGCACCCGTGATCGAATGGAACCGCGATGCTTCCGGCGACCTGGCGGTTCCGGGGCGATCTCAGGCCGCGCGCCGTTCGTAGCGATGATGAAGGCCGCCGAGTTGGGGAATGGCGACGATGCGTCCGACTTCCGGCCCCTGGACCGACCGCGACTCCGGTGCATCCTTCGCCAACGAGAGCTGAGTGCGCAATTCACGATAATAACCCAGGAATCGCTGCACGTGCCGATACAGCAAAGCTACCCCGAACACGGTCATGTGGTCCAGACACTCTCGCCGGATGGAACCAATCACCCGCTCCACGTATGCTCGCTGCCACGGCGATCGCGGAGCGGAGAGCACCTCCTTGATTCACCATCGCTTTCACGTCCTTGCGAAACTCACGACCGAAAATGCCGTCGCGGTCCCGAAGCAGGTAGCGCGGAACCCGGTCAAAGGGGAACGCCTCTCGCAGTTGCTGCGTTGTCCATTCCGCAGTGGGGTGCGGCAAACACGCTGCGCCAGCCTGGGCGACGGTTGGCCTGTCGCTCATCCAGGCGCGCGCCAGTGGCCCACTGTCGATCCGGCCGCGAGAACTCGGCCACTTGGCATGCCCGGAGAGAAATATTGATGTTGCCAATTTTGTGGGGCGCTCTGAGCTGACGGCATCCAGCCCATTTACGAGATTTATGGAGGCAAGGGAAATTCCGTAAGTGCAGCTTGGGGTCGATTCTCAGCGGTTAACAGGTCGGCCTTGGGAGAAGAGTCCAGAACCATCTTATGAATGAAGAGATTCGGGAATCCAATTTCTCCAGTTAGAGATATTCTCTCGATGCCACCTGTAACGGACTATAAATCAGATTTATGGAGACAAGGTTCGAAAGTCGGATTCTCGGGGAGCCAATTCCTGGTCCTGAGTCGTTGACGTCTCCTCGATACTGTTATTTCCGCAAGGCGCTCGCCGACTTCACCGCATACCCCATGTAGGACACGTCGACGTCACCGCTCTCGTGAAGGGCAAGGCGCTGCCCCAATTCCTTGAAGGTGATCTGGCCTTTCGCGCGACGACGGAAATCGATCCAGTTGGCAACAAGATTACGGCAGCTCGAGATCCCGCGCATCTCCCGCTGGTCGAGTCCGTGGCGCTCGAGCATGCGGTACAGCTCCGCGGGCTTGATGAACCGTTCCCAGACGTGCGAATTAGGCCCGGCGAAAGCCGTGGACGGCCACTCCTGCATGACCTTGATCACCGCGAGCTTGCTCATGAACGTCCGGTTGACGGTGTCATAGAGAAACAGACCGCCGGGCTTCAGTACGCGTGCGATCTCGCCGATTACCCGGTCGACATCGTCGACATGCTCCAGGACATCGCAGCATACCACGTGATCGAATGATGCCTTTTCGAAGCGAAGGCGTTCACCCAACCCGGTTTCGTAAGCGATGTGCAACCCGGATTTCGCTGCGTGAGACCTCGCAGTCTCGATCGACTCGGGTGCTGGATCGACACCGGTAACCTGGAAGCCAGCGCGTGCGAACTCCTCGGCCAACAGGCCTCCTCCACACCCCACGTCCAGGACCATGGGCGATCCTGGTTCCTGGATCCGGTGCCTTCCGAGCACGCGACTGAAGTAGTTGAACCTCACGGGGTTGACGAAGAAGCGGATCGTGCTGAATTCACCCACCTCATCATCCCACCAGCAGTGGCCCAACGTCCGATACAGCTCATTGTTCACCGCTGGCGACTTCACCCTCTCCCTCCGGCGAGGAATGCGTGACCGACGAATACAAAGAGAGCGCATGCTACGATGAGGCCGGCAAGGACCGCCTCGCGGCTGACGGACGAGATGCCCGCAGCCGTGCTCCTCATGTAGTTCCACAGGGGACGGCGATTGAGTACGATGTGCCAGATGGAGGACAGGACGAACAGCAGGCCAAGAACGTTGTGGGCGGACATCCATGCGTGGCGCTCGACCGACAGCGGCGAGAAGCCGTAGACGTGATTGGCGAGCCCGGTTATGGGTAGCCCGAGACCACTGAAGCCCATCATCGTGGCCACGAACGCTCGCACGCTGAGCTTTTTGCTTTTCACAACTGCTCCTCCAGGAAGCTACGCAGCTTCGACAGAACCTTCACAGCCACCTCGACGTCGCTGCTGCTGAGAACGGAGGACAGCGCGCGCTCAATCTCGTGAGTGCGGTCGTGGAGATCCTCGAACACCCTGAATCCCTTCGGCGACAACCTCACGTGGCTGCGCCGGCCGTCCCTGGGGTCGGCACGCCGCCGAATCAGGCCGTCGCCCTCCATCTCCTTGACCTGTCGTGTGACCGCCGCCGGGTTGATCCCAAGTTGTCGAGCGAGGTCCATGACGCCGACGTCCTTTTCAGCAGTGACCAGAAGTCGCATCAACGCGAACCGTGATGGCGGCATTCCGACTTCTCGCGAGAACCCGGCCATGAGCACCTGATGAGTTCGTGTGATCTCCCGGAAGAGGTGAGACTCGTCGCCCTTATGGGACAGTCGCCCGCTCGTGATCGCCTTCGGCGCGCGCATGTCTACCATATTATATAATGTCATTGACTATGTCAACGACACTCTCGCTGAGTGACCGCTGATGCTGCCGGGAGACCGGAGTCATTCACTGCTGCTTCGGTGGGTGACCTGGCGTTTCCCTTTTCGGTTGAACCAGTCCGAACAGACGGAGCGGTTTGTCCTGAAAGACGAGATGCTCTTCATCGTCCGGGGGGAACACTCTACCGGCAGGCTCGAACGCAGGCCTGCCGGATAGAATTCTCGGAAAGCACCCGTCCTTTGCGAGGACTCTGTTCTCCCAGCGTGCCACTCAAGGGCGACCTGTAAGCCCGGAGACTTGGAGGGGCCAAAATTTGAGTAGCCCGTTTAGAATCAATAGATTTACCAGCGTCTCTCCACCGTCAAATAGCCTTTGCTTGACTTGGGGAGCCAATCCTTTCAATCAGTTACAAACCCTCAAACCACCGAAAACCTAGTTGACTGGTTCTACTTTGGCCATTTCTTTGCCAGGCTCAACGGAAATCGTGCTCGTTTTGTCCTGCACAGCACCCGTGGCGCCCGCCACATTCTCAGTGCCCGTCACACCCGTGGTCTTTGTTCTCACTAGCGAATCGACTGCCCACCGCTTTGCTTGCATGCGGATATGGGAGTAGTGTTTCAACATCTGTTTCGAGACGTGCCCGGCGAGATCCCGGATGGTTTCATCCGATGCTTCCCCGCTTTCGGCCAGATCGGTAATCCAGGTGTGCCGGTTGTCGTGCCATCGTCCCGCAGCTCCCGCATCGTTCCTCACCGCTGTCCAAGCCGTCTTGAACGAAGTGGGCGGCCGTGTCGGATCCGTCGGCTGTGGTCTGCCGGCGGGGAACACGAACCACTGCGGCCGCGTCTCGCCGAACTTGTCCAGATACCACTTGGAATGAGCCACGAGGGCCGCCAGCACTTCTTCGTTGAGTGGGATGGTCCTTCCCTCGCCCGCTTCGGTCTTGGCCTCGCCGATCGTCACGACTGCCTTATGGAGATCGAGTCTAGCCCATTGCAGCTCGCGAATCTCGGCATCCCGCATGCCGGCATGAAGGGCCAACATAAGCGCCGGGTAGATTGAGGGTGAGCGCCGCTTACGAGCGGCCTCCAGGAGGGCGGTCTTCTCGGTCGGAGTGAAGGCGCGGGAGATTCGCGGACCAGTGGTAAGTTTCAAGGAGCGACTCCGGCGAAGTTTCGCGCGCAGGAAATCGCCCTGCTCGCCAAGGATCCGGAGCAGGAACCCCACCTCTTCGTTTACCGACTTCGGGGATGCTTTCTCCTTCAGGCGGTCGGTCTGGTAGGTCATCACCACCTCGCCGGTGATGTCTACCACCAGGAACCTGCCGATCAGTCGCTTCAGATGCCCTAAGGCATACTTGGCGAACGTGGCCGAGTGCGGGTTGCGGACCTGGTAATCCGCGAGAAATCCATCTGCGACTTCGGCCACAGTGCGGATGCGCTCATCCCGGCGATCTTCAATGTCGTTGTAGCGGGCTTCCAGTTCTTTGTGCCGCTTCTTCTCCGCTTCCACGGCGATCGTCTTTCGTGTCGATTTGCTGGACTCCCGGATGCGCCGGCCGGCGAAGTTGAAGCGATACCACCAGATCGCCGTCTGCTTCACTTCGCCTGTTTCCTTGTCGCGATAAGCTGGTTTGTAAACCGCCATAGTCCTATCCCTCCCTTCTCGCCGCGGCCCGCTTCGCCGTGCTCTTCTTGGCTTTCTTCCACCGTGCCTGGGCTGCCTTCCTCGCTCGCTCCACGCGTTGAGCTTTCGACAGGTTCGCAGCCGACTTCTTACCCCCTCGGGCGCCGGCCTTCTTCAAGTAGTCCATCAGTTCCATGAGAGATCCAAACGTCCTTTTGCCCACCCCGTTAGCATACGCATCCCGGTTCGTGAAATAATCCTTGACATGCTAAGTGCCTTAGCATGATACTACACCCATGCACCCCGCTCGTGCAACCCGAAACCAGACTAAGGAGAAACCAACCGTGAAAACGACGCAAGATGTGAAACCAGCCAAGACCGGCAAACCCGCCTTGCCGATCTGGTTGCAAGAAATGACCAAGCCGTCGCCACCCGACGTCAAACTGTTCTTTGCCCTAGGCGCCTGGGGCGCTTTTGGCTTTGAAGATGTGGTCGATCTGACCGAACAAGAGCTGCTTGTCCTGACGCTGCGACTCGCCGAACTGCGCGGCATCCGGATGAGCACCCAACAGCTCGCAAGTCTCGCCGCGCAAGTAGAAGACCAGACCCTAACAAAGGAGATGGTATGAATGATTAGGCTCGTGTGCGGGATAAGCTCCGAGAGAAGGGATTTTCTCGGAGTAGACAGGTCACAGGCTGCATGTTCGTTTGAGGCGTTTGACCTCGTGAAGGAGATTGGTCAGACCTGTGACTGGAGCGCCACCGTAAGGCCGGAACGGACCTTGGATAGGAGAATGGTGACCGCCGCAGAGCCCGTCTACTCCACCTGCAGTTCAACGATACAGGAGGAGTATGCCAGCGCCACGACACATCGGAATCGACCTGCACCGCAACCAGTTCACGTGTTGCGTGCGATTGGAGAACGGCCGGAATTATTTAACGGAGTGGAAACTGGAGGACCTGCCGCGATTCGTGAAGAAGCTGCGGCCGGACGACGAGGTCGCCGTGGAGGTAACCGGGAACACGCGGTTATTCCATGATGCGGTGGCGCCGCACGTTAAGCGCGTGGTGGCGGTGGATCCGAACCAGTTCAAGGTGATCAGCCACTCGGTGAAGAAGACAGACCCGAACGACGCGCGGAACCTGGCGCTGTACCTGGAGAAGGATCTGCTGCCGGAGGTGAGGATGAAGGACAAGACACAAGCACAACTGGCGAGTCTGACGCAGACGCGGGACACGCTGGTGAAGCTGCGCACCTCGCTGAAGAACAAGGTCAACAACATCCTCTCGGCGCACGGCATCAACCTGGAGAAGGAAGCGCTGTCGAGCGAAAAGAAGCTCAACGAAATCCTGGCGATGAAGTTCGACGCCATGGTGAAGCTGGAACTGGAAGTGATCATCGAGGAGATCCGAAGCCTGAACCAGAGGATCGCGAAACTGGAGAAGGCGATCGCCGACGAGGGCAGCAAGCTGGAAGGGCACAGGAATCTGACCAGCATCAAGGGGATCGGCCCGCTGACCGGGAGCATTCTGCTGAGCGTGATCGGCGATATCAACGACTTCGCGGATGAGGGCAAACTGGCGGCGTACTTCGGAATCGTGCCGCGGGTTTCCAATTCCAACGAGACGGAACGGTCGGGCCGGATCACCAAACACGGCAGCAAGCTGGGCCGCACAGCCCTAGTCCAGTGCGCCCTGATCGCGCAGCGCTACAGCCCGTACCTGAAGCGGTACTACGAACAGATCAAGGCACGACGCGGGACCGGGAAGGCGATTATCGCCCTGGCGCGCAAGCTCCTGGGGATCATTTACCGAACCCTGAAGAACCACTGGATATTCGAGGACTTTCCCAACTTCGTGTTGGCGGAGGCAGCGTAAGATGCGGAGCGGGAATCATGGCTTGATGCCGCGCACAGAAACCGCGCGCGGCAAAGTGCTCGGGGCGCTGCCCCGGACCCCCGCCAGGGAGACACCCCCTGAGACCCCCGGCCCGCTTCCCCTTCTGCCTCATGTTCCAGAACGGTCCTCGCCGTCAAGGGTCCGCTTCGCCGCGCACGACCCACGCTGCGCGTGGGTGCCCCGGCGCGCCCTTGACCCCTCCGGGCCGTTCCGAAGACTGACTGAGATAAGGGAAAGCGGGCAACTGCAAAGCCCGCATGCGGCTCCCGCCGGCCTCCCGTTGGCCGGTCCCGAGTTGTATGAAAAGTTCGGAGTAGACAAAACATCATAGGAGATGGTATGAAACTCAATCGTGTCCGGCCAGTTAGGGTAGCCGCCATCGCATTGCTTGGCATGGTGACAATGGGCTGCGCGACGAAGCGCTACGTGCGCTCGACTGTAGCTCCGCTGGATGCCAAAGTAAGCCAGATCGACAAGCGGACCGCGGACAAGGACAAGGAACTCGCCGGCGGCATTGAAGGCTTGGATAACGATCTGTCCCGCACCAAGGAGCACTTGTCGGATACCGACGCCAAGGCGGCTGCCGCGAACGAGAACGCGCAGCGAGCCGAGGGAAAGGCCGTGAAGGCGGGGCTTACCGCCGATGAGGCTCACACGCTCGCGGACAAGGGATTGAATCGATCCAACCTTCTGCAGCAGGCCATCGAAGAGCAAGACAAGCTGCAGTTGCGCACAGAAAAGGCGGTCTTGTTCAAGCTCAACAGCAGCGAACTGACGCCTCAAGGCAAAGCCATCCTGGATGAAATGGCGAGCCAGGTGTCATCGCTGGATCGTTATGTGGTGGAACTGGAGGGCTTCACGGATCGCACCGGGAATCGTGCGCTCAACCTGGATCTGAGCCAAAGGCGAGCTGAAGCAGTAGCACGATATTTCACGGTCAAGCACAATGTGCCGCTGCGCCGCGTTCACATACTGGGTCTGGGCCAGGAATCTCCAGCGGCAGACAATAGAACGCGCGCGGGCCGCGCGCAGAACCGTCGCGTCGATGTGCGGATCTATGTGCCGGGATCGGGCGCACTCGAACAACTGGAGAAACAGACTGCCTCCGCGGAGACGCCATCAAGGCAGATGGCTCAGAAGGTCTCTGGCCAGTAGTTCGGCGCGGCGCGCCAGGTTGACCGCAGCCACAAGGTCCGACCGGCGCGTCTCCTCCGCCTGGGCGAGGAAGGTTCGAATTCTGGCGGCGGATTGGGATTGATCGGCCGTCAGTGTGCGTTTCTGGATTTGCGCGAGCATGTTCTGAGTTTCACGCAGGCTGTGATCGTAGTTCTTGACATGCTCACGCAGTTCCTCGGGGCTGAGCATTTCCCCGAGGCGCGGTTGCGGAGCCGCCGGTGGGGTCCCTGCGGGAGGGGCTTGAGCCGCTGGCGGCTCCTCCGCGACCGTAGGCTGCTTTACGCGCCTATTGCGTTTTGAAGGGCGCGGACGCGGCGGAGCGGGCGGCTGGCCCTGCGCCTCCACAGACGGTGGAGGAATCTGTGCCGCAGGCGGCGGCTCGCTTTGGATCTTCGGCGGCGTGGGTGTTTCCACCTTCTCCTGTTTCCTCGGCTGCGCCGGCGGAATGGGCGTCGGCGGAAGCTGCTTGGCCTGCTTCCTGCCGAAGGGCCAGCAACCCGGAGCGAGAAGCAGAACAAGTACCATCGCCAGGATGATGAAGAATCGTAGCAGCTTCGTCATTTGGTGCCCTGTGCCGGTAATTTCAATATAAACGTGCACCCGTGGCCCGGGGTATCCACGAGGTCGATGGTTCCGCCATGCAACTGCACGGCGCGGAACGCCATGGCCAGCCCAATGCCCGTCCCTTTCTCCTTCGTCGTGAAATAGAGCCGGAATACCTTGTCGCGCAGCTCCGGCGGGATGCCCGGACCTTGGTCGATCACCCGGACAAGGGCCTGATTTGCATCCCGCGCCAGTTCCATGCGCAACGTACCCCCACCCGCCATGGCTTCGACTCCATTCATCACCACGTTCAATATCGCCTGTTTCAGGTGATCCGGATCACCGCGAATGACGATGCCCTCGGACGGCGCCGAGATTTCGATGAACACGTTGCGGCGGCCCGCTTCCGGAGCGACCAATGCGGCCACCTCCCGGGCCAGAGTCCCCAGGTTCACTGCCTTGAAATCCAGCTTAAGCGGGCGCGTGAAATCGAGGAAGGTCTTGACCACCCGATCCAGGCGCATAATTTCTTTCGAGATCAACGCAATCTCCGGGCCCGCCTCGGGAGTCTGGGTGGTGACAAGGCTGCGAAGTATCTCGAGTCTCAGCGCAATCGCATTCAGGGGATTCTTGATCTCGTGCGCCACGCCGCTGGTGAGGCGCGAAATAGCCTCAAGCGGGTCCATACGCAGGCGCTCACCCAGGAGGTTCAACTTCGATTCGACGGCGGCGAGTTCGGGTGTGCGAGGCGATGTGCCTCTTGCCGTCTCGGGCGACCCACCGGCGCGCAAGCCGTCAATCATCTCCGCCACTCTATTGAGCGGACGTAGCGCGAGATTCGCCATGACCAGTGACAGTAGAATGGCCAACGCCAAGCTGAAAAGCGAGACCGCCACGAGATTACGCACCTGCGGCGCGAGTGCGTCCCACAGCAGCACAGAGGACACGGCGACCTGGATCAGGAACACCGGCCGCCTATGCCCACTCACGCCCAACGGTATGACCACCGCGAAGTCCCGGCTGCCTGTGAGTACATCGCCCAGGCGAGCGAGCGAATTGGTTGAGCGCCAAACCGCGAACTCGGGCAGCGGCGCGAGCCTGACGCCTTTGCGGGTGGGATTGGAAGAGGCCAGAATCAGTCCGTCCTCGCCGGCGACGTTGATCTCAACGATGGCGCCTCCATGTGCCATGGTGCTTTCGAGCACAGTCCCGACGGCGCGGTCATCGCCGACGATCTCACTCCACAGGCGCTTGCTCTCTTCTAGCGTCGCCGGTGGAACGGCCTGCTGTGCGGACCGTTCCGCGACCCGTTCGAGCAGAACCGTTTTCACCTGCTGGCCGGCCAATTCGGCACGCTCCAGTACTCCGGCGGACCAGGCTTCCATCAGCCCGTTGAGGTAGAGCAACGACAGGGCCACCACCACTACCGTCATCAGCGCGACGATGAGCCCCATCAGACGCAGCTTCAAGGGCAGTGCGCGGAAGCGATGAAGATGCGCGGGAGCGTCGCGCGGTGTAGAGGCGGGCGCGGCTGTAATCGGAGGGGCTATGAGTCTACCTCGCGCGCGCCGTAATCGCGCAGCTTATTGAAGAGTGTTTTGACGCTCACGCCGAGGATTTCAGCTGCGCGCGTCTTATTATTCTTCGTGTACGCCAGCGTGCGGTAGATGAGGGCCTTCTCGGCCTGCTCAACCGTGGTGCCGACGTTCAGCACCACGTTCATCTCGTCATCGGCCGCTTCCGGAGGCGCCGCCGGCGCCTCTACGAGGGGCGGTCCCAGGTGCGCTTTCGCGATGGTACCATCACCGGCCAGAATCACCGCGCGCTCCAACACATTGCGTAGCTCACGGACGTTTCCGGGCCAAGAGTAAGACGATAGGCGATCCAGCGCTTCCTGGCTCGCGTCGGTGATCCGGCAGCCGTGCTTCTGGTTCAGGTCGGCGAGCAGCGCGGCGCACAAGGCCGGTATGTCTTCGCGGCGCTCGCGCAAAGGCGGCAGCGTGATAGGGAAGACGTTCAGGCGGTAGAACAGGTCCTCGCGGAACGCCCCTTTCTTCATAGCCTCTTCCAGGCTCTTATTGGTCGACGCGATCA
The DNA here is from genome assembly GCA_021372245.1 of Terriglobales bacterium. Lineage (GTDB taxonomy): Bacteria > Acidobacteriota > Terriglobia > Bryobacterales > Bryobacteraceae > JAJFUV01. The sequence goes on from JAJFUV010000096.1 coordinate 14,649, forward strand.
CGCGTACGTCCACCTGGATCTCCTCTTTGCCGCCCAAGCGGCGCACGCGCGAATCTTCGAGCACCCTCAACAGCTTGGCTTGCGTAGCCATCGGCATATCACCGATTTCGTCCAACAGCAGCGTCCCGCCGTTCGCCAGTTCAAAACAGCCGGAACGCCGTTCGAGCGCGCCCGTGAAAGCACCCTTCTCGTGGCCGAATAGTTCGCTTTCGATCAACGTCTCCGGCAGGGCCGCGCAGTTCACCGCGACGAAGCCCTGGGTGCGCCGGTTGCTCAAGGCGTGAATCGCCCGGGCGGCCAGTTCCTTGCCGGTGCCGCTCTCGCCGAGCAACAGCACAGCGGCCCGGCTCGGCGCCACTTGGCGCACAAGAGAAAACACGGATTGCATGATGCGCGAGCCGCCCACCAATTCGCCAAGAACACCCTGGTAGCTTAACTGGCGTGTGAGCGAATCGGTCTGTTCCCTGAGACGGCTCTGCGCGACGGCGCGGTCCACCAACATTCGCAGCGCCTGCGGCTGGAAAGGTTTTTCCAGGAACCAGAACGCGCCCAGATCGTGCACCGTCGATATGGCTGTTTCCAGATTTCCGAATGCGGTTAGCACGATGACCGGCGGAGGGGAAGGATGCGCTTTCAGTTTTTCGAGGAAGCCCATCCCGTCCAGACGCGGCATCATCAGGTCGGTGATGACCGCGTGGGCGGGAAACTGGCTCAACTTCTCCAGAGCTTCAAGGCCGTCCGCGGCCGATTCCGAGGCGAAGCCCCATGCCTTGAGCATGGTGGCAAGCGCGGTACGCTGGTTTTCTTCGTCGTCGACGACCAGCACGCGAGCCAGATTCTCACTTGATCCCATAAGCCGTGGCCGGCAGAACGCCCGCTCTTGTCCCATTGTACAGTGACCGGGAGCCGTTACACTGAATTTGGTCCTGGTTTGAGCATGATGCGGCGCCCCCCATGCTCGAACAGGCCGGTAAGCCCCTCGGGCAGCGTTATGGTTCCGGTGAGGGCGTTCCCCTTGCGTTTGAGGTCCACCGTGATAGCGCCACGCGGATGCGGCACACGGGCGCGCAGCGCAGGCAGCGGGCCCAGGTGCGGCCGGATCAGGACGGAGCGGAATCCCGGCTCGTTCGGCTGCACGCCCGCCACTGTCGACAGCAGTTCGTAGTTCGGGCTGGCACTCCAGGCGTGGCAATCCGAGCGCGCTTCGCCCGGCGTTTCGGGCCACGTCGTGAAGCCCTGTTCCAGCATCTCGCGGTAAGGAGTCAACTGCTCGATATAGCGTTCGCCGAGCCCCGCTTTGAGCATGGCTCGCGACAGGTAGTGGCGGAAATAGAACGTAATCGGCGTGAGCGAATTGTTTTCGAGGAGTTTCTCGGCAAAGGCCTTCTGCTCCGCCGCCGGCACGGCGCCCTCGAGCAGGGCCAGAATGTTACCTTGGCCGCTGAAGGTCTTCTGTTCCGGCGTGTCGGCGAAGACGCCGCGGCTGTCGTTCCAGGCCGTGGCCCTCACGCGGGCGACGATCGAATCCGCGCGCGAGCGGTAACGCTCGGAAAAGATGCGATCGCCCAGCGCCGCCTCCAGGTCCGCCGCGGCGCGCAACGCGCCGGCCCATTGCAGGCTTACCACCACGGATTCGCCGGTTTCCGAACCCGGCGGATTACCGTGCCGCCAAGTAGGGTTCCAGTCGACGAACGGCCACCAGGAAATCGCTCCGGCCAGGCCGGAAGGATGGCGGCGGTCCTCGAACCAACTGAGCACTGCCCGGACTCCAGGCAAACGGGCCCGCACGAACTCGGCGTCGTCGCGGTGCATCCAGTAGTCGTGCACCATATTGACCCACAGCAACGAGAAGGTCGGGATAAACTGCGGCACGTTCGAGGGGTAGCGGCTGTAAGTAATTCCGTCGGAGATGCGGGAGTCGTCGAACTGCTGGATGGCGTTGCGCAGCAGGCGGTCATCGCCGGACATGTAGAGGGAAATCAGCCCTTGCACGCGCGTGTCGCCCACGTACTGCATTTGCTCGAAGTACGGGCAGTCCATGTACGTTTCGTGCGCGCAGAGCCGCGCGGTGCGCCAGCCGACTTCGAAGATGTTCTGCAGCCCGCGATCGGTTGTTTCGAGCAGCGCCTCGTGCTTGAACGGGTAAGCCGTGAAGCGCGCCGACAGATCGTGAACCGTCAGTGGTTCGCCTTGCGTCCGTATCTCCAACTGCACGTAACGGTAAGGGCGCCACCACAGCGGCCGCCAGGTACGCCTCGCGCCTCCGCCGGAGACAAATATGTCCGCCATGCCCAGGATTACCTTGCCCTCGGTTTCATCGCGATTCCCTTTGGGCCAGCGGGATTCCTGCTGTCCGGGGACGGGCTTATAAAGCGACTCCGAATAGATCAGTTCCACTTTGGCGCCGCGCCCTCCGGATACGGTCAATTCAGGAAAGGCCGTGGTGACAACTCCGTTATCGAGCAGGATGACGGCTTTACTGTTGGCCGGGACTTCCACCGGCGCCGTGCCACTCGCGAAGCCCGGTGAGACTTTTACACCTTCCGCGCGGACAACACGTGCCAGACGCTGCGGAGAATCCTCTTGCGGGGGGAGCGAATCGGGCACCAGGAACCAGCGGTCCACATCGTTGCGGATCCCGTACGGCATGGCATTGCCGGCAGCCACGGCGGCGGTCCACTTCGAATCATCGTAGCCGGGTGTTTGCCAACCCCATGGATACTTCGCGCCGTCCACCGTTTCGCCCGCCCCGGCCAGCACGCCGGCCGGATAGCCGGAGCGGTTCCGGTCCAGCGGCGCGTAAGCTTCGTCGGCGATGCACCTCCAGCCCACGGGCGTATTGACTACCGATTCCTTCGATCCGTCGCCTTGCACAAGGAATGCCGTTTCGTTGGAGATCTGCGCGGCCGGAGCATAGCGGCCCCAATTCCACACCACCGCGGCCAGCACGTTTCGTCCCGCCGTCATGTGCGGCGCCAGGTCCAGCGTCTGATAACGCCAGTGCGCCAGGTCGCCGCGCGACGGCCCCGTCGCCACCCTGGTTCCGTTGACGAAAAGTTCGTAGCGGTTGTCGGCGGTGACGTGCACAAGGAACGACGTGGGCTTTTCGGGAAGCGTGACGCTCTTGCGGAAATGGTAGACGCCGAAGCCGCGGTTAGCCGACGGATGCGATGCCCATTTGGCGGGCCAGGGGGCGCGCAGCAGGGCAGGATTCGCCGCGGAAAGCATCGTTAGAGCCGAGAGGAAGGTGACAAGAAGACGCATCGAGCGTCATTGTAGCAATGCGGGAACTTGAAGCGTGAGATTCATTCAAGCGCGACGCCGAGCCGCGCAGCGAGCGCCGAGATATTTTGCCAGATGTCCCCGGCCAGCGGTATCCCTTCGCCGCGGCGGCGTTGTTCGGCGCGCCATTCCTGATCGCCCGCCACCAACACTTCGTCGTAGCCTTTGGCGGGTTCGGTGTCCTTAGTATGCGCCACCAGGCGGCGCACGCGCGCGGCGAATTCCTCAAGCGTCATGAACCGGCGGACGTCGATCGCAAGGAACATCTGGCTGGTCCCCGAGCGCCGTTCGGTGATGTAGAGTCCTCCGACCTCGGTGCTCATGGCGCCGCCGCCGAGCACCGCGCAGAGAATCTCCACCATCATGGCAAGCCCGCTGCCCTTGTACCCTCCGAGAGGCATTAGCAGGCCCTGGATCGCCGTCCGGGCATCCGTGGTCGGCACACCTTCCGAATCCATGGCCCAGCCGGCCGGGATCGTCTCGCCGCCCTTGGCCACCAGGTTGTAGATCTTGTTGGCGGCAACGGTGGTGGTAGCCATGTCGAGCAACCAGGAATCCGGCGGCTCAACCGGCAACGAGACGCACATGGGGTTGGTGCCGAAGCGCCCTTCTTTGCCCTGCCAGGGCGGAACGCGCGGCGATGAGTTGCACATGACGACACCGATCATGCCCTGCTTGCCGATCTTCTGTGCCCAGTAGGCCGCCGCGCCGAAATGATTCGAACTGCGGGCCACAACCATGCCCAAGCCGTGCGAGCGCGCCAGTCGCACTGCGTGCGCGCAGCAATTGTCGGAGACGACGTGGCCCATGGCGTTCTCGCCGTCGTAGACCATGGTGGCGCCGCTTTCGCTCACCACGCGGCCTTCCGCCTGGCCGTCGATGCCGCCCGCTTCAATCTGCTTCACGTAGGCGGGCAGCAGTTGTACACCGTGGGAATCCACTCCACGCAGATTGGCCGCCACCATGGCGTCGGCAGCCAGCATGGCGCCGCGCTCAGATGCGCCGGCTGCCAGAAGAATGCGCCGTGTGATCTCCTGCAGCCGGGTATCCGGCAGCAGGATCTCGCCGTCTACTGCGCGCACCAGCCACCATCCATCAGGATGTCGGTACCGGTGATGAAGCCGGCCGCCTCCGAACACAGGTACAGAGCGAGTTGGCCGACCTCGTCGACCTGGCCCCAGCGCCCCACCGGCAACTTCGAGGTAAACTCCTGATTTATTTCCGGGTTCTGGATCAGCGGCAGATTCATCTCCGTCGCGTATGGGCCGGGACTGATGCCGACCACCGTGATGCCGTCGGGCGCCAGTTCGAGCGCCAGCGCCCGCGTGAAGCCTAACAGCCCCGTCTTGCTGGCCGCGTAAGCCGTGCGGCCCGGCAGCGCAACGTGGCTCATCATGGACGTTAGGTTGAGGATGCGGCCGTAGCCGTAACCTTTCATGTGCGGCACGAACGACCGGCAGAGCAGAAACACGCTGGTCAAGTTCGTGTCGACGACGCGGCGCCACTCTTCGAGCGTGAACTCCACCACCGGTTTTCTTACGTTGATGCCGGCGTTGTTCACCAGGATGTTGACTTTGCCGAAACGGGCGATGACGGCGCGTTCCAGTTCGAGCACCTGGGGTTCGCTGGAAACGTCGGCCAGGAAGACTTCGGCCGTGCCGCCCGCGGCGCGCACCGCCGCAGCCGTTTCGTCAAGCTTCTCCTTGTCGCGCGCAACCAGGGCCAGTTCCGCGCCCGCTCCACCCAGCGCCAGTGCGATGTTCTTGCCGAGACCGCGGCTCGCGCCCGTAATCAGAGCAACACGGCCGGCCAGGCTGTGCTCACTCATAACTGCTTGCCCTTGTCCTTCTTGTCGCCGGCCTGGGAAGCATCCAGGATGTGTTCAGCAACTTCCTGAGGGTGATCGATTCCGCAAATGGTTAGGCGACTGGTTTCCCCGGCAGTCTCGATGGAGAGGGTGCCCACGCCAAAGATCCGCTGCCAGATCGACTGCTCAACTCGCGCGTCCTGCACCTTCGAGATCGCGATGTTACGCGTGACTTTCGAAAAGACGCCGGTCTCGTAGCGTAGCTTGTCTCCCAGGATCGTCATCACTGTGAAGCGCCGCTTGATTTGCAGGCAGATAGCGCAAACAAAGATCAGGGCGGGGAAGATCAACATCCACCAGTCGCGGCTAGTGGCACTGTTCTGGATGTAAATCAGAATGGCCAGCGCCAGCAGGAACGTCACCCAATTCAGGAACCGGACCAGTTTCAACGTCGGACGCACCATTATATCGGCCATATTCCGCTATTGTAATGCACCGCCGGGTCGCGGAGATGGTACAATGCGAATCCTTCGATGTACTTTTGTCAACGCTGTAAGCAGCTTGCCTCGATGCTGGCCCCGAATAAGCTGGATGCCCTGATCGTCACCAGTCCGCCCAACGTGCGGTACCTGTCCGGATTCACGGGCGACAACGGCGCACTGCTCCTTTCGGATGGCGCCACGGCGCTGTTCACGGACCCGCGTTACGAAATTCAGGCTGCCGAGGAGACCGGCTGCAAGGTGATAGTGGCGCGCGGTCCTCTGCTGGAGCGCCTGATGACGGAGGTGCGGCGCAAGCATCTGCGGCGGCTGGGCTTCGAACGGGACCGGATTTCGTATCGGGAGTATCAGTCGCTCGACGAGTGCCTTGCGCCGAGCGCCGGGCTCCAGCCCGTTGTAGGCGCAGTCGAACAACTGAGGTGTCTCAAGGACGCCGGCGAGATCGAACTCATCCGGCGCTCTATGCAAATCGCTGTCAGAGCTTTTGAGCAGGCTGCGGGACGTGTCCGCGCCGGTATGACGGAAGCGGACCTGGCAGCCGAACTGGACCACCGGATGCGCACCGGCGGAGCCGAGGCATCTTCATTTGAGACCATTGTGGCGGCGGGCAAGCGCAGCGCATTGCCTCACGCGCGGCCAGGCCGGGCGCCAATCCGAGAAGGGCAGCTCGTGCTCATAGACATGGGCGCGCTGGCGGATGGCTATGCCAGCGACATGACGAGGATGCTCTACTTGGGAGAGCCCGCACGAAAGGTCCGGCAACTATATGCGGCTGTCCTCGAGGCGCAGATGGCCGCGATCGATGCCGTCCGTCCGGGTGTTCCGGCAGCCTTGGTGGACCGTGTGGCGCGCCGGACGCTTCGCGGATACGGTTTCGACAAGCTGTTCGTCCATTCGACCGGGCACGGCGTGGGCCTGGAGATCCACGAAGGTCCGCGGTTGGGCAGGCACAGCCAGGACACCCTGGAGGCGGGTATGGTGGTGACCATCGAGCCCGGCGTCTACCTGGAAGGCTTCGGGGGTATCCGGATAGAGGATACGGTTGTTGTAACCTCCAGTGGAGCCGAAGTGCTCACCCAACTGAGCAAGGAACTGAGGGTTCTGTAGGCGAAGAGAAAGGAAATCGTGCAGCCGCCCAGATGCGCCGGCGGGACTGCTAGACTAGTGAGAGCCAATGACTTTGGATGAGATTCGTGAACTGATCAGTCTGGTGCGCGAGACCGGCGTGGCGGAGCTCGAGTTGCAGCGCGGGAGTGACCGCGTGAAGATCCGGCTGCATGCAGAGCCGACCAAGCCCGAGTTCGTTCTGCCGTATCCGACTTTTGGCGCCTCCCAGCCGGTTGCGGCTCAGGCCGCACCCGCCGCTGTCCCGGCTACGATGCCGAATGGCGCCAAAGCCGAGGTGGTGGACGAGGCCCTGAGCGACCCGACGCTGGTCTACGTGAAAGCGCCCATCGTGGGCACTTTCTATGAATCGCCCTCGCCCGGAGCAGCGCCTTTTGTGCAGGAAGGGGACCGGGTCAAGCCCGGCCAAGTGCTCTGCATCATCGAGTCCATGAAGCTCATGAACGAGATCGAGGCCGAGGTTGCGGGCGTCATCGTGAAGCGGTTCGTTCAGAACTCCAACCCAGTGGAGTACGGCGAAACGCTTTACGCGGTGAAGCCCTCCTAGTGCGCTTGTTAGCCGGACAGTATGTTTGAAAAGATTCTGATCGCCAATCGCGGGGAGATCGCCCTGCGTGTGATCTGCGCGTGTAAGGAGCTCGGTATACGCACGGTGGCCGTCTATTCCGAGGCCGACCGCAACAGTCTGCACGTGCGGTTTGCCGACGAAGCCATCTGCATCGGGCCCGCCAAGAGTGCCCGCAGCTACTTGAATGTTCCCAGCGTCATCAGCGCCGCCGAAATCACCAACGTCAACGCTATCCACCCCGGCTATGGCTTCTTGAGCGAGAACGCCGATTTCGCCGAAGTCTGTGAAATGTCCGGCATCCGTTTCATTGGCCCCAAGCCCGCGGTGATTCGCCTGATGGGTTCCAAGCAGCGGGCGCGCAGCGCGGTGGCGGCGGCGGGAATTCCGGTTGTTCCAGGCTCGCAAGGCATCCTCAAGGACGCCGATGAAGCCATCCAGAATGCCGGACATATCGGTTACCCGGTCATTCTGAAAGCGGTGGCGGGCGGCGGTGGGCGCGGCATGCGCATCGTGCGCTCCGCGGAGGAATTGCCGCCGCTGTTTCAGCAGGCGCAGCAGGAAGCCGCGGCCAGCTTCTCCTGTCCGGACATGTACATGGAGAAGTTCATTGCGGCGCCACGCCACATCGAGTTCCAGGTGCTGGCCGACGAATACGGCCACGTCGAAGTGTTGGGAGAGCGCGAGTGCTCGATCCAGCGCCGCCATCAGAAGCTCATCGAGGAGGCTCCTTCGCCCTGCGTCACCCCTGAATTGCGGGCCAAGATGTGCGATCTGCTGCGCAACGCCATGCGCGAAGTGGGTTACACCAACGCCGGCACGGTCGAATTCCTGATGGATGAAGACGGCAGCCTATACTTCATCGAAGTGAACGCCCGCGTTCAGGTGGAGCATCCGGTGACCGAGTTCATCTCCGGCGTAGACATGGTGAAGAGCCAGATCCTGCTCGCCGCCGGCGAACGCCTGGATACTTGTGTGCCTTCTCCGCTGACGCTGCGCGGCCACGCCATCGAGTGCCGTGTCAACGCCGAAAACCCCGTCACCTACACGCCATCTCCGGGACGCATCACGGCATTCAATGTTCCGGGCTGTGTGGGCGTCAGGGTGGACACCGCCGCTCACGCGGATTGCGTCATCCCGCCGTACTACGATTCGCTGCTCGCCAAGCTGATCGCTTACGGGCGCGACCGCGGGGAGGCCATCGCGCGCATGAATCGCGCCCTGGAGATGTTCATTGTCGAAGGTGTAGACACATCCATCCCACTGCACCAGCGCATCCTGGCGGACCCGGACTTCCTGGCGGGCAACTTCACGACGGACTTCCTGAGCCGGTTTGCGGCTAACGGGGCGCGTACCGTCTGATGGAAGAGCCGGTCGTTCTTAGCCGAGATACTGAACTTCCTCTTCGAGTTCCAAGCCGAAGCGCGCGCGGACGCGCTCCTTCAACTCGGCGATGAGGGCGACGAGATCGGCGGCGGTGCCTCCGCCGTCGTTGTAGATGAGGTTGGCGTGGTAATCGGTTACTCGGATTGCGCCTCGCGAGCGCCCTTTTGCGCCGGCCTGCTCCAGGAAGAAGGCGGCGGCTACCTTGCCTTCGCGCACTTTCGATTCCGGAACCTGGGCCGCCACGCAGGGAGCCAGTTCCGCCAGCAGAAGATTCTTAAAGATACTACCGGCGCACTTCATTGTGGGCGGAAATTTGCGGTTGCGCGTCTCGACGATGTCGGCGGCAGTCCGCGACAGTTCGTCCGGGTTGGCGGGTGTCAGGTCGAATTCCGCGGCCAGGACGATCCATTCTCCGCGCCGTTTGAAGACGCTGTCACGGTAAGTGAACCCGCACCCCTCGCGACCGATCGTGCGTACCTCCCCGCCATCGATGAAACGCACCGTGCGGATGCGCTCGGCTATCGCGTGACCGTACGCTCCCGCGTTGCCGTGCACGGCGCCGCCGAGCGACCCCGGAATGCCGGCCAGGGTTTCGATCCCCGCCAACCCGCGAGAGATCGCGAAATTCACTACCGTGTCGAGCACCGCACCAGCATCCGCGCGCAGCGTCCCGCCCTCGACGGCGATCTGTTCCGAGGTGTAGCGCAATACCGTTCCGCGGAAGCCTGCGTCCGCCACGATGAGATTCGTCCCTCCACCGATGACGGCGTAGGGAGCACCGGCTGCCCGGAGCGCGCGCAAGGCCTCGGTCATGGCGCTTTCGCTGCCGGTCTCGACCAGGACGTCGGCCGGTCCGCCGATACCGAAACGTGTGTAGTCGGCTAGCGGTGCGAAGCGGCGCACACGCAAGCCCGGGATCTCATCCAACATTCGTACAATTATAGAAGAGGACGCACGATGAATACCGAGTTCGCCGGATTTCCCGAAGAGGGTTTCAAGTTCCTGAGGAATCTGAAGCGCAACAACCGGCGCGATTGGTTCCAGCCGCGCAAGGAGATCTACCTGGAACAGGTGCGCGGCCCCATGGTGCAACTCGTCGACGCATTGAACCGGAGCCTGGCTCGGCTGGCGCCCACGTACATCCATCCGCCGGAGAAAGCCATCTACCGCGTCTACCGCGACACGCGTTTCAGCCACGACAAGACCCCGTACAAGACGCATATTGCCGCGATCTTTCCTCGCCGCGGCATGGCGAAGCACGTGGGCGGAGGCCTGTATATCAGCGTGTCGCCGTGGGAGGTAGAGGTGGCTGGCGGCGCGTACATGCCGGGACCCGAGCAGCTCAACCTCATCCGCTACTACCTGGCTGGTCATCACGAAGAATTTCGCAAGATCACCGGCGAGCCGACGTTCAAGCGGCTTCTGGGGTCCGTGATTGGCGACCAGCTCATGCGCGTACCCAAGGGATTCGAGAAGGACCACCCGGCGGCGGACCTTGTGCGCTACAAGCAGATCTACGTGGACGCCACGCTCGATCCGGCGCTGGCGCTCACACCGAAGCTTCTGCCGGAAATCGTGGCCAGGATGAAGGCGATGCTGCCGCTGCTCGAGTTCCTGAACCGTCCGCTGGTGGATGCGCAGCGCGTCCCGCGCGCATCTGAGTTCTTCCTCTAGGCGCGGCGGCGGTTGGGCGGCGTGAATATGTTGCGTGCGCCGCAGCCGGCGCAACGGTACGACGTGACCAGCAGGCGTCGCTCCATGCCGTGCTGCCGAAGTTCCTCCTCCGTGAATGCCTGCCCGCATCGGATGCAGACGTTTTCCAGCGGCGTCATGTCCACGGCCTGTCCGATTCGCCCGAAATAGAACGCCCAGCCATAGACGCTCAGGCGCGAGCCGAAGCGATGGTCCATCCAGCACGCCGTCGCGCCAACCGTGGCAAGGAGCGCTTCCGGTAGCCCTGCAAAGCGTACCTGGCGCAGGCGGACCGCCTCGCGTGTGTTGCGCCGGTTCAGGTAGCTCATCGAAGTGTGCAGGGTTCGCGTGGCTACGTGCTGCAGACCGAAATACCAGGCGAGCATCTTCTCCAGCGTGGTGGCGGAATCAAACAGGTTCACGTGACCACCCAGGTTGCGGTAGACCTTGCGATAGACCCGGTCGGAGAAGGTGGTGGCGTCCGGCACGGCGACGAAGACAGCTCCATCCCGGCGTACCACCCGGCCCACCTCCTGCAGCGCAGGCTTCAGATCCCGTATATGTTCCAGGCTGTGGTTCAGAATGATGGCGTCGAAGGTCCGCGCGGCGAAAGGAAGTCGCGCGGCGTCCGCCTGGACGAACATTCCCCGCTTATTTTGCGGCGCGCCTATGTCAAGGTGTACCGTGCGTACAGGGTAAGCGTCGTCAGCGTAGCTGCCCTCGCGCGAGCCGAGATCGAGGACCAGCGCGCCCTCGCGGAGGCACTCCAGAATTTCGTACACCTCTTGCTTGTAGTTCAAAAATGAGTTGAAACGCAAGGCGCCCGATCGAGGCCGCCACCGGCGCTCCATTGTCGTTTTGGGGCTTCCCGAAAACTGGAACCGGGGTTATGATGGGTTCTAGGGGCAGGGAGTCCGCTGGGGGGCTGGTGTTTGGGACGTCGACCGAACGACGGCTGACACGGGAATTCTCTTCAGCCGGAGTCACGAAAGCTGGTGAACCTTGGATGCAGCTTCCAACGGGCCGCGAAGCTATCCTGAAACGGCCGGCATAGAGCCGAACAAGGCTCTGGTCACCATCCTAGTGGTGGAGGACAACTGGGTAGCCCGCCAAATAGTCAAGGCGACTCTGGAAAGCCGGGGTTACTCGGTGTTGTTGGCGGCTAACGGCCGGAGCGCCATGGAGATCATGGGCAGCGGGGGATGCGATCTGGTGCTGCTTGATCTCATGCTGCCCGACGTAGAAGGTGCCACCCTTCTGGAACGGCTCCGCCGCTTGCCGGGCGGCGAGCAAATCCCGATTTTAGCCTTTTCGGCATTCGTCTCCCGCCTGGAAGACTTGCGGAAGATGGGCGCCCGCTTCAACGCGTATATCGCCAAGCCGGTGGAACCCCAGGCGCTCATCGAGATTGTCGAAGAGAATCTGCGCAACCCGACTCCGGCTCCCAGCCCGGCGCTCTACGTTCTTTGAGGACCATACGAGCGGTCCTCGCCGAGTCTTCTCTATGCCGAATGCAGCCACCACGGCCGCCGACGTCTTCTCCATTCTGATTGAATCAGTGAGCGAAGGCGTGCTGATTCTGAGCCTGGACGGAACCATCGAGTATTGCAACTCCAGTTTCGCCTCCATGGCGGGAAGCGATCCACAAAGACTGACCGGCGAGCCTCTGCGGGATCACGTGTCGCCGGCCCACCGCGGCAAGTTGCTGCGCATGCTGGCGCAGGCAAGCAAGGGGCCGTGCCGCGAGGAACTTACGTTGATGGGCGCGGATTTGCGTGCGGTGCCGGCCCAGATCGCGATGCGGTCGGCCATACACGGCGAGAGAAGAGGCATCTGCGCCGTGGTCACCGATCTGAGCTGGGTGGATGCGGCGCGTGAGGCGCGCCTGAGCCTGGCTGCCATCGTGGAAGCCTCGACGGACGCTATCGTCAGCGAAACGCCAGAAGGCAGGGTGTTGAGCTGGAATCGAGGCGCGGAATTGCTCTACGGTTACTCGGGCCAGGAGATGATCGGCGCGTCCATCCGCAAGATCGTTCCAGGGGAAAGGCAGGACGAACTCTACCGGTTGTTCCAGAGAGTCCAGCAGGGCGAGGCCACCGAGAATTTCGAGACCGTGCGCCAGCGCAAGGATGGCAGCCTGGTGGATATTTCCCTATCGATTTCGCCGTTGCGAGACCGCCTGGGCCGAATCACGGCCGCTTGCACGATCGCGCACGATATAACGGCTAGCAAGCGGGCCCGGCGGCGGGTGCAGTCCGTGTTGGAATCGGCTCCGGATTCGATGGTGGTCTTTAACGATCGCGGTGAGATCGTCCTGGTGAATACCGCCACCGAAAAGGTGTTCGGATACCGGCGGGACCAGTTGATCGGGCAAAGCGTGGAAATGCTTGTACCGGAGCGCATCCGCCGGAGGCGCCTCGCGTTGTCGCGCCGGCCAACCCAATATCCAGGCCGCCTGTCGATGCGCGGCAGACGCAGCCTCACCTTATGCAAGGCGAACGGTGAGGAATTCCCGGCCGAGGTCTCGCTGGGAATGGTCGAGGAGGGCCAAACGCCGTTGGTCTGCGGCTTGATCCGCGACGTCACCGAACACCTCCTGCTCGAGGAAGCGCTTCGCGTGAAGAACGTGCAACTCGAGGAAGCAATCCGGGGCAGGGACCGTTTTCTGGCGGCCATGTCGCACGAGCTTCGAACACCTCTGAACGGTATCATCGGCGTCACGGGCCTGCTGCTCATGAAGCTGTCCGGACCGCTCACGGCCGAACAGCAGCGGCAGCTCGAGATCGTGCGCACGAGTGCGAAGCACCTGCTGTCGATCATCAACGATCTGCTCGACCTGGCCATGATCTCCAGCGGCAAGACGGATGTGCATCTCGAACCGGTCCGCTGCGCCGAGGTGATCGAGGAAGTAGCGGCCGCTCTCCAGCCCATGGCGGCAGAGAAGAAGCTCACGCTGACGGTCAACCGCCCGGCGCCGGTGGGAGCCGTGCGCACCAACCGGCGGTTCCTGCGCCAGATCCTGTTCAACCTGACGAGCAACGCCGTGAAATACACCGAAACGGGGTCCGTCACGTTGTCGGTCAACCAGGCGTGCGATGCCGGCAGGCAAGTGGTGCGTTTTGTGGTTGCGGATACCGGAATCGGAATCCCGGTGGAATCGCGGCTGCGGATTTTCGAGGAATTCGCGCAGTTGAGCGAGGAGGATGGCGTTAGACGCGAAGGCGTTGGGCTCGGTCTGCATTTGAGCCAGAAGCTGGCCGTACTGCTGGGAGGAGCGATCTCCGTCGACAGCGAACCGGGCAAGGGAAGCGTTTTTACGTTCACCTTGCCCGGGCCGGAGATGGAAACGCCGGCGGCTTGAATCAGGGGCGTGGGACCAACCGCACGATCAGCGAGATCGGCTGCGTCGATTTCGGCAGCCGGATGCGGGATTTGGCTTGGTCGAAATCCGTCCAGTCCCGCCCGCCAATGGAAACCGAGGCGATGCGGGCTCCAGGCGTCCGCACGGTGAGCCAAGCGTCGCGGTACGGATTGCGCTGCGGCAAGTTGATCTCGCCACGCACCAGGCCGGCCTCGCCGCGCAGCGTGTAGCTCAAGGGGCCGAATTCGGTGGGCGCATCTTTCGCCACGATCTCTTTTCCCGGCGCGAGCCAGCGTTCGGGCGTGGCCACGGCCAGCAGCAGGTCGCCGTCGTATTCGGTGAGGAGCATATCGCGCAGACGGTGCACGAATTTGGCCTCGTCCGGAATCTTGTAGAACGGGCCGCTGGGGCCGCGCCACTGCCGGTACTCTTCGGTGAAGATGTTCACCGAGGGGTAGTAACAGGAAACGAAGTTGTTGTAAAGGCCGCGGATGGCCGCGCGGGCTTCGCCGCGCCTCAGGTACGCGCGGATGGGATTCTGCAGGTTCGCCTGGAACACCATGCCTCCGCGGCTGAACCAATAGGCTTCGTCCACCCATCCGTGGACATGCAGGCCGAGCGGCTCGGACATGGTGGCGTTGTCTTCCCAATCGTCAATGATCCAGTTTGCGGCCGTTTCCCTCGCGTCGATGACGCCGGTGTCAACCAGGATCAGCGGCCCATAGAGCAGCTCGCGCGTGGCCGAGAGACGGTAGGTAGGCAGTATGTTCTTTCCGTATCGGGAGTAGTAGCCGTTGCGCAATGGACCGAACAGGCGGATGCGCTGGTGGGCGCGCGTCGGGACGTAGGGCGCCCAGGTGTTGTCGCGGAACTTGACGACCGGGGCCGCGGCGGCGGCGCGATCGACGGCCGCGCGCAGATCCCGCCGGTAGGCCTCAGCTTCCCTGGTGTAGCGTGCGGCATCCGGATCCCCGGCGTCGGCGAGCGCAAGGGCCAGAGTGTGCATGCCCAGCCAGGAGTAAGCGTTCACAGAGAACCAGTGGCCCCAATCGCTGTTGTCTTCCAGATGTCCGGCGGGCAACAGGCCGTATTCGGGACAGGGCCGGCCGTCCACGAGTACCTCGGTAAGGCGCCGCTGCTCGATCACCCAGTCGGCGGCGCGCTTCATGCTGGGCGCCACCCGATGAAGCCACTCGCGGTCGCGCGTGATCGCGTAATGGTCGGCCAGCGTCCACAGCACGGCGCCGTGGTCCAGTCCGTAATCACTCGCGGTGTAATCGTAATCCGCATTCACGCGCGCACCATGATAGACGGCTTTCTGCTCGGTGTAGGTGCCGGGGAAGGGCTTGGAGCCCTGCAGGTCGATCAAGGTTTGCAGGTACTTGCGGGACAGGTCCTGGTAGCCGGCGCGGTCGAGTAGTTGTGACTGAAACGCCGCTTCGTTGGCGAAGACTTTGTAGGAGTAGCTTGCGGCCGGGACCATGTAGAGTCCGCTGGCGGGATCTTTCGTGGCGGAGATGCGGATGCGGGCGATCAATCCTTTGGCGAAGCTGTTGAAGCGCTCCTCTGGGACGTGGAAGGGGATGCCTTTCGCGATGGCTCCACGCCAGTAGGCTAGAACGCGCGC
This sequence comes from Terriglobales bacterium, assembly GCA_021372245.1. Classification (GTDB taxonomy): domain Bacteria; phylum Acidobacteriota; class Terriglobia; order Bryobacterales; family Bryobacteraceae; genus JAJFUV01. Next base: position 29,994 of record JAJFUV010000096.1, read on the forward strand.
GCGCTCGGTTGCGTAGTCGAGCGCGGTCAGCCGCATGCGCTCGGCCGGTGTGAGGCCCGGCACAAATGGGATTGCCAGGTAGGCGGTGCTCGCGGCGCCGGGGGCTAAGGCCGTAGTAGTGTGCAGGGCCGGTCCGTCTACCGCCACGGGGGAGCCCGCGAAACCGTCGACGCGCGCACGTACGCTGGATCCTGCGGTAAGCAGACGGCCGTCCCAAGCGAGAGATTCGTCAACCGAGGTTCGCAGCCACAGGTGCGCGGGTGCGGGCGAAGACGCGGTGTTGCGCGCGGTCAGGCGGATCATCAGCACGGCGGGCGTCTGCTCGCTGCGGGACGGATCTTCGCTTGAAAGCGGCCCTTCGAGCAGCGTGGCGAAAGCTTCCTCTTCGTACTCGACCGCGCCTTCCTTCCAGCCCGCGGTGGCCACCGGCAGGTAATCTTCGAGCACCGAAAGCGCGGATTCGGTCCCGCGCGGCGCAAAGGTGGGTATGGGCCGGGTATCGATCGACCAGCGGATCTCGTCGCTCGGCCAAGTGAGACGCGCGAGCTCGCGTCCATAAGCCTTGGTTTGGCGCTTACGGATCATGACGTTGCCGCCCCACTCGAAAGCGAACTTTTGCCAGCTTGCGTCGGCGGCCAGCGGAAGGTAAAGACGGCCGCCTTGACGGATGACCGGGTCGAGTGGAGGGATCTCAGCCGAGGCGCGCTCGTAAGTCTGCTCCTGCTCGCGCTCGACGCGCTGGCGGATTTTCGCGCCTGCCTTGACGGTGCTCTCAGAGAAAGGACGGGTGTCGGAGGCCAGAGTGATGTAGGCGTGGTAATCCGGCACGTATAGCGGTTCCTTTTCGACGTCTTGGGGCGCGAAGGAGAAGGCTTGCGCGCCGCGCTGAACGCGGATGACCGTCACATCGTTCGAGCCCGCCGGTGCGGGCCTCGCGGCATCGACAGTCAGAAGTGCTCCACCGTCAGCGGGCCTGACCGAGCGAATCCAGCCGTTGTAGGCCTCGAAAGCGGCCGGCTCTTTCTCTGCGTCAAGAAATCGAATTCGCAATTCGGCGCGTTTGACCTGTGATTCGCTGAACACCTGCACCGCGTCGATTTCCGGCAATTGTCCCGCCGGGAAAACCAGTCTGAAACGCAGCGCGCGGCGATAGCGCATGCCGGGCAGGTTCTTCGCTCGGCGATTCTCGGCCTCATCGAGCGGCGCGAACGTAAAGCGGCAGGTTCTTTCCTGGCAGGCCATCGCAGTCCTGGCCGCAAGCCACTCTCCTTGCCAGGGATCGTCCACCGGGTCCTCTACGTTGGGCATCTGTGGCGGAGAATAGGGCCAATTCTTGAACCAGTATTCGATGACCGCCTTCCTGGCTTCGTACGGCTTGTGGAACTTGACGGCGACTTCGAACATGTCGCGCTCTTCGGCCCACTGCAAGCCGTAGATGCCCCGGCCGTCCGCGGCTCGCACGAGCCCTTTCGGATGGTTGTAGTCGAAAGTGGTTTGCAGGATGTGCTTGTCGGAGGAGCAGCAGGGCCGCGCAAAAGGAGCGAGGTCAAGAAGTTCAGCGGAAAGGGAAGCGGACGCCAGGATTGCGATAGAAAGTATACGAATTAGGGCCATCAGCAAGCAACGATAGCACGCCGTTAACGATCCTTGGTGTTGATGAGCGCTTTGGGGTACAGCATCATGCCGGATTCCGATTCGCGGAACACGCGCATCAGGAACTCGTTGTTGGGGACCTGGGTCTCCAGATAGTCCACACCCTCGGCCGTGATCACGAAGCTGCTGCGGTCGTCCTGGGCGATGTAACGCTTCGAGCGCAGATACCAGATGGAGAAGCCCAAGTGCTCGCGCGGAAAGGACATCAGGTGCTCCAGGTCGAGCATGGACAGGGCCGCGTAATCCGGGTTCGCGCGCCGGCGCATATAAAGCAGGCACAGAATGCCCAGACGGATCTTGCCTTCCGCTCCTGGCCCCTCGCTGAATTCGCTGGACTGGAACACGTCCAGCGGCTGTGGCTCGGCCCCGGCCAGTTCGGCGTCGTAGCTGGCCCGGCGATCCGGATCGCTCAGCACTTGATACGCCTGGCAAATCTGCCGGAACTTCTCGACGTCGCCGGTCAGCTTGTTGTCCGGGTGGTAGCGCGCGGCAAGAAGACGATAGACGCGGTGAATGGTCTCCGGTTCCGCGCGAGGGTGGATCTGCAATTCGTCGTAATAATTGACGGCACGAGCATCCATCGGACTATCCATCGGCTGGAAGGGCGGAAAACTTTCGCTCCGGAGCGTGTATGCTGTTCTGAATGCCATGACGAGCGAACCGGTTCGGAAATGGGCCACTGTCGCGCTGCTGAGCGTGGGGATGATCATTGCCTATGTGGACCGGGCGAACCTGTCGGTGGTATTGACGGTTTCAGACTTCAAGAGCTTTTTCCTCCTCAACGACACAGACCGCGGACTGTTGAATTCGGTGTTCTTCTGGACATATGCGCTACTGCAGATTCCGGCCGGCTGGGTGGTGGACCGTTTCGGCGTGCGGCGGCCGTACGCGATCGGGTTTCTGCTTTGGTGCCTGGTGTCGGCCGCGACCGGAATGGTGCAGACTTTTTGGATGCTGGTGGCCGCGCGGCTCGTTTTGGGAGTGGGTGAAGCGATCGTTTCGCCGGCGAGCCTGCGTTGGATCGGGCTGCATTGTCATGAGAAGGAGCGCGGATTGGCGATCGGAGTTTACATGGCCGGAACGAAGATCGGTCCGGCGATCGGCGCCCCGCTCACCGCAATGCTGGTTACCGCACTCGACTGGCGAGCCATGTTCGTGGTTCTCGGCTTGGGCGGTCTGGTGTGGCTGGGCTTCTGGCTGTGGCTGGTCGAAGACGATCACGCAGAATCGAAGGCCGGCGCGAAGGAGCGCAGGGTCTCCGTACTTCCCCTGTTCCGGACACCGCTTCTGTGGGGCATCCTGGTGGGCACCTTCTGCTACAACTTTTTCGTGTTCTTCTGCATGACGTGGTTGCCGGCCTACCTGGTGGAGCGTCGCGGGCTGTCGCTAAACTCGATGGGCCTCTATACAATGATGAGCTTCGGCGGCATGGCGGTGATGGCCGCGCTGGCTGGTTGGGCGGCTGACGTGGTGATCCGGAAGGGCCGCGACGCGGTGAACGTGCGGAAGGCGTTTACCATAGCGGGATTAGTGCTGGCATCCACCGAGGTGATCGGCGCGCACGCGGCTTCGCGCGAAGTGGCGCTATTTTTCGCCATTTTTTCGCTAGTCGGACTGGGGCTGGCGACGGCCAATTACTGGGCGCTCACGCAGTCACTGGTGCCGCGCGCCGCACTGGGGCGCATCGCGGGTGTGCAGAATTGCGCGTCGAATCTGTCGGGCATCGCCGCCGCGCTGGCCACGGGGTGGCTCAAACAGATAACCGGGAGCTACGAAGCGCCCATGCGCGTGGTCTGGCTACTGTTGGTATTGGGCGTGGCGTGTTACGTCTTCGTCGTACGCAGGAAGTACGCCGTCGCCGTTCAGACTTTGTCCGGCACCACGTAAGGCGCGCGGTAGTCGCGCGTCATCATCTTGTCGGCGTCGGCGTCGCCGGCGAACCGCCCCGCTGGAGCGTCGAAGATGAGCTTGCGGCCCAACCGGTAGCTGATGTTGGCCAAATGGCACAGATCGGCCGACGCCACACCTGCCTCGATATCCGCGTGCAGGTCCTTCACGTTGCGCGTGCGGCAGGCGTGGAGGAAGTTCTGCATGTGGGGCGCCGTGGCCCAGGCGACATTTTCGGTGAACTTCTCATCCATGATCTTCTCGTGCTTCTCGCCTTTGTAGACTTGGAAACCCTTCAAGTCCACCGCCATCCAGCCCTCGCTGCCGAAGAAGAGGTTGCCGATGACGTTGCCGCCGCCGTCGCGCTGGATGCCGCCTTCCTCGTTAAACAAGAGGCCGCGCACTTCGAAGACGAGCTGGCAATCGCCATAATCGAAGGTGGCCAACTGCGTGTTGGGGGTCTCCTGGTCATCGACGTAGGCGAACTTGCTACCGCTTGAATAGATGCTTGCCGGCAGCGTCTCCTTGCCCAGGCCCCAGCGCGCGATGTCCATCTCGTGCACACCCTGGTTGCCGATGTCGCCGTTGCCGGTGTCCCAGAACCAGTGCCAGTTGTAGCGGAAGCGGTTCATCGTGAACTCGCGCATGGGCGCCGGGCCCAGGAACAGATCCCAGTTGATACCCGGCGGGACGGAGGTGGCGGGCGTGTGGCCGATGGACTTGCGCCGCTTGTAGCAGAGGCCCTTGGCCATATAGATCTTGCCGATAATGCCCTCGCGCAGCAGTTGCATGGCGCGGATCTTGTGCTGGATGGTGCGGCTCTGCGAGCCGACCTGGACCATGCGTTTGTACTTGCGGGCGGCCTCCATCATCTTGCGGCCTTCCCACATGTTGTGGCAGGCGGGCTTCTCGATGTAGACATCCTTGCCCGCCTGACAGGCCCAGATGGTGGCGAGCGCGTGCCAGTGGTTGGGGAGGGCCATCGAGACGGCGTCGACTTCCTTGTTCTCAAACAGCTTGCGCATGTCACCGTAAACCTTCGGCTTGGAGCCCTGTATCTTCTCGACCAAGGCTGTGCCGCGTTCCTGCGCTTCCTGGTTCACATCGCAGATTGCCACCACGCGGCTCTCCGGCATCCGGGTGTATTCGTTCAAGTGGGCCCGGCCGCGGCCTCCGATGCCAATGACGGCTACGTTGGCTTTGTCGTTGGCTCCGAGGATTCTATGCGCGGGAGTGGCAATGGCCGCCGCGGCGGTAGTAAGGATGGCACGTCTGGAAGGATGCTGCATAGCATCGATTATATCTTTCCGCGCGGGGTCAACCGCAGCGTGATGTGGGAAAACGGCGGGGCTGGGAACTCGACGGCGTCCCCTCGGACGGGGAGTTCAGTCCCTATGTGTTCGATCAGGTCGGAGAGCCACGCGCGCGCGACGGGGAAGCCCAGGCGCAAGCGCACGCGGCCGTCAGTACCGTAGACTTCGTGGCCGCGAAGGATGAACCCTTCGCCGTCTTCGGCACGTTTAAGGGCCGTGATACGGAAGTTGCCGCTTTCGGTACTCGCGAAGCTGTGCGCGCCGGGAAGCGTGCCCGGATGCGCATCGGTGGATATGACACGGAGAGGCGAATTGAAGCTATGCGCCTGCCAGGCGACGCCGCCTTGCGGCGCTACGCCGGCGTGCGGATAGATGCTGTAAGAGAAACTGTGACTGCCGCGCTCCGCAGCGAGTTCGCTGTGGTAACTGGGGTAAGCGGTGATAGAGCGCAGCAGGATCAGCTTCACCACGCCATTTTGGATCTGGTGGCCGCCAGTTCCACGATTCAGGATGGCGACGCCGCCCTGGGACGTTGTGACGTCCACATAACCATGAGCGCAGAAGATGCCGTCAGGCCGTTCGGTAGTGGCGCCGTGGGTATCGTAGATCGTGCGTCCTGCCTGCCGCACGGGGAAAACAACGGTGAGCAGACCGTCGCGGCCAGGGAAGCCGTCGAGGAGCGTTGTGAAATCGATGCGCGGGATTTCGTTGTAGATTTCGATCTCCTGCACCCGGCGGCCGCCCAGGAAAGGTCCGGCGATGCGCAGGCGCGTGCCGATCTCGTCGACCGCCTGCTGGATGGCATCCGCGGTAAAGGTCCGGCCGCGCACCTCGCGCCCGGTAAGGTACACCATTCCCTCCATGCTGGGGTCCCGCTCTTCAGCCAGTACAAGCTCGTTGACGAAGTAAGCCGACGCGTCGAACAATTCCTGGCCGGTGCGGCGATCGACAACGCTGCGAAGCGTGCCGGTCACACGGTCCAGACGCAGCGTGAAGAAACGGTTAGAGACTTCGTCTGAGCCGGGGCGCCACTCCGGCGCCCGCGCCATACCCTCGACAGGTTCGATGCGATACAGTTTGTAACCCAGGCCAGGCACGCCAGCGAGGACGTCGATGACGGCCATCTGGAGTGCCCGGTCCGGCTTGGCGCGGTTCGCGGTGACGATGCGGAAGGGCACGGGCGCGCCCGTATGGTCCGTGACGCGGAAAGTGTTCAGCTTATCGCGGAAGAGGGCATTGTACCGTGCCAGCTCAGTGCGGTGGAAAGATTGCGGATTGAAAACCAGGAATGGATAGACCCCGCCCGGGCTGGTGTCGATGTTTCGCGACAGCGCATAGAGGGCCTCGGCAGCGGCGTCGCGACCAGCTTCGATGGCGGCGCCATAGCGGCTCATGGCATCCCGGTACACCGCGTCGATGTGGCTGCCGCCCGCCCCGTCGTGGCTTTGGTTGAACAACAGCTTGTTCCAACCGGAACGAAGCTCCGCCGCCGGGTAAGGGAAGCCCGTGAGGCCGGCTAGCGTGGAGAGCTTCTCACCGGTCGTGAGCGACTCCTCTGCAGCGCGTGAGGCGAGTTTAGCCTTGGGACGTTCGCCGTATAGACCGCGCAAATCGGCGATGGCGAGCGGCGGATTGAAGTCCTGGTCGAAGGTGGGCAGGTCGACGCCGCTTTTGAGAACGGCATCGAAGTACCGTGAGGGCGTCGAGAAGATGACCTCGCCCAAGCTCAGGCCGATCTGCGTGGCGGCGGCGCGGATGCGGGTTTCGATGGCGGCGGTGGTTTCGGTGGGCTCGCTCAGGTCGTCGCCCCAGGGCAGCAGCAGCTTGCTGTTACCCTCGGCATTGTGGGCAGCCTGAGCGCGCAGGGCAACGGCCACGTTCCTGGCATGCACGCTATAGGATCCAGCCAGCCAGTATGTGAGTACCTTGCTCCCATCCGGCGCATGCCACCAGAAAGGATTCCGGATCTTGGTGCCTGCTTCTTTCGATGCGTCGCGCATGAACACGCAGTACGGTATACCGGCGCGAGCCACCAGTTGCGGAACCTGCCGGGTATGACCGAAGACATCGATGTCCCAGTAGGTGCGGATGCTGGTTTGGAAGGTCTGCTCCAGCCAGGGTTTCGCATGAAGAAATTGGCGCGACAGGGATTCGAAGTCCGGTTCGGCGTTCTCCGCCTGCGCCCAAGTGCCACCGGCGATTTCCCAGCGGCCTTCCTTGATGAGCGAAAGCAGGAGTTTCCGTTCCTTCGCGTTGAGATCCTCCCAAAACGGCTTCATCGCCAGGGCTTGATCCTGCACGAAGGTGTAGCGAGCATCGACCCGTAACATGTCGAGCGCCTGCCTGAGCAACTTGATGCACATGACACGCGTCTTGTCGTAGGTCCAGTACCATTCAATGTCGATGTGCGTGTGCGGAACGACGTAAATGCTGTAAGTGGCCGGGGAGGCCACCGCCGGTACGGCCGCCATCGTGCCGAGGAAGGTTCTTCGTCTCATGGTCGGGCGAAACGCTGGTCCATGATAACGAAAATGCGGAACCCCTGGTATCTGTTTGAAAGAGAAGGCCGGTTGAGCTTGTGGGCGGGGGCAGTGACTGGTTTCGCGCTACTTCTTCGCGGGCGCCTTGTGGACCTGCTCGAAGTATTGCTCGACGTAAGTTTGGTAGAGCAGCGGGATTTCGTCGCGGTGGATTTCCCCTCCGGAGTCCTTGTGGGTGGCGGAGCTTTGGGTGTATTGAGTCTTTAGGCCCTGTTTGCCGCTTTTTACCTCGACCATGATTTCCCCGCCGACTTCCGTCGCGCGGCGGCCCAGAATCTCGCTGAGCTTGCCCATAGCGGCGAGCTGCTCTGCGTCGCGCAGGCTCTTGTCGCCGTTCTGACGGCCGATGCCGCTCTTGCCGTCCTGCGTGGAGGCGCGCTGAGGGGCGCGCGAGGACGACTGGCCCTCTCCTGCTTTGGCTTGCTGATCGCCTTCGCCCGGTTGACCGGCTTGAGCTCCGGCGCGTTCGGCGCCTTCGGCGGATTGCTCGCCCGGCCCGTGACCGCCTTTTTCTCCGCGTGAAGTATGCCGCGTCTGCTTAGCCGTCTGAGAACCGCTGGCGCGGGTGGCTACGCCCGGGGGCGGCTTTAGCTTCAACTTGGCCAGCAGGTTGGCCATGGCGTCCCGCAACTTGTCGAGGAGGGGATTGTTCTCTTCCGGTGGCTTGTTCCGATCATTGGGAGAATCGGCGGATGGGGGTCGGTCCTGCGCATTCCCGTCGCGCGAATCATTACCCGCGGCGCGTTGACCGGCGGCATCTTCGGTGTTGTCGCCCTGCTCGGCGGATTCCGGCGAGGCGCTCTCGTCGCGCGGCGCAGTTTGGTCGCCATCCGGCGCGCGCATGGGCCGCTCGGCGTTTCCGGATGCGTCATTGGCATCTGTCCGCGCGGTCTGCTGGTTGGCGGGGATGCCCATCTTTTCCAGTTGCTCGTCGATCAGACGCTGCGCGGGCGTCTTGCGCTGCGAGGCTTCCTGGACTGGCGTGACACGGAAGGTATCGAAAGCCAGATTGACCAGGGGCGGACGCAAGTTCAAACTGCGGGTCACTCCATAACGCAGGCCGAATAGGGCCCCGGCACTAACAGCGAGAGATAGGGCCAGGTAGACCGCGCGGGGCAGGTGGATCGGAACGGCGCGGCGCACGTCCGCGGTCCGCGCCAGGCCACTCGCCGCGCGGTGTTGAGCCGCCGCCAGTTCCTGGGAAGCATGGTCCGGCGGCGCGATGGCTGTAAAGTAAAATGCGGTGGAAACAGCGTCGTCGCTTTTCAGGTTCCGGTCCGCGACCTGGGCTGCCCGGTATTCCGACGGAATGCGCTTTCGCAAGCGCCACACAGACACGCCCAGACCCGTCGCAGCCGCCACAACCAGCCAGTACCAGTCGAGTACCTGTGTGCCAGCAAGCAGAAGAATGAGCAGGGCTGCCAACGCGGCGCTGGTTCCCCAAGCGCCGTGCTCGATGACAATCGCGGCAAGGCACCTCCGCCGTGCACGGCGAACGAACGTTTCGACTGGATCAGAAACCGGCATAAAACAAATGCTTGCGAGACCGTCTCTTCCATTTTCCCCCAGGAGTCCGGCCAAGTGTGAGCATAGTATGATGCTTGGGGCGGGTTCGGCGATGAGGGCAGCCAGGATTGGAGTCGTGTTTTTGTGCTGCACGCTCGCGGCGGACATTCTCTTGTGGAGTTGAATCGGCTGAGGTAGCGATATGAATAGACTCGGAACGCTGTTCTTTCTTCTGGCGGCGTCACTCGTCGCCGCAGACATCACTGGAAAGTGGGACTTCGTCGCCACGGTAGGTGTTGGCCAGGAAATGAAGATGGACTTGAACCTGGCGCGTGAGGCCGGGAAGCTTATGGGCACCATGTCAGCCCGCGGCAACACGGTCACACTGACCGACGTCGCGCAGAACGGTAACGAGCTGACGTTCAAGCTGCCTATCGGCGGGATGCCGTATGACATCAAGATGACGCTCGCGGGCGAGGCGATGAAGGGCACTTTCTCCGCGCCGACGGGCATGACCGGGGACGTAAGAGCCACGCGACCGGCCGCCGCTGCGACCACGGAGCAGATTCCGCCGCCCAAGCCGATTCCCACTGTCGAGACGAAAGTCGAGACGGGAATGCTCGGCGGCTCGCATTTTCGGATCGATATCCCGGCGAACCACAACGGCGGCCTGGTGGTGTACTGCCATGGCTACGGCGGTGGAGGGAAGTTCGACGAGAAGCCGCTTGGCCAGCTCTACCAGGTGTTCCTGAATGCGGGCTTCGCCATCGCGCAGGCGGGTTACTCGCGCGGCGGCTGGGCGATCAAGGAAGGGATCGAAGACACGGCGGCGCTCACGCGGTATTACATCAATAAGTACGGCAAACCGAAGCGGACCGTAGTGTTGGGGCACTCCATGGGCGGCATCCTGACGCTCGCGCTGATTGAGAAGTTTCCGGAGCTCTTCGATGCGGCAATGCCGATTTGCGGGCCGCTCGACGTGAGCCTGGACTTCATACAGAAGCGCGCCTTCGACCTGCTGGTGGTCTTCGACTATTACTACCCGGGCGTGCTTGGCTCGCCGGTCAAGATTTCGCCGCAGGTGCAACTGAAAAAGGAATACCTGCCGGAACTCGAGAAGATACTGGCCGCGGACTCACGCAAGAAGGCCGCGCTGCAGAAGTTCGGCGGATTCGCCTCGGAGAAGGAAGTGGCCATCGGCATCGCGTTCTTCGCGAGCGTCACGCGCGAGTTGATGGAACGGGCCGGGGGCAATCCCTTCGATAACCGCAATACCGTATATATCGGCGGCGAAGACGATGTGGCCATTAACCGCGGCGTGAAGCGTTACGCTTCAGACCCCAAGGCGGTCGAGTACGTGAAGGTGTACTACACGCCGGTGGGGCGGCTGGAACGGCCTGTCCTGGCGATTCACAACGTCTACGACCCAGTGGTGCCCGCATGGAGCACAAACTCCTACGTGGAACTGGCGCGCGAGACGGGAGCCGACAAGTTCTTTGTTCAGCGCTGGTCCACGCACGGCGGACACTGTAATGTGAAGCCGGACCAACATCTACACGCCTTCGAGGACTTGCTGAAGTGGCAGGCCACGGGCACGCGGCCGGAGGCGGGCGAGCAGAAGTAGAGAACTTTACAAATAAAAGTACTTGACACAATGGCGTCTTTGGCACGATACTATCTTGCGGAGACACCCATGACCAAGCGCCTGTTCGCTATCGCATTCATCTTCATCTGCACCAGCATCGCCTGGTGCATCCTGGGCAGTACCATTTACATGCGCACCTACGACCGCGGCCCCGCCTTGCGCGAAAAAGTGGCTTCCGGTTGGGGGGCATCGCAGACCCAGACGCCACCCCGCGCCTGCTACCAGAGTCCCGGCAAGACCGAAAAGGAGACCGTCACCGAATGGCTGCCTCTCGATCGCAGTCGCGTGAAGGCCGGTCTGCACCTGGAGTATCGCCAGAAGGGATTGCTGTGGTACAGCACCTATACCGTGGCCTTCGAGGGCGTTTACTCGTTCCACAATCCGAGCGAACAGGAGCAGGACGTCACGTTTGCGCTGGATTACCCGGCATCGCAGGCGATTTACGACGATTTCGTCTTCCTATTGGACGGGGCGCCGCTCTCCGTCGAAAACCATAAGAATTCGGCGATCGGCAAGAGCCGCCTGGGGGCGGGGAAGACGGTCGAGTTGAGAGTCGGCTACCGGTCGCAGGGCCTCGACAGATGGGCCTACAAGTTCGGCGGCGAAGTGGAACAGGTGCGCGACTTCCAACTGAGAATGACCACGGACTTTCACGACATCGACTTTCCGGACAGAACCCTTTCGCCGACAACCAAGCGCGAGACCGGCAAGGGGTGGGATCTCGAGTGGCAATACAAGAACCTCGTGGCCGGCTACTCGATCGGCATGGCGATGCCCGAGAAGCTGCAACCGGGTCCGCTGGCCGGCAACATCTGTTATTTTGCACCCATATCGCTGCTGTTCTTCTTCTTTCTGATGTTTCTCATCACCGTGCTGCGCGGCATCGACCTACATCCGATGAACTACTTCTTCCTGGCATGCGCCTTCTTCGCGTTCCATCTTCTACTGGCGTACCTGGTGGATCACATCTCGATCCACGCTGCGTTTGTAATCGCCTCGGCGGTGTCGGTGTTCCTGGTCGTAAGTTACCTGCGGCTCGTCGTCGGGATGCGCTTCGCGGCGGTGGAAGCGGCCTCCGCGCAGTTGATTTATCTGGTGCTTTTCTCCTACGCCTTCTTCTTCAAGGGCTTTACGGGGCTCGCGGTCACCATCGGCAGCGTGCTGACCCTGTTCGTCGTGATGCAGATGACGGGGCGCATCAAGTGGACGGAGAAGTTCGCCGCGCCCAAGGTTAGTCCGCCGCCCCCACCGTGTTGTAAGTGACTCCCCGGTTGGGACATGATCTATGGGTGGACTTTGAACGCGAAATCCTGATTCGCGCCTCGGAAGTCGATGCGCGTTTGGAACCGCTGGTGCGCGAGGCTGGGTTCCGGTTGGTTAGCGCGGATGAACTCAAAGGGGTAGCGCACGAACAAGGACTGTGGCCCGGTATCAGTGGCGAGCCGGAGTTCAGGGGTCGCGATTCAGTCCTGACCGCCGCGACACACCAGCCCTGGGTGGATGCCAACGGATTCCGGGTGCGCTGGCTGAAGGCGCTTCATCCCCAGAAGCCCGCCGTGCTCGGCTATCAGGCAGATGAGAAGGCAGGCCTGAAACCGGACCGCATGGTGCCGAACGATTCTGTCGAACTGGCGCTCGTGGAAGCCTGGGCGTCGGGCGGCAACTATGTGCTCAGCCTGCCGCAACGATACCGCGAACTGCTGCTTAAGCGGGACGACAGAGCGTTGGCCGACTGGAAGCAACTGGCCCAAACGGCCCGGTGGCTGCAGGCAAATGTCGCGCTGTTCCGCCAGCCGGCGGTGCCGATTGCCACGCTCTTGGTGGACGCCACCGAAACAACAGCCGAGGTAGCCAACCTTGCCTACCGCCAGAACGTCTCGCCCGCGCTAGCTTCCATCGCTTCTCCCCCCGCACCCGATCCGGAACACATCCGGGTGCTAGCCGCCGTGAGCGTCGAAGCGCCGGGGCCCGAGGCGAGGAAGAGGATACTCGCTCACGCCGATGCTGGCGCCACCGTGGTAGTGGATGCGACTGGGGAAAAGGCCTGGTGGCGCGATTCCCGCCTGAAACTGACCCGCAAGCAGGACGATCGGGATTTCTACGCGCTGGGCCGGGGCCAGGTGGTCGCCTATCGCGAGCAGATTTCCGACGTGTACGAGTTTGCTTTCGATGTGATCGACCTGGTAGGCCAAAAATTCCGCGCGGTGCGGATGTGGAACGCCCTGACGCAGATAGGCCTGCTCACCGGTTCGCCGCGATCGAGGGGAGCCGTACTGATCGTGGTGAACTACGGAAGGGGCCGGCGATGGGAGACTTTGGTGCGTGTTCAGGGCGTGTACAGCCGGGCCACGCTTCTCCGGCCCGAAGGCGAGCCGCAAGAGCTGAAGGTCGCCAAACGCGGCACGACGACAGAAATTCAGTTGCCGGGGATGCGGCGCCTTGGCGTAGTCGTTTTCAGCTAAACTTGAGTCAAAGTCTTGGGAGGATGTAATGGACGTCTCGCGCAGAGACTTCTTGCGGATGGGGACCTTGGCCACGGCAATGGCCGGTTCGGCGCCGCTGGCTGCCACGCCTTCGCGCATTCCACGTCAGTACTTTGGGTTGCACCCTTTCATCGAAGCGAACCCAAAAGCCGTGTTCATCCGGCGCACGCATGTCGCGCAAAAGATGGACCAGGCGGCGAAGCTTGACGAGGGACTGCGCCTGGCCAGGGAGATCTTCGTACCCCTGGACCAGCCGGGCGTGCCGGTGACGCACCGCATCGTCCTGAAGCCGAACCACACCAGCGTGCGTGCGCGCCGGCAGTCCATTGAGGAATCCTGGGGCGCCGGCACCGACCCTCAATTCTATGAAGGCATGGTGATGGGCCTTCGCGAGATCGGCTTGCGCAAATTCTGGTTCGTTGAAGCCAACGATTTCCCAGGCTGGAACCTGCGCGGCTACCTGGACATCAACGAGCGGCTAGGCATCGAAATGAACGAGCCGGACCGGCGTCCGCGTCATTTCAGCGACGGTTTCGAGATGACCTGGACGAAGGTGCCGGATGCCGTAGTCCATAGCCGCATACCGTACTACGCGCCGGTGAACGAACCGGACACCTGGCTGCTGAACATCGCGAAATGGAAAGCGCACGGCATGTGCCTTTCGCTCACGGCGAAGAACCTGCAAGGGCTGGTGGTGCTGCCTTATACACGCTTCTGTTCAGGATGGCCCATGGTGTTGGGCGTGCCGGATTACATGAAGGGGGACATCCATCCGGAAGTGGAGAAGCGCGTCAACCGCTATTTCGAGAACCACGTGAAGAACGGCTACAGCCGCTACGCAAGCCGGGAACAGCTGGGCGGGATCCAGCAGGAGATCTGGGCGCACAAGACCTGCGACAACATGAGTGCGCTCCCTTGTGGACTGGCCATGATCGAAGGCATCACGGGGCGGGATGGCGACGGCTTCGGAGAAGGCCAGGACTACCTGACGAACCTGGTGATGTTCAGCAAGGATCGATTCCGGCTGGACGTAGTTGGGACGTGGCTGGGCGGGCACGAGCCAGGCAACGTCCACCTGTTCCGCATCGCCAAGGAACGCGGTTTGAGCGACACCTTCAATCCATGGGATGTGCCGATTTTCGAGTGGGTGAACGAGAAGGCGATTTCCCGCAAGCTTACGGATTTCGAACGCACGCCGCTCAAGAGCTACTACCTGCGGTTGGATGGCGAACCGCGGTTCCACCTGGCGAACGAGCCCTTCGACTACGACCGTTATAAAATCTGAGATTGAGGATTTCAGTCTCAGTCATCATTCCGGTTTACAACTCTGCTCAGGAACTGGACGTCTGCCTGGAGGCACTGGCCAAGTCCACGCGGATGCCGGATGAGTGCATCGTTGTGGACGACGGATCCACCGATGCGTCAGTTGACGCGGCTCGACGGGCGGGAGTCCGTGTATTGGAAACCGGTGGGCGTCGCGGGCCGTCCCGCGCGCGCAACCTTGGTGCAGATGCCGCCTCCGGCGATCTGCTGGTATTCCTGGACGCCGACGTGGCGATTCATAAAGGCACGCTGGCGGGAATCGTCCACCGTTTCGAAGAGGAGCCGGACTTGGATGCGCTCATCGGTTCCTACGATGATGAACCCTCCAGCCCCGACTTCCTCTCCCAGTACCGGAACATGCAGCACTGCTACGTTCACCGTCAGGCTTGCCGGCTCGCATCGACCTTCTGGACGGGTTGCGGCGCCGTTCGCCGCGCCGTCTTCCTGGATCATGGCGGTTTCGACGAGTCCCGGTGGGCGATTGAGGACATCGAATTCGGTTATCGCCTGCACGCCGCAGCGCGCAAGATCGCGCTCGATCCCGGGCTGCAGGTGAAGCACCTCAAGCGATGGACCTTCGGGAACTGGCTGCGGACGGATATTTTCGTGCGCGCCATCCCGTGGACCGAGGTCATTCTCAAGTACCGGAGGATGCCGAACGACCTGAACACCGGTTGGACGGACCGCGCGAGCGTGGCGGGCGTTTTCGCTATTCCTCCGGCGGCGGCGCTCGGCGGAGCACTGCCGGCAGCGTTGCTATTGGGTGCGGTACTGTGGCTGAACCGCGGATTTTACGCATTTCTGGCGCGAAAGCGTGGTTCGTGGTTCGCTTTGCGGGCAGTGCCCGTGCACCTGGTCTACATGATCTATAGCGGGGTGGGCTTCGCGATTGGCGTGGCAAAACACGTGCTGAAACACGCGGCGGCGGGACGCTAGTGGCTTCGCGCGTAATCGCGGAGAGCGTACATATGGGCGGGGGGCGTGTCGCGGACAACCTCGCAGCCTGCTCCCACGATGTAGCGCGGCCCGGCCTGGCGATGACACCCGGCGATTGCGGCGGTGACCGCCTCAGCGTTCGTGTTGCGCAGCACGCGAACCGGATCGATGTTGCCCAGAAGCGTCTGCCGCGGCCCCATCTTCTCGCGGCCTTCACTCATCGGGCTGAGCCAGTCCAGATCAACCAGGTCGGTCCCTAACCGCCCCATACCCTCCAGGATCTTACGCGTGTTGCCGCAAATGTGGAGACGGACGCGCGTGCCTAGCGCGTGCATTCCGTCCACCATGCGCTTCTGGTAAGGCCAGACGAACTCGTGGTAGATCCTCGGCCCCACCAGGGATGCGGCGGTGTCGCCCATGCCGATGATGTCCACGCCTGCATCGACCTGCGCTTTGCAGAAGCTCAACCCGTTTTGGACGACAAACTCGAACAGGTCCCGCACGAAGACGGGATCGTCGAAAAAGTCCGTCATCAGCGTGTTGATGCCCCGCAGGTCGGCTGCCTCGGAACACGGCCCTTCCACCCAGCCTTCGACCAACTTGTCCGCGCCCGCTTTCTGCTTCAGTAGTGCGATGCCCTTCACGCGCTCGTGCATGCGGCCGCCACCTAGGGGGTCGGCGACCTTCAGGCGCGCGAGCGTGGTCTTGTCGGCCAGCAGAGCGCCATTCTCATCCAGGGCGGGTGGCTGATCGTCGAAGAACTCAACCTTAGCGCCGAGATCGGCGGCCTCGCGCGCGGGGTCGGAGATAGTCGAGACGTGATCGATTCCGAAGCGTTCGGCGGTGACGAGTTGACCGTCCGCCATCAGCCGGTGGTCCTCGGCGTAGCGACCGTACTTCACGCCGATCTGATCCGCTGCGAACATCATGGTGATGGGCATCAGCGGAAGATGATCGACGGGCTTGCCGTCCAACATGGCTAGAATGCGTTCACGCGAGGTCATGGAATGGGCTCCGCTTTCATGATGCTCTCATTGTTGGACGCGGCCACGCGCTGGCCCGGCTGGAGAACCAGGAAGTCCTCCTCGTTCCATTCGCCGTCTATGAGGCGGCGGACCAGCGACATGTCGCCCAGAATCTTCTCGTACTTCCAGCCGCGCTTTTCCGCTTCCTCGCGGGTCTTGCGCTCGAAACGGTCGTCCGGTTCGATGCCCATTTCGATGAAGGTGAACTGGCCGTAGTTGCGGGTCAGGTTGCCCAGCTCCTCGAAAAGGAACTTGGCGTTGTCCTCGCCGTACTTCTCGACCAGTTCCTGGTATGTGGCCGCAAGACCGGAAAGGTGCTGCGTGGGAAGCTGTCCGGAAGGATCGATGCCGGCGCCACGCTCCATCCATCCGGTTGTTTCGAAGTAGACGCCGGGGTGGTTGTTGAAGTAGTCGAGATAGCGCTCCTTGCTGCCCAGGAAGAACGTGATGCAGTCGTGGGCACGCGGGATCACGATGGGAAGCTTGCGGGCTTCGAGTCCCGCGAGGCCCATGCCGCAAAGAGCGTAGCCGAGCAGCACGGCCTCATACCGCGCCGGGTCCACGGCATCGACGGCGGCCTGCAAGCGCTCCCGCATGGGGCCGGCGCCGATGTCGTGCAGGCCTTTCGGCAGGAAGCTGATGTCAATCTGATGAGGAGACCGTGCGACCGCGGCGCACATTTCGCGGAACACAATCTCGCAACTGATGAGCTGCAATCGCACGAATGATTAACGTCCGAGGGCTTTCAAAGTGGCGGCGATGAACTCCGGCCGGGTGCCGCAGCAGCCGCCCAGGAAACTGGCGCCTGCTTCGACCAGCGCCGGCGCATAGCTGGCGAACTCCTCCGGCGTGGTCTTCCAGGTGGTTCGTCCTTCGACCACTTCGGGCAATCCGGCATTGGCCTTGATCCAGACCGGCTTGTCCGTATTGGCTTTGAGACGTTTGCAGATCGGCACGTAAGCGGCGATACCCACGCCGCAGTTCGCGCCGACCACATCCGCGCCCGCTTCGGTCAACTCCGTGGCTGCCTGTTCGGGCGTGTTGCCCATCATGGTGCGGTCCTTGTTCTTACCGGAGTCGAAAACCACGCAGGCTACTACAGGCAGGCCCGACGTCTTGGCGGCCGCCAGTGCGATCTTGGCTTCCGTCAGGTCCGCCATGGTTTCAATGACCAGTGCGTCTGCTCCACCTTCCTTCAGGGCTTGCGCCTGCTGTGCGAACGAGGCGTGCAGTTCGTCCTCGGTCACTTCGCCGGACATAAGCATCTTGCCGGACGGGCCAATGGAGGCAAATACGAGCGCCTTGCCAGCGGCCGCACGTTTGGAAATGGCGGCGCCGGCGCGGTTGATTTCCGCCGCCTTTGCATCGAGGCCGTGGCGGGCGAGCGAAAGGCTGCTGGCGCCGAAAGTATTCGAAAGGATCACCTGGCTGCCAGCTTCCACATAGGCGCGCGCCACCTGTTCGACCAGATCGGGGTGCGTCAGGTTCCACGCGTCCGGGCATTCGCCGGGGGCAAGACCGCGCGCCTGGAGCTGTGTGCCCCAGGCGCCATCGGTCACAACGGGTCCGGATGATAACAACTTTTCGAGGAGGGACATCATGTGGCTATTTCTAACTACGCTGCCCCCGCCAGCTTGCGGGCCAGGTGCACAGCGCTGCTGGCGCTTTCGCCGTAACCGTCAGCACCGATCTCCTGTGCGTACTGGTTGGTCACGGGCGCTCCGCCTACCATCACCTTCACCTGCTCGCGAACCCCTGCGTTCTTCAGCGCTTCGATGGTGGTCTTCATCGACGGCATGGTGACCGTGAGCAGGGCGGAAAGCGCAACGAGGTTGGCGCCGCTCGACTTCACCGCATCGACGAACTTCTCCGGCGAAACGTCGCTGCCGAGGTCGATGATCTCGAATCCGCCGCCCTCGAGCATGGCCGATACCAGGTTCTTGCCGATGTCATGCAGGTCACCCTTGACCGTGCCGATGACTACTTTAGCCACGGGCTTGTCGCCGCGCGCGACCAGCAGCGGCCGGATCAACTGGAGCGATCCTTTCATGGCGCGAGCGGCCAGCAGTAGCTCCGGCACGAAGTACTCTTCGCACTCAAAGCGGCGGCCCACTTCATCCATGGCCGGGACCATGTATTTGGTCACCAGGTCCATCGGGTCTACGTTCTCAGCCAGGGCTTCCTTGGTGACGGCCACGGAAGTTTTCGCGTCGCCGTTCAGAATTGCGTCGTGCAGTTTAGTCAAATCAGGCATGGAGTCCTCTCTCGTATTCTATTTCGTCCCGTTGAATTCGTGTACTGCTTCTATCATGGCTACTACGTTCTCGACGGGCGTGCGGGCCTGTACGTTATGGATGGCGTCGAAAACGAAGCCGCCGTCTTTCGAAAAAACCTCACAGCGTTCGAGCACCTGCCGGCGAACCTCTTCCGGCGTGCCGAACGGAAGAATCTTCTGCGTGTCCACGCCGCCGCCCCAAAAGGCGATACGGTCTCCGAAT
The DNA here is from genome assembly GCA_021372245.1 of Terriglobales bacterium. GTDB lineage: Bacteria > Acidobacteriota > Terriglobia > Bryobacterales > Bryobacteraceae > JAJFUV01. The sequence continues at coordinate 48,803 of JAJFUV010000096.1, forward strand.
TCCGCTTTCAGCCGCGCGGCGTCCATACCGGCGGCTGAACACTGGACTGGATTCAGAATATCAAACCCACTCTCGATAAAAGCGGGAATGAGCCGGGAGACCGCGCCGCAGGAGTGTTTGAAGGTCTTCCAGTTCGTGTTGGCGTGGATCCAATCGTTCACGCGCCTGTAGTAGGGGAAGTACAGATCCTTGAAGGCCGCGTCCGAACAGAAAGTGGATTTCTGGGTTCCGAAGTCCGTGCCACAGATGAAGACCGCGTCGATCACGTCGCCGACCGCGTCCTTCACCTTTGCCAGGTTCGCCAGGGCCGTCGTGCACTGGTGCTCGAAGATGGCGTGGACGTATTCGCGGCGCGAAGCGGTGCTCATGTACCACTCCGCCACGTCGCGGATGCCCTTCGGATGCTTCAGGAAGGGGGCCGGCACCAGCGCAATGTCGCCGAAGGCGGTACCGCCGAAGGTGGCCAGAATGCCCCGGCCGGTCGCGGCAGCGGTCATGGCGGCGTTCCGGAAGTGCGCAAGGGTGGCGTCGGAAATGGGTGTGAACTCTTCGAAGTTGTCCGCCGGATCGAGCTTGTCCTCGTCAATGGGTTCCTGCCGGACAATCGTGTCGAAGAAGTAGCCATCGTGCGGCATCCGTCCGCTGGGGGGCGCTGTCATGTCGCCCTCCGGATAGATAAGGATGTCGCCGTTCGCGTCCAGCGTGATGTTGAAGTTGCCCGGCACCAGGACTTCCAGGCCCTGCGGGGTGCGCCAGGGCTTCCAATTGCCCACGTCAAATCCGAACATGGTGGACGGACCTACCACGCCTTCAACGTCAATACCGGCGGCCTGCTTGAGATCCTCGTCGATCCAGCCCAGCATCTGATAAGGCTCATGCACCTTGACCAGGCGCCTTTCGAGTCCATAGTGATCGCGCAACGCGGCCACCACGCTGACATGCATGCCGGTGACGGCGCTTCCGCCGAAGTCCATGGGCACGCAGTCCGGTTGGCGATGCCCCAATGCTGCACACAGCCTTTCCTTGCTGGTCATAGCCGAGTGACTAGTCTATCAAATTCGGTTTAAGCGACGGTTTTAAGCCAGCCGGTGGCGGATGGCGGCGGCGCGATCGAAGATCGACTCACGGCCGATGCCCGCCACTTCGTACATGGCAAAGATATTGTCGGCGGGTGTCTCCGGCGGGATGGTGTGCGAGGCCGCCAGGATGTAGCCGCCACCGTCGGTGGTCATCCCCTCGATGAGGCGGGTTGTAGCACGCCGCACGTCGTCAGCCGATCCCGAGGGCAGCACGCCCTGCGTGTCCACTCCACCCATGAAGGCGAGCCTCGATCCGAATTCGCGCTTCAACTCGAAAGGATCCATGCCGGGACAATTGCACTGGATGGGATTCAGGACGTCGATCCCGATCTCGATCAGATCGCCGATGATGGGGCGCAGCGCGCCGCAGCAATGGTAGGCCACCGGCAGGTTGTGCGCCCTGCCCACCTGCGCGACGCGCGCCAATTGCGGCTTGATTAGCTCGCGCCAGGATTTGGGGCTCATCAACATGGACATCTGCCCGCTTACGTCGTCGCCGAGCCAGAGCCAGTCTAAGTTCATCTTTTCACAAGCGGGTTCGGCCAGTGCGATGGAGAAATCAGCGCAGCGGCGGAACATCTCCTCGGCGAGTTCGCGGTCCTCGGCCATGTCCAGCATTGCCATCTCCATGCCGCGCAGCCGCCAGTACATCTCGAAAATACAGGGCGAGACGTCGCAGCCGACGAAGAAGTCACCGCGATTGTCGAGCACGGGCTTCATCAACCCCAGCAGGAATTCGAGCTTATCGTATGGGAAACGGTATTCGAGCACCTGTTCGCGCGTGGCGGCGGCCAGCGGAAAATGCTCGATCTGGTTGAAGACATGGCGCTTCACCCAGTGGATGCCCCAGAGGTCCACGTGTCCTTGGCCGTCGTGATCGTGGACGATGCCCTCCATGGCGTAGTTGTTGTTGACCCAGGTTTGGGCGACGTCGTTGCCCATGGCCTCGGCGACAGATGAGGGCGGTATCTCGAGCAGTTTCGCCAGCAATCGAGCGGTGTCCGGATGGAACCACATGAAGATCGGGACCCGGTCCACGGGTTGTTTCCGCAGGGCTGCAGCGACTCGCTCTCTGGACGTCACAAATGTTTCTCCTCCTATGTGGTGTACCATATTGCGTCTGGACCTCAAACACCATGGATAACTTCGGCGCTGGTCTGATCGCGATGTTGGTGAGCGGTTTTTTGAACGCCGCTTTCCCCTTGCCGCTCAAGTATGCAAAGAAATGGAAATGGGAAAACACCTGGCTGGTCTTCTCCATCCTGACGTTCTGGGTGCTGCCCTGGGCGGTCGCCTGCTTCTTTAATCCGGACTTGCGGGAGATCTATGCGACGACGCCGTGGAGCTTCTTCCTGCCGGCGGCGGGCTTCGGCTTCGTCTGGGGCTTCGCACAAGTGACTTTCGGACTCTCTTTTCCGCTGGTCGGCATGGCGATGTCGTTCGCCATCGTCATTGGCCTGTGCGGGGTGCTGGGCAGCTTCATTCCGATGGCAGTATTTCACCCTGAGCAGCTCTTTGGAGTGCGCGGCGCCGCGCTGCTGGTGAGCACGCTGATACTGATTGTCGGCCTGCGCCTGTACACGAGAGCCGCGCGCCAGCGCGAAGCGGATTCGAATCCAACGGGGCATCCGGAGAGCCGGTCGAATTACAGGCTGGGCCTGCTGCTGTGCGTATTCACGGGCGTCCTCGGGAGCGCGTTGAACCTGGGTTTCGCGTTGAGCGACACGTTGACAAACCGGTTGACCAGCACCGGTTCAACGCCGTTGGCCGCAAGCTTTGCCGTCTGGGCGGTGGTGCTGGCGGGCGGTTCGATCCCCAACCTGGCCTATTCGGTCTATCTGCTCGCCAAGAACGGCACCTTCTCCTGCTTCGGTGCGGATGCCGGCCGCGAATCCATGCTGGCGCTAGCGATGTCGGTGCTCTGGCTGGCCGGAACGCTGGGCTATGGAGCGGGTGCGACGTTCATGGGCGCTTACGGAACGTCTATCGGTTACGCTATCTATGTGACGATCCTGATCCTGGGATCCACGATTATGGGCGTGATGACGGGCGAATGGAAGGCGGCCAAACCGGCCACCTACAGCCGGATGAAGACGGCGCTGGCTGTGATCCTGGTGGCGGTGCTGATCCTGAGCGCGACGGGATTGCTATAGGTAAAGAACGGTATAATAATGGTGTAATGGCGCTGAACATCAAGAACGCCTCGGTTGAACGCCTGGCCGCGGAGGTGGCGCAACTGGCGCGGGAGAGCAAAACGGAAGCCATCCGGAAAGCCCTTGATGAGCGCCAGCAACGCCTTGCCGTCCGGAGAAACAGCACCACCCGACGAGAGCGGATGCTTCGTTTCCTCGAAACCGCAGTTTGGCCGGATCTTCCCGCCGGTATTCGAGGCAAGCGCGTGACCAAGAGGGAAAAGGAGCGGATTCTTGGTTATGGGCCGAAGGGGGTCTGAGGAAAAAGCATGATCCTGGATTCATCGGCCATTCTTGCGATCCTGCTCCAGGAACCGGGATGGGAGAAACTGCTCGATCGGATCGGCGCGGAGCCCGCGGTGGCCGTCGGGGCCCCGACCCTGGTTGAGACGGGGATTGTCCTGTCGTCGCGGTTAGGCCGCAACGCCAGGCCCATATTGAACGACTTTGTGCGTGAGAGCGACATCGAAGTCATCTCCTTCGGCCGCGAACACTTCGAAGCCGCGATGGGCGCCTTCTCCCTATATGGCAAAGGACGCCACAAAGCAGCTCTCAATTTCGGCGATTGCATGTCATATGCCATGGCACACGTGGCGGGGATGCCGTTGCTTTACACCGGCAATGATTTTTCCCGGACCGATCTCAGGCGGCCGGATGCGGAGAACTGATGGACGAGCGAGCATACTATAACGAGTCGCAATCTACGAAGCCGGCTACATTGAACTGTCCATATTGCCGGACTTCGGACACCTACCAGCTGCGCTGGCTGCTGCGGAAGAAGAAGGACCGCCTGCCGCCGGGCGCCGATGAACGCGACCGCGCGCGGTTCCAGAAGGCGGCCAGCTACATGGTGCTGCTGGACGACAAGGTGATGTGCAAGAACATGCGATGCCGGAAACGCTTCGACATTTCGGGCATCAAAACCATGGCGTTCCTGTGACGCCCCGCTTCAGGCCGGCGTGCTGAACGCCGCCGCGCCTTCCTGCACGAAGACGCCCCAGTTGCCCTCCGGGAGATTGTACAGCCTCGTGGACATGGCCACCGCCCCGTCCGCGTAAACGACGCACACCGTCCCGTCCACGAATATCTTCAGGTTGACCGGCTTGCCGGGCGCGAGTCGCAAGGGGCGTTCGAGACCTTGCATGAAGGGTTGGTCGCCCGGACGCGGCCAGGCGTCGAATACCATCCGGTTATGCCTTGGCTCGATCCGGATGTAGTAGGCCTTTTCGAGGTCGTCGCTTGCTCGCAGCATCACACCGCAGCCTCGCGTACCGGCTTCGTAGCTGATGTTGACCTCGATCTTCATCCGGCTGTTCATTTTGCCGAACGGTTCGGCGCGGAATGTACCGGGCGCGGAGAGCTTCAGCGCGCGGCCTGTGGCGGACTTTCCGAAGGCCGCGTCCACGGTCCGAGGCACGCGCACACGCAGTGTGCCGTCGGTGGCCTGCCAGAGTTCGTGTACGACGAGATTGCCGCCCCAGTTCCAATTCCGGTAGTCCTTGTTCTGGTCGCGGGTGGAGAGCCAGCCGAAAAGATAGCGGCGCCGGCTGTCGCTGGCGGTCTTGGCGGCGTAATAGGCGCGGCCATCGAAAGTATCGTTCGCCGGCGTGAGCCAGGGCCCCTTGAGACTGCGCGACATGCGGTACCGCGTCTGCATACGCTCGGAAAACTCGCTGAACACCAAGTACCACCAGTCGCCCATTTTGAACAGGTCGGGACATTCGTGCGTGAAGTAGAGGCCGGGCGACCAGAACGGGTCGCGAACCGTCCAGTGGACCAAGTCTTTCGACGTGGATAGGGCAGTACAGCCGCGGCGGCGCGAGGGGCCTGTCTTCAGCCGGGCGGCTGTAAGCATCCAGTATTCCTTGGCCTCCGGGTTCCAGAAGACGAACGGATCTCGCCAGTCGTGCGGCTCGAAGTTATTGCCGGGAGAGAAGAACATTTCGCCCGGCTGCTTAGTCCAGTGGAGCAGATCGTCGCTCACCGCGTGCATCACGGCCTCTTCGGGCTTGCCGGCCTTGCGCAGGTGCGGATTGTGGCCGGTGTAGAAGATGTGATAGCGGCCCAGGCCTTCCACAGCGCTGCCGGTGAAAACGTAGAGATCCTGATCCTGCGTGCTGCCGCGGGCAAGCATCTCGCCGTGTTCGGTGAAATGAACGAAGTCTTCGGTGGAAACCAGGTACCACGGCGTGCCTTCGCCGTGATTTTTCGTGTCGCGCCAGTCGTGCAGGTAGTAGAGATAGAACCTGCCTTTGGCGAAGAAGGGAATGAAGTCGGCGGCAAACGCGCCTTCGGGACGGAAGAAGAACTCTCGGGGAGAACCCGCGGCGTGCATGGTATGGGCTGCGAGCCCATACCATGCCGCCACCTGGGCGAAACTTCTGCGGGTGATTACTTGCGGCGCTGGGGTCCGGCCTCGAGGATCTCGGGTGCGCATCCTTCCGAGAATAACTTAAAGTTCTCGATGAAGCGCGCGGCCAAAGCGTCGTACTTACGCCAATACTCCTCGGGGCTCCCCCAGGTATTGGCCGGTTCAAGAATCGCCGAAGGCACGCCGTCGCACGAGAGCGGCACCTCGAAACCGAAAATCTGGTCCTTGCGGTACTGCACCTGGTTCAACTTTCCGCTCAGCACATTGTTGAGCAGGGTTCGCGTATGCCGGATGCTGATGCGCTTGCCGACGCCGAACGGACCGCCGGTCCAGCCGGTGTTGACCAACCAGCACTTCACCCCGTACTTGAGGATCTTGCTCTTGAGCAGAGAGGCGTAAGCGTGCGGGTAGTGCACCATGAAGGGTGCGCCGAAGCAAGTGGAGAAAGTGATTTCAGGTTCGATACCCAAGCCGATCTCGGTGCCGGCGAGCTTGCTGGTATAGCCGGAAATGAAGTGGTAAATCGCCTGGTCGATACTAAGCCGCGCGATAGGCGGCATGGTGCCGCTGGCATCGCAGGTCAGGAAGATGATGTTCTTGGGATGCCCCGCCATCTTTTCCGGCACCGAGTTGTCGATGTAGGAAAGCGGATAGCAGGCGCGCGTGTTTTCGGTGAGGATGCAGTCGTCCAGATCCAGGCAGCGCGAACTGGGGTCCATCACGACGTTTTCCAGGATGGTTCCGAAGCGTTGGGTCGTCGCGTAAATCTGCGGTTCGGCTTCCTGCGACAGGCGGATGGCCTTGGCGTAGCAGCCGTCCTCGAAATTGAAGATCCCGTTATCGCTCCAGCCGTGCTCATCGTCACCGATGAGGCGCCGGCTCGGGTCGGCGGAAAGCGTGGTTTTGCCAGTACCCGACAAGCCGAAGAAGAGGGCAGTGTCACCGTCGTCGCCTACGTTTGCCGAGCAGTGCATAGGCATGACGCCGTCGAACGGCAGCAGGAAGTTGAGCACCGTGAAGACGGTCTTCTTCATTTCGCCGCCGTAGGCACTGCCACCGATGATAGCTAACCGCTCGGCGAAGTTGGCGATGATGAAGGTTTCGCTCCGGGTGCTGTCGACCACGGGGCTGGCCTGGAAGCTGGGCACGTCGATGATGGTGAACTCGGGGATGTGTTTCTTCATCCCGTCGCGGCCCTTGGGCTTCAACAGCATGTTACGCACGAAAAGGCTGTGCCACGCCATCTCCGTAATGAACCGTACGGGCAACTGGTATTCCGGATCGGCTCCGGCGAACAGATCCTGCACGAAGACGTCGCGGCCTTGCAAATAGCCGGTCAGGCGCGCCAGCAGGGTGCTGAACTTCTCCGGGCTGAAGGGCCGGTTATACTCGCCCCACCAGACCTTGTTCTCGGTGGCGCCTTCCTGCACGATGAACTTGTCGGCAGCAGAGCGGCCCCGATGCTTGCCGGTGTTGACAACCAGCGGACCGAGATGACCGATGTTGCCTTCGGAACGGTGGATGGCCTCCTCGTACAGAGCAGCGCTCGTCAGGTTCCAGTATGCGCGGCGGATGCGATTGAGGCCGTGGTTGTGCAGACCGTAATCGCTGGCGTTTTCGAGCGCCAGTTTAGCCGCCGGCGAGCTGATGTCGAGGTAAATGTTCATGCCCAGTCCCTCACCAGCTTCCGGTCACCCAGGTAGAGTTCGTTCGGTGAATTGGGGTCGATGGCCCACTGTATGCGCTCGACGCCTTCCTTGATCTCCTTGAGGCTTCCGCAGTAGCTCAGGCGCAGGTGGCCGTCCATGCCGAATTCCTTACCGGGGACCGTAACCACGCGAACCTTGTCGAGCAGCATCTGGCACAGCTTGGCGGAATCCTTCTCGTAGGCCGAGAAGTCCGGGAAGCAATAGAATGTGCCATTTGGTTTGACGACCTTCACTCCCGGAATCATGTTCAGCCGGGCGATCATGACGTTCCGGGCGTTCTCGAGCGTCATGCGCAGTCCATCGATGGAACTCTGCACGCCGGTGAGCGCGCCCACGGCGGCCCATTGCGAAGGCGTGGCCGGGCCGGAAGTCTGCTGGGACTGGATGTTGGTCATCGCCTGGACGATCTCCTTGGCGGCCACCGTCCAGCCGATACGGAATCCCGTCATCGCGTACATTTTCGAGACGCAGTTGATGACGATGAGCTTGGAGTGCTCGCTGAAGTCCTTCGCGAATTCGTAGCAGTTGATGGGCGCCTGTCCGTCGAACACCAACCGGTTGTAGGTGTCGTCCATGATCAGGTAGATGCCCTTCTTCTCGCAGAACTGCACTAATTCGGCGATGAAGTCCTTCTTATACATCACCCCGCTGGGATTGTTGGGGCTGTTGATGATGATCGCCTTGGTGTAGGAGCCTACCAGGGCGGCGAATTCTTCGATCGTAGGTTGGAAGGTGCCGTCTTCGGGTGTGACCACCACAGGGACGCCGCCAGCCAGCTTGACCATTTCCGGGTAGCTGACCCAATAAGGCGCCGCGAAAATGACCTCGTCTTTCGGCTCCAACAGCGTCTGCAGCGCCACCATGATGGACTGCTTGGCACCGCTGGAAGCGATTACATTCGCCGGGGTGACCACGCGGTTGTAGCACTCTTCGGTATACCGGATGATCGCCTTCTTGAGCGAAGGAATGCCGTCGGCCGGGGAGTACCGCACCTCGCCGGTGACCATCATCGAGCTCGCGGTAGTTATGGCGTCGATCGGCGCTCTGCCCTTAGGCTCGCCGCCGCCAAGGTGAATGACTGGCTCGCCTTTATCCCTGAGGATTGCTGCGGTTTCGTTCAGCTTCAGGGTGGCGGATTCCTTAATTGATCTTGCAAGTTGGCTTATACTCATCCGCTACCAGTTTCCTCTCACAATGAGAAATTTGATTGATTGCTTTGTTCCGGCCTAGACCTGTGAATCGCTTTCGCCGGCCTTCCGTTCAGGACACGGAGGTCCCCAGTTACACGTCTGCCTCCGCTGTATCGTCCAACATTTGGTATTTCTGTCATCATACGACAGATGAAAGCCCGGCTCAAGTCGTTCCTGCACTGGAAGCCGTTTACAATTTCGGCCGTCTTGTTAGTTCTTCTCTGGACGGCAGGTCCGGCCGCCCCAGCCTTCGGAGCCACGACGCTGCGCTTCTATTTCGCCCATGCCCCGGAAACCGATCGCCATGGTGTAATCGCTCCCTGGTACAAGGGTCAGAACGGGCAGCTTGATTACCGCGTGCGAATCGCCGCCGAAACGCTGAAACGCTATCCGTGGGTCTCAGGGGATGGGGCCGCGGTGGCCGCGCCCGAGTACGTCTACAACGGGACATGGCGGATCGACGACGAAGGCCGCATCACGGTGCCGCCTCTCCGGAATTGGGACAACGGCGATCTGGGCCAACGGGCCGCCTATATCATATCCAGCCTATTGGACTATTACCGTTACACCGGCGATCCGGCCGGGCTTGCCCCCATCCACGCGCTCGCCGATTACGTCCTCGGTTCCTGCCAGACGCCTTCCGGTCACGGCTGGCCCCGCATGTTCATCAGCGTACCGACGCTCGGAGTCCCGTACAAGAACTGCGTGCTCGGACCGAGCGATGAACTGGCGAAAGGGCAGGGAAAGATGCAACTCGACATCGTCGCCGAGTTCGGGATCGAACTGGTGCGAGCCTACCAGGTGACGGGCAACACGCGCTGGCTGGACGCCGCCAAGCACTGGGCCGACCTGATGGCGGCCAACCGCGACCGCACGCCGGGCCATGCCCCTTGGGGACGTTACGCCAACAACGCCTCGGGCAACGGCATGAGCGGGAAGCAGACCGGCGGCGTCGTGTTTCTGCTCGCGTTCTTCGACGAGTTGATCCGGGTGGGGTATACCGGCGCGAACTCGGAAATCGTCAAGGCGCGGGACGACGGCCGCGCGTACCTGCGGGACGTGCTGCTGCCCCAATGGACCATCGACGACGTGTGGGGCCGTAACTACTGGGACTGGGAAGATCCCGTGCAGGCCGAGAACGTCACCGACTACGTCGTCAATTACATGCTCGATAACAAGGACGCGTTTCCCAACTGGCGCCAGGACGCGCGCAACGTGCTCTCGTTGTTCCTGAACCACACTTCGGTGAGCCCGGCCTCGCGGGGCGACGTTTTCCACGGCGCATGGGCTTATCCGGAGTCGTCCGGTTGCTGTGAGCGGTCGCTGTGGTACGGCACAATGGAACTAGCGCCGGTGTTTGCGCGTTACGGAGTCGAAGCCGATAGCGAGTGGGCGCGCGAAATCGCGCGGCGCTCCCAGATTCTGACCACCTACGACCCATTGCCAAACGGGCAGAGCTTCGATCTGATCGATGGCGGCGCTTACGTGAACCGGAGCTGGTTCAAGATCGCGCACCCCATGGCGTTGAAGCATGTGATCCGTACCATCGGCTGGCTGCCGGAAGTGTTCGGGCCGAACCGTGAGAACCACATCGTGCGGTCGACCGCTGTGGTCAAGCGCGTAACTTACGGTAAAGGTGTGGTGCGCTATTCCACGTTCGATGCTCCGGCGGCTACGGTGGACATCCTGCGACTGGCGTTTGCGCCCACCTCGGTTACCGCGAACGGGAAGCCGATGGCGGCCAGCGCTTATACGGTGCGTTCGCTTGCCAACGGAGACACCATCGTAACCGTCCGTCACGACGGCGCCACCGAGGTGGAGGTGCGTGGGACCGATCCTCAGCAGGAGATCACCTGGAAGCGGATCGTGTCGGGGGATGGGACCACGGTACGATTCACCGGCAACCAAGTGCGCCTGATCGGTAGCGTGGGGCCGCGCGGTGGCTCGGCGGACGTTTTCCTGGACGACATGAAACAGTTGGTTCCGGTGAGTTTATACAGTCCCATCGCGCTGGAGCGGCAGGTGGTGTATTACCGCAACGGCTTGGATAACGGACCTCACACGCTGCGGCTAGTTCAGCGCCGCGCAAAAGGCTCACCTTCAGACGGCAACGAGTTCGCCGTCACCGCCGTTCAGTATTCCGATGCGACCGGCGACGCCGGATACGGCGAAGGCGGCGGGCCCACGGGCGCGCAGCGGATGATCTTCGGCTACACCGAGCGGAGCGACTACAAGGATTCCGCGGGCGACCTGTGGCGGCCCGCGACGGAGTTCGTCGCGCTCACCGGCGCTCTCACGGACAGTGTGGCGAAAACGTGGTGGACCATGCGCCAAACCGTAGACGTGAGGAACACGCCGGATCCGGAGTTGTACCGTTACGGAGCGCACTGGAAGGATTTCGCGGTGAACGTGACGGTGGGACCCGGCACGTATCACGCGCGGCTGAAGTTCGCCGAGACACAATGCGACAGCGCAGGTCAGCGCGGCATCACCATCTTCATCAACGGGCGGCGGGTTGTGGAGGGCTTCGACGTGTTCGCCACGGCCGGAGGCGCGCAGCGTGCCGTGGACTTGGTCTTCGACGGTATCCAGGCGCGCAACGGCGTCATCGACATTCGCTTCCTGGGGACTGGAAGCCGGGAGGCCATGGTGCAAGCTATCGAGGTGGCGCCCGGGCCGGGTGGCGAGGGCGCAACGCCCAAGACCGTCCGTTAAGCAACTGAAAGCGGGCGGCGCGCATCCAATCAGACAGGACAGACCAACTACTTCACCATGCCGCGCTGGCCAGTGTTCAGTTCCGGGCTCATCTTTTCGATGCTGTTGACATCTGCCTCCTGCGGAGGAGGGCGGGCAGAAAACAGGAACGTCCCGGCGCTCGAAGGCTCCATCACCGCGCCGGATCTTCCGGCATCCCTCGATTGGCTCAACACCGATCGCAAACTCTCCCTCAAGGACTTTCGCGGCAAGTTCGTGCTGCTGGACTTCTGGACCTTCTGCTGCATCAACTGTATGCACATCATTCCGGATCTCAAGCGGCTGGAGGCGAAATATCCGGAAGAACTGGTTGTGATCGGCGTGCATTCGGCGAAGTTCACCAACGAGAAGGACACCGCGCAGATCCGCCAGGCCATTCTTCGCTATGGTCTCCAGCACCCCGTGGCAAACGACCGCGACTTCGACGTGTGGCGCAGCTATGAGGCGAACGGTTGGCCGACCCTGGTGCTCATCAACCCCAAGGGCAAGATCATCGCGAAGTTTTCGGGTGAAGGGATTTTCGCCCCTTTCGACAACCTGCTCGCGCAGGCGATTCCATACTTCGACGCCCGGCGCGAACTGAAGCGAAGCCCGCTCGCCCTGGCGCTCGAGAAAGCAGGCCGCGCGGAGATGCTGCTGAGTTATCCCGGCAAGGTTTCGGCCGGCACGGAGCGGCAGCTTCTCTTTGTGACGGATTCCAACCACCACCGCCTCGTGCTGTCATCCCCGTCCGGAGCCATTCAGGACGTGATTGGAAGCGGCGAGCAGGGCTTCGATGACGGTTCCTTCGAGGCGGCTTCCTTCAATCAACCGCAAGGTACGGTGCTGGTGGGCGACGTGCTCTACATTGCCGACACGGAGAACCATGCCATCCGCGCTGCCAACTTGAGGACGCGCCAGGTCTCAACCGTTCTCGGCACGGGCCATCAGGCGACTCGCTTCAACGTGGCGGGACGCGGCCGCGCGGTGGACATCAGTTCGCCCTGGGATCTTGCATACCACGCCGGCGAGCTTTACATCGCCATGGCCGGCTTTCATCAGATTTGGATGGCGGACACGGCCAATTGGGATGCGCGCCCCTATGCCGGCTCGGGCAGGGAAGCGCGGGTGGACGGTCCGCTGCTCAAAGCGGCCCTGGCGCAGCCTAGCGGCATCACCACGGATGGCCGCAAGTTGTACTTCGCCGACAGCGAGTCAAGCTCCATCCGCATGGCGGACCTCGATCCGGGCGGAAAGGTCACGACCATCATTGGGGAAGACCTTTTCGAGTTCGGGGACCGGGACGGCGGCCGTGGACGTGCCCGCCTTCAGCACCCGCTGGGCGTCGCCTATCACGACGGTTTGTTGTACGTGGCGGATACCTACAACTCCAAGATCAAGATCGTGGAGCTTGTCCGCGGCACCAGCACGGCTTACGCCGGAACCGGCAAGCCGGGGATGGCGGATGGCCCGCTGCGGTCAGCCTCGTTCAACGAGCCCGGCGGACTTGCGGTGCTGGGCGACAGAATCTACGTGGCGGACACCAACAACCACCAGGTGAGGGTGATCGACCGGCCCACGGCGCAGGTGAGCCTGCTTGAGTTCGCAGGGATCGAGAAGCTCGCACCCACCACCGAAAGGCGCTTCCATGGCCGCGAGATCGTCCTTGCTTCGCAGCGCTTGCGTGCCGGCCGCGCCAAACTGAGGGTGTCGATCGCGCTTCCGGCAGGATACAAGTTCGCCGCCGACGCGCCTCAGTATCTGAAGTGGAGCGCGAGTGACACGAAACTCATAAGCTTCCGCTCCGAGGTTCCCAAAAAGCTGGAGTTCCCGGTCGAGGTGGCGCTCAACACCGCGCCCGGTTCTGGCGAACTGATTGTGGATTCGATTACCTACTACTGCACGCTCGCCTCGACGGCGTGCTTCGTTGATCCGGTGCGCCTGCGCGTGCCTGTGGAAGTAGGTAGTGGCGGTGCAGAGACTCTTTCAGTAACGGTGCCGGTCAAGGTCCCAAAACTGTGAGTCCGACCTTCACGCGTACGGATCGACCTGGATCTTCAGCAAGGCTGGCAGCGGGTTCGGATCAATGGAGGCAACGTCCAGATTCTGCTCCTGCGCCCGCGCGGCGGCCAATCCCGCGATCTGCCCGGTGGTCATCCACACCGGTTCCATGCGCAGCACCGACATGGCAACGTGCGTGGAAGACATCGGCACGGGAGCAAGCAGATTGTCCACGTTCTTGGGAAGCATCGCGCCGAACGGGATCTGGCCCGGTTGCGCGGGGCCGAAGGCTTTCTTCGGATACCACAAGACGCCTTCCATGAAACCGTCCACAGCGTAGCGGCGGTCGTGGCACGGGTGCACGTCGAAGGAATGCTCTCCGATGGCGATGGGCGAGTCGACGCGCGGTGTGCGGCCGGTCTTGGGGTTCACCGTGAAGTTATGTTGGGTGACGACGGCGCGCCCTTCGATGCGGCGTCCCTGCCGCACGTAAATCTGCCACGGCCAGTGGCCGGTGTCCGTGAACTCCTGACGGTGCAGTCCGATCATGGACATCTTGTTCCGTATGTGATCCGGAACGCCGGGATCGTTTTGGAGGAAATACATAAGGCCCGCGGCGTGGTCGACGTGGAACTTCTCCAGGCGCTCACGATGGCGGCGGCCAGCTTCTGGCCAGGGCCAACTCGCGCCGGGCAGGTTCAGACTGGTGAGCGCCTCTATGTTCCCGTTGGCCTGGTACTTCCGGCGTGGCAGCGGGGTGCCCCATCCCCAGCTTTTCACTCGCCCGCTCGAAAAATCGGCGCGCAAAGGCAGATAGTCCTGCAGGTGTTCTTCGTATGTGTCGGGCTTTTCGACGGGCACGCGCTGGGCGGGATCGTCGGTGAAGATCGAACGTGCGCAGAACGCCTGAATGGCGAGCGACGGTTCCCCTGTGTCGGGCGTCATGATCTGCCGGCCGGTGCGCCAGTTCATGTAATGGATGCCGGCGAACGGTTCACCGTACTCCTCGCGCCCCTCGCGCCCCACGCGGTACGGGACTTTTGCGGCGGCGGCTAAATCTCCTTCGTAAGTGCCGTCGATGAACGTGCGCGCGGTGATGGTGTGTGCCGCGCCCTTGCGGCCGGTGAGGTGAACCTCGCGGATACGGTGGTCCTGGACCACTGCGCGCTCCAGCCAGTATTCGGGGAGCCACCGAAGGCGGTCCTGCTCGCCTTCGATCAACCGGTGGAAGATCAACTCCGCCACCGACGGTTCGTAGTACCAGCCACCGTGCACCAGCTTGAGCTGCGCTCCATCATCCTTGAGCAGACGGCGATATTCGGCGAATACCTTGGCGATGAACTCCGCCACCAGCCCGCCGAACAGGTGCGGGCGTACAGCATCCGTGGTCGAGAGTCCACTGGCTGCCATCCCGCCCGGACGGGCTTTAGGGCACGCCATCACTACGCGGCAACCGCGGCGCGCAGCTTCGACGGCCGCTGCGACGCCGCCCGGCGTCGACCCGTAGACGAACACGTCGCAACTCTGTCGCTCGCCGCCCTGTGGGGCAACCGCGAGCGCTGCGGTCTTCAGGAATTCCCGGCGTTCCATATTTCGATGTTGTATCAAATCGCCGGACCCCACTCGGCTACAATCTGAAAAAGTGCTGATCGAACGTGAGCCGCTAAGTATCGTATTCGATGATCCCGCGGAGTTCGACGCGCGGTGGAGCGCGATCGACGATCAGGCGGCCGTCTTCCTCGTCTCACTGCGCGAAGGAGCACCGTACCTGGCGAGAACCGAGCGGCTGCGCCGGAGGCTGGCGAGGCTGCTTGGACCGCGCACGCGCGCCTCGCGGCTATTGAGCCTGCGCGAAGTCGCGATAAGGCTGGATTGGTGGCCGACCGCCTCGTGGTTGGAGAGCACGCTCATCCTGTACGCTCTTACGCGTAAGCATTTTCCGGATCAGTACAGGTCACTGCTGAAGCTACGTCCGCCCGCTCTTCTCAAACTGATTCGTTCGAATCCGTTCCCGCGCACGCACATCTCGCGACACCTGAGCCGCGGCGTGTCGTTCTATTACGGTCCTTTTCGCACGCACGCCGCCGCCGAGGAATTCCAGAATCAGTTCCTCGACTTGTTCCAGATACGACGCTGTCTGGAAGACCTGGTGCCTTCCCCGGACCATCCTGGCTGCATCTACGGCGAGATGGGTATGTGCCTGCGGCCCTGCCAGGAAGTTGTCTCAACCGGAGAATACGCGAGCGAGGTCGAGCGGGTGGTCGAGTTCCTTTCGACAGGCGGCCGTTCTCTAGCGGACACCATCGCCGCGGCGCGCGAGCGGGCGAGCGAGGAACTGGATTTCGAGGAGGCAGCGCGCCAGCACAAGAGATTCGAAAAAATCCAACAGGTGCTGAAACTCCGCGACGAACTGGCTCGCCCGGCCGCGAATGTGAGCGGAGCTGCCGTGACCCGATCGATCGATCCAGCGTCCGTCGAATTGTGGTTCATGCTTGATGGCTACTGGCAGCCGCCGCGGCGCTTCGAAGTGCGCGTTGAGAGCGGCAGCTCCGTTTCGTTGGATTCGCGGCTGCGGGAGCTGGTCGCGGCTCTCCCCGCGCCCGCCGGGACGCTGACCGAAAAGGAGGACCACTTGGGGCTGCTTGCGCGCTGGTATTACGCAAGTTGGCGCCAGGGGGAATGGCTCTGCTTTGACACGCGCGAAGACGTCCCGTACCGCCGGCTGGTGCGCGCCATCTCCCGCGTGGGGACACGTTGATCGGGCATAATATTGCGATGCGCCTTGTGACCGCCGCTCTCTTCGGGAGCATGTCGCTGATTGCAGCCGATCCCAAGACCATCTGCTTCTCGACAGCGCCCAATGCTTACCTAACCGATCATGCCGCCGAAATTAAAAAGAGCTACGACGGCTTCTTCTTCAACGGCGGCAGTTGGGAGGATGCCGCGAAGCGCTTCGTGGGCGTCAATGGCGCCAAACCCGAGGCGCAAGCGTGGATGGATGAAGCTCGAAGGAATCTCGCCGCTCTCCGCAGGGCAGGAGCGACCGAGAACTTCCTGACAATCCTCTATCCGGGGGAAGGTGAGTGGCCCACTCCCGAACGCCTCCTGTCGAGCGATTACACCAAGCACAAAGCCGAGCAATACGCTGCTATCGGCTTGACTGCCAGGCGGCTCGGCTTTCGCGGCGTGTGCATCGACATCGAGTATCCCTACCCGCGCTACGATCTCGACAACCCCATTTACCGTTACGAAAACTATACGGCCGGGCAACTCACCAAGGCTGCGCACGCACAAGGCCGCGCGGTGATGCACGCCCTGCTCGACACATTTCCCGAAGCCGTGGTGATCTTATTGCCGGGCGGTTTGCGCGACCGCGTGATCCCCACTGAGTACCAGGTCGGCATGCTGGAAACGATGACGGAGCGCGACGCTCCGGGCGGTTTCCACCTGGGCACAGAATTCAGCTACTACGTGCGTGATGATGTGACCTCGCTTGCCACCACGCGGTTCGAGGATCCCGCGCCAGCGCTGCTGGCCGGCCGCAAGGTGATGGATTATTGGCGCCGGCGCTGCAGCATGGCCCCGGGCGTATGGCCCACGCACATGGTCGAGACGCCGGACCGTGCATATCCGGAGCAGCCCTGGAAGAAAGAGGTGGAGGAGCTACGCCGCCAGGTGACCGTGCTGCGCTCGACGGCCAAGCGCTACATCTGGTCGTACTCGGGCGCGCCCATGTGGTATGCATACACGCCGGAGGTCGAGCAGAAGTACAAGTTGACGAAACCGAAGTTCCGGCTGCCGGACATCGATGCGCGGGACTGGCTCGACATGCTCGCTTCGCATCCGCGGCTGGAAGCAACCTCACCGCTACAAAAATTGGTGGCTGCCATTCAGCGTTACGACCGCGGTGAGATCTCGAGCGAACAGCTCTGCGACGCATTCGGGACTCCCGGCCGCTGGTGGGTTCTCGGCAAGATGAGCAACCTGCTTACAAAACCAGCGTTTGCCGGCATGGATGCACCGCTTGGCCGCGTGAGCGAACATGAGATCCATCGCGGCCGCGACGGCGGCGTGCGCTGGTTTCGCTACGATAATCTCGACCCCATCGGGATTACGTCACCGCGTACCATCTTCGGCTTCAGCAATGTGGACGACTCCGGGGCGCACCTGGTGACTAACATTCATTCTCCGGAGGAGAGGAAAGCTATCCTGCACTTCGGCTGGGATGACGGCGCACGCCTGTATCTGGGTGGCAAGATCCTCGTCGACGCTCTCGAGTATCCGCCCAAAGGCAAGGGCATGGTCTATAAGGAAAAGTTCCTTTTCGAGAAACACATTCCGGTGACCATTCCGAAGGGCGTCACACGACTGGCCGTCACCACGATGAACCTGCGAGGCAAGTGGCTGTATTCGCTCCGCCTCACCGATGGGGACGGCATTCCGTTCGACGACATCCGGTTCCGCCTGGAATGAGCCGCTACTTCACCTCGGTTGCCAGCCAGACCTTCAGGTCTGCCTGAAGTCCCTTGTAGATTTGCGGATACTCGGCGGCGACAGTGCGCCGCTCCTGCGGATCGTTGCGGACATCGTAAAGGAAACGGTTGGGGCCCATCTGCAAAAGCTTGAAGTCACCGCGCATGGCGGCCAGCATGCTCCAGGCCTCCGTGCGCCATTCCCAGAACAACGTCCGTTGCGGCGATGGAGCCTTGCCCATCCAGACGTCCAGCATGTTTGCGCCGTCCACTTTCCAAACCGGATCGACGTTCGCGCCTGCCGCTGCCGCGAAGCTGGGCATTACGTCGATCATGTGCACTACTTCCTCCGACACGCGTCCGGCCGGGACGCGGCCCGGCCAGCGCACCACCGCAGGCATGCGGATGCCGCCTTCTTCCAGGCTACGTTTCTGGCCGCGGAACGGACCGTTGCTGTCGTGATAATTCGCCGTCCCCTGGTTGCCGGCTTCAAACGTGGCGCCGTTATCGCTGGTGAAGACTACCAGAGTGTTCTGCGCAAGTCCGGTCTCGTCGAGCGCCTTCAGCACGCGGCCGATGCACGTGTCCATGCGGTGAATCATTGCGGCGTAAGTGGCGTTGTACGGCTTGGATGGATCTTTCTCCTTGAACTTGCCGCGATACAACGCCACGTCCTCTTCCGGCGCTTCGATGAGAAAGTGCGGCTCTATGAAGGCAAGGTACAAGAAGAAAGGGTTCGAACGCCGCGCGCGGATGAACTTCGACGCTTCTTCCGAAAGGATGTCCGGACTGTAACCGGTGACCGGTTCCTGTTCGCGTCCGCGGTAGAGGTACTTCGGGTAGTGCTCCCAGGCATGGCGCGCGTCCAGGTAGCCAAAAGTCGTATCGAAGCCCTGCTCAAGCGGATGCGTGAACCCGCCTCCCGTGCGGTTGCCGTGGTGCCACTTGCCGATGAGCGTGGTCGTGTAGCCTGCCGGCTTCAGCGCTTCGGCGATGGTCACCTGTTCCGGCGGCAGATCTATGGCGTTCGTTGTGACGGTATTGTGGATGGTGTACTTGCCCGTGAGCAGACAGGCGCGCGAGGGCGCGCAGAGCGGCATGGCGGTGTACCAGCGGCGGAAGACGGTGCCTTCGGCCGCCAAGCCGTCCACGTTCGGGGTGGTCCAAGTTTTCCGCCCGTTGAACCCGACGTCGCCCCAACCGAGATCGTCGGCGTAGATCATCAGAATGTTGGGTCTGGCTCCGGGCGCTCCGCGCGAAACCGCACCAGCCGCCATCGTCCCCGCGAACGCACCGAACAACTCCCGGCGATTCATCCGCCCCACGTGGCTTGCGCTCATATCGGATAATGTTACTCCCGTGCGTACGCGATGGAATAGAACATGAGACTAATACTATTTTTCCTGTTTTGCGGCCTTGCCGCCGCTCAGACGACTATCGCCATCATAGGCGCAACTGTCGTAGATGGGACCGGCTCCGCGCCCGTGCGCGCCGACGTGTTGATCCGAGGTGACAAAATCGCGGCCGTGGGCAACTCGCTCACGATCCCGGCGGACGCTCGTGTCATCCGCGCGGAAGGGCAGACATTGCTACCGGGCTTGTTCGACCTCCACACGCATTTGCCCTATTCGGCCACCGACGACCTGGCCGGCGATTGGGGCAAGAACCTGAAGGGATATCTGTACTGCGGTGTCACGTCGGTGATTGACGTCGGCACGTACGTCGAAACATTCGAACCCATGCGCCGGTTGATTCGCGAAGGAGTGATCGCCGCTCCGCGCATTGCGCTTGCCGCTCGCCTCACCACACCAGGAGGGCATGGCGGCGAAGGCGGCCGTGGGGACCTCTTCTCCCAGGAGGTACTCACACCGCGCGAGGGGCGCTCGGCCGTCCGCCGCGCGCTGGCTTACAAACCGGACGTCATCAAAGTCTTCACCGACGGCTGGCGTTACGGTTTCGGCGACGACATGACCAGCATGCGCGAGAGCACGCTCGCCGCCATCGTCGACGAGGCGCATCGCGCGAATCTTCCGGTGATCACGCACACCGTCACGCTGAAAGGAGCGAAGATCGCCGCACGGGCCGGCGTGGACATTCTGGGCCACGGCGTCGGCGACGCGGATGCGGATCGGGAACTGATGGACCTGACAAAGCGCGCCGGGATGACTTACGTTCCCACGCTGGCGGTTTACGATTCCCGGCCGGCGGATATCAAAGCGCCGCTTCTTGCTTCCGTGGTTGGACCCATCACCGCCTTGCCGGCGCCGCCACGCGCTTCCGCTGCTCGCACCATCCGTTGGAGCCACCTGATGCACAACATCAGCGCGCTGCGCGATGGCGGCGTCAGCATCGGCGCCGGGACGGACTCCGGAATGACGGGCACCTATCACGGATGGGCGACGCTGCACGAGCTGGAACTGCTGGTAGAGGGCGGGCTGACGCCTCTCGAAGCTCTCACTGCCGCTACCGGCACAAGCGCCCGCACGCTTCGTGTGGATAAGGAACGCGGTACCATCGCCGCCGGCAAACTCGCCGACCTCGTGCTGGTGGAAGGCGCCCCGTACCGGCGCATTTCAGACATCATGAACGTACGCCGCGTCTTTCTGGGAGGTCGCGAGGTGGATCGCGAGGCTCTAGCGCGCGCCATCGCGACGCCTGGTATGACGCCCATTCCGGCGGTGAAAGCGTCCAATGAGATCGACGATTTCGAAAGCGCCAACGGGCGCAGCCGCCTGGACACGCTCTGGATCAACTCGACCGATCCCGGGCACGATCACACCAGGATGCTCTACATGCGCACGTTGCGTAAGTCGCGCAACCATGCCTACACAGTGACGGCTCGCATGTCGGACATCAATGCGCCCAGGGCACGCGCAGTGCTTCCACTGGCCAAGGGCGGTATTGAGCCGGTGGATGCCAGCGCTTTCCGCGGCATCCAGTTCGAGGCGCGCGGCGAAGGCGAGTACCGTCTGCTGGTGCCCACGCGCGGCGTGCGGGACTTCGATTATTACGCCAGTCCGTTTCAGGCCGGAGCGCGCTGGAAAAAAGTGCGGATTCCGTTCACCGCTTTGCGTCGCGCAAAAGCCAAACATCCCGCAACGTGGACGGCAACGGATCTGTTGATGCTGCAATTCGAACTGGCGCGCCCGGCCACAACCGCGGCCTGGCTTGAGATTGACAACCTGCGCTTCTACCGCTGAGCGCCTCTACACGCGAGGAAGCGGGTACGTGCTGCGATAGGTCTTGGTCAGAAACGCGTTGGCCTCTTTGTCTTTGCCGAACGTTTCGGTGGCGGGATCGAACACCACGGAGCGGTTCAGTCGCGTAACGACGTTGCCCAGGTGGCAAAGAGTAGTGCTCAACCGGCCGATTTCGATATCGGCGAGGGGGCGCTTGCGACTCTTGATGCACTCGAGGAAATCCTGTTCGTGCCGGAAAGGCGCGCTCTGCATCGATGCCGCCACAGAGCCGTCGCTCGCGTAAACCTTCCAGCCGCTGCCATCCACAATCAACGTTGCATCGGTGCCGTAGAAGCCGGTGCCGGCCGCGGTACCTTCCATCGGATGGTGGCCGCCGAAACTCCTCAGCTCCCAGTTCAGCACGAAGTCGCCGTAATCGTAAGTCAGCACCTGCGTGTCGGGAACTTCTTTGGCGTCCTTGAGCCAGTAAATGCCGGACTGTCCCGAAACGTGCGTCGGCATGCAGTTCTTATCACCGCGAAGTTTCTGGATTCCCCACAACGCGATATCGAGAACGTGGACGCCCTGGTTGCCAAGTTCGGTGTTGCCGTAGTCCCAGAAGAACCGCCAGTTGTAATGGAAGCGGTTCTCGTTGAAGCGGCGCTTGGGCGCAGGTCCGAGCCACATGTCGTAATCCACGCCGGCCGGTGGTTCGCCGTCGGCGGGTGTGCCGATGCTCTTGCGGAGTTGGCACATCCAGGCCTTGATCAGGCAGATCTTGCCGAGTTTGCCCGAACCGACGTATTCGGCGGCGGCACGGAAGTGATCTGCGCTCCGGCGCATGGTGCCGACCTGCATCACGCGGTTGTACTTGCGGGCGGCATCGCGAATGAGTTGGCCTTCCCGCATGGTCTGTGAGACGGGCTTTTCGAGGTAAACATCCTTCCCCGCCTGGCAGGCGGCCAGCGCCATGTGCGTGTGCCAGTGGTCCGGCGTCGAGATGATCACCGCGTCGATGTTCTTGTCGTCTAGCACACGCCGGTAGTCTTTCACATACTGCGGAGCGCTGCCCTGCGCTTCCTGGAGGAGCGGCGATATCTTCGCGTTGATCGCGTCGTCAATATCGCAGAGCGTGGCGATCTTCGCGCCTGCTTTAATGTGGCGCAACGCGACACCTTTCCCCTGATTGCGCGCACCGATCAAGGCCACGCGAATCGTTTCGTTGGCACCCATGGCCTTGGGATTCAGGTTCAGAAAAGTGCCGATTGCGGCCGCGCCGGAGGCGCTTTCAAGAAATGTACGGCGGCTGTGGTTCGTCATAGCAACGCTTTCAATATACGAGTGTACAGCAGGAGCCCGGTAACAATCCCCGCCGGCTCTCGGGCCGGCTATGCTACCTGATCGCTATGTACGCCGGTTTGGAACTCATATCGTTGACGGTGACCACGATAGGCGCCCTGCCCGCGCGAACTCCTGGCGGAATGCGAAGATTGATCTGGAAGAGGCCAGCGAATCCTGGAGCCAGGCCCGAGAACAATACCTCGGTGTTGATCCCTCCGATAGTTACCATGGGTTGCGACAGTGTGCGTGAGAAGGGTTCGGCGCCGGGAGCTGCGCTCCCGTCCGGTGGAGCCGGATCGACTTTTCCCAACCCGGTCGCAAAGACAGCTACGTACTGTCCCGCGCTCGTTGGGTTGGCGTCATTTACCAGCCGGTAGTCCGGAATGCTCAAGATGGCTCCGGTAAAACCATCCATGGTAAAGATGCCTGGGAGCGCTGGCAGCATTTTGCCCGCAACCGGATCGCTCTCCACGCCGTTGTTGTTGACTACCACCGTGACCGGGTCCATGCCCGCTAGTTCACTGGGTACCTGCAGGTTGATCTGCTCCTGACCATCCACATTTGCCACCGCGGATAGGTGTGCGGCGATTCCGTTGAATCGCACCGAAGTGCCGGCCAGTTCCGTTGGCCAGGGGATGGTTCTGGCCACTTCGACTCCATTCAAGCCTCGCGTCAACGCCGAGCCGAAAATCGTCCCCAGCGAGCCGGCCGTGAATCCGGGCGCGAAACTCGCCGCGTTGGTGCTGGTAGCGGCAAAGAAGCGGGGGCGTGCGGACGCCACGGGGGACTGGAAAACAGTGATCGTTTCACCCGCGGCAGTGATCGTTCCCTGGCGCGGTTCCAGCGACGTATTGTCCGTGACGTGGAAACGAACCGTGCCGTTGCCGCTCCCGGCCCGGCCGGAGGTTACCGTGATCCAACGCGCGCTGCTTGCCGCGGTCCATTCGCATCCTGTTTGAGACAGGACGTTGAAGCTGGCGCGGCCCCCGCCGGTGTCGAAATTGTGTCGAGACGACGAAACGTTGAAAGTGCAGGACTGCGCCGCCCGGCCTGTGCCAGTGAGTATGACCGCCTGAGGCGAACCTGGGAGAGAGTGGCTGATGCTTAACAGCGCGTTCCGTGTGCCCGCTGCCCTCGGCTGAAAACGGACCTGCACCGTGCAACTTGGGGGCATTACTGTTCCCAGACACGTGTTGCCGGTAATCGAAAAGTCGTCCGGATTCGCTCCGCCCAGACTTGCGGAGAAGACCGCGGCCTGAGCATTCTTGGTCCATGTCGCGGCCACCGCCACCGGAGCCGTGCTTACATTGAGAGGCCGGCTTCCGAAATCGACACGCGGCGGAGCGACGACCAGGCCATTTCCAAGGTCGCAAATCGCCCCGGCGAACATCGGGAGAGCATCACCCCAGAGCCATTCCCGATACCGCACCGGCGTACTACCTGCCTGGGCCTTGGCGACGAAGAAGTTTCCGCTGTGCAGCGCCATCCACTCGAACATGTAATACTGCACACCCCAGGAGCCTAACTCAGGGAGGCTCAGATCGTTCGTACCGCATGTGTGCGGCAAGCCCTCATTGTGTCGCGCTTCGTGAATCAAGAGGACCATCTGGGCTGCCAGCCATTCCGGCGTTGTGAACTGGACAACCGCAAGGTTGGCGGTCTGGATGTTGATGATTCCGGCGGGGTCGCAGCAGAAACTATACGTGATATCGCCGCGAAACCGGATGCCACGCACAGCGCTGACGAACCAGTCGTAAAGAGATTTAGGAGTCCACGGGAGAGAGGTATCCAGCGGCATCCATTGCATCATTCGCAGCGCCTGGTAAGTGCGCTCCTGCAATCGCGTCAGATCGACTGAGCCTTGACTGGCGCGGCAGACCAGTGTCCCTTTCGTCGGATCGGACTCAAAAGTGATATTCAACGCCGTGTTGAACTCCTGCACATCCGCGGCCGTAGGACAACTCCCCGTCAGTTCCTCAGCGGTGAAGGAGTTCGCAACCGGAAACTGACAAGCTTGTGCATCGGTGAGCGCAATGACAGTGGTGCTGATTCCTCCGGTGAAGGTCAGCGCACTCGATGGGTTACTGGTGAATTCCACCGATATCGGAACCCCGCCAGCCATTCCCGCCAGTTTCAGCCGGATGGACGAGAACCAAAGCGCCGCATTAGGGAGAACCGTCACGGCTGTGTTCAGGGTCACGGTAGCAGTGTTACCCGCGTAGGTCGCTGTCATGCCCACGGGCAGATTGAAGATTCCGGTGACGGGCACTGAAAACGTGAGAGACAAGATAGCCCCCGCCGGAATTGTCTCCGCGCCCGCCCCCAGATTCACCAAGGGGACCCCGAGCTGAGAGTCTTCCAGCGGGCACACAAGGCGCGAGATGCGGACAAGGGTGAGGTTTGCAGCACTGGCCGTGGAGAAGGGAATTACCAGGACGGCACCGCGAAGAATAAAGGCTGACAGAAGGCGACGGAAATGCATCTGCGGGCACCTCCCGAAATTGCTCTGTCGTAAGAATAACGCAACACGGGAATCGCGTATAGGGGGGCTGATCCGCGGGATAACGGTTAGGTGTAGTGCCATGATCTAATCGGAGTGATGCTCAACTTTCGAATCCTGGCCGCGTCGCTGCTTGCGGCCGCGGGGCTCTTCGCTCAAACGAATTTGGGACTCATTCCCCTGGTATGGACGCAAGGTCAGCCGCCGGAGACGATTCGCAAGGTGGTGCGCGAAGTGGCCGAGGGCGGCAACACGGGCTTCGTCTGGGAGTCGCGGCCGCACCCGGACTACCTCGGACCGCAATGGTGGAGCGATCTGCGCGTGGCCGTCGACGAGGCCAAGAAGCTGGGGCTCGAAGTCTGGATCTTCGACGAGTGGATGTATCCCAGCGGCATCGCCGGCGGCCTGATCGTGAAGAAGAATCCCGAACGTGCCAATCACATCATTCTGGACCGCACGGCTACCGTGGAAGGTCCCGCGACGGTAGACCTCACGAAGATCCCAGGTGCGGCCGCCGGCGAGGAGCGGCTGGTTTCGGTCGTCGCGTTCCGTAAGGGTGAGTTCGTCGACCTGAGCGGCAAGACGAGTTGGAGCGCCCCGGCCGGCTCGTGGCGTGTCTGCTGGGTAACTGCGGAGTCGCTCGCGCCCAAGGCTGGGTGGCGCATGGACAACATGATCGACGTGATGAACCCGGCCGCCGTGAGCGAGTTCATTCGCCTGACGCACGAAGCCACGTGGGATCATTTCAAGGACGATTTCGGCCGCACCATCAAAGGCTTCTTCAGCGACGAGACAGGATTTCGCAACATCACCAGCTACAGTAGCCTGCCCGGCACACCTGGCATGCCCATGCCCTGGTCG
Organism: Terriglobales bacterium; assembly: GCA_021372245.1. GTDB lineage: Bacteria > Acidobacteriota > Terriglobia > Bryobacterales > Bryobacteraceae > JAJFUV01. The sequence goes on from JAJFUV010000096.1 coordinate 74,431, forward strand.
CCGGGGCTGGCGGCGTATTTCGAGCGCCGCAAGGGCTATGACATAAAGCCGCTCCTGGCCTCGATGTGGTACGACCTTGGTCCGCGCGGCCGGCAGGCGCGCAGCGACCTGATGGACGTCTACTCCACAGCCTTCGCGGAGGTCTTCTTCAAACCGCAGCAGGAATGGTGCCGCGCGCACGGTGTGCGCTTGATCGGCCACGTGGTGGAGGACAATCACGCCGATCACCAGTTGGGCTACGGTCCGGGGCACTGGTTCCGCGCGATGCAGTACCTGGACGCACCGGGTATCGACGTCGTCGGCTACCAGGTGACGCCGGGCATGGACGCCGGCGGCAATCCCTGGAGCGTGGGCTCCCGCACTCAGTGGGATCAGGAGTTCTTCCAATTCGGTCTGCCGTCAATGGCACGCGGCGCCGCGCTCATGAAGAAGTCGCGCGAGATCTTCTCGGAGGCCTTTGGCGCCAACGGTTGGGGCGAAGGGTTGCGGATGGTGAAATGGATCGGCGACTGGCACATCGTGAACGGCATCGGCTTTCTTTCGCCGCACGCCGTAACCATGAAGTTCAACGATCCGGATTGCCCGCCGCACTTCAACGCGACCAGCGGTAACCCGCAGGCTCGTTACTACTCCGACTGGGCCGCCTACTTCAAGCGCTGGCAGCGATTGCTGGCCTCGACCGACCCCGTCTACGACGCGGCGGTGCTCTACACGGCCGAATCGAGTTGGGTGGGACCGGCGCAGACGGCCGACCCGGTAGTGCGCGTGCTCGAGGAGCAGCAGATCTCAACGGCCGTCCTCCCGTACGATGTGTTCGCCAGGGAAGGGAAGTTCGAGGACGGACGGTGGGCTTACAACGGGCAGCGCTTCCGGGCCGTCGTGCTGCCGTACGTGAAGTATGTGCCGGCCGCTGCCATCAGGCGCTTGAGCGAATTTGCGCGCGCCGGTGGAATGGTAGTCGTTGTGGACCGCTGGCCGGAAGCCTCGGTCGACACGCGGGGAGACGAACAGGTTCGCGAGGCCGTGGCGGCGCTCAAGCAGGCGCGCAATGCCCGGTTGGTATCACTTCCGGAGGTCGCCGCGGTTGTCGCGCCGGGAGCGCCGGTTGCGATGCGAGTTTCCAACCCTTCGCTGATGATCTCGCGCCGCGTGGGGCCGTCGGGTGTTTGGCTAATCCTGCACAACCGTTCTCTGTCGATCCGGGTGGAAGGAACTCTCACGGTGCTTGGCTCGGCGGGCCGGGCGACATTGTGGGACCCTGTACGGGATGCCTACGTGTCGCTTCCACAGACCGGAAGCGCTTCGTCACTGAGCCTTCGCATAGCGCTGAAGCCTTATGAAATAGCCGCCGTGCGCATCGGCGAACCGTTACCCACCGTCGAGGATGCGATTGCCTGGCAGCCGGGTGAAAGCGCTTCGGGCGGGTGGGAGGTTGTGCCTCGCGGGCAAGCCGCTCGCCAAGTGAGTGAGCTGAACGATTGGCGCCGCTGGGCAAGGCTCGATCAGTTCGCCGGAACGGTAACCTATCGCAAGACATTGCGTCTGACGGCCGGCGCCGCTCCTGTGGCGCTCGACTTGGGCGAAGTAGGCGAAATCGCGGAACTGCGCGTGAATGGCAAGAACGCCGGAGTGCGCATCGCCCCGCCGTATCTTTTCCACATCACGAAGCTCGTTCGCGCGGGTGAGAACCAGATCGAGATAGACGTGACCAACACGGCCCAGACAAAATGGATCGACGGCTTTTCGCGCGGCGACGCCGCGAGTGGGCTTCTGGGACCGGTACGCGTGATGCGCGCACACCCGGCCGCGCACTAAGCAACAATTGGAAAAGGTGACACGATGATTCGCAAAGCAACTCCACCGGCTCGCGTCGGCGTATTCGGTATCGGCCTGGCCGCCTACTGGCCCCAGTTCCCAGGCCTCAAGCAGCGCCTGGAAGGCTATCAGAAGGAAGTAGAGGACCGCCTGGCCCGGTTCAATGTGAATGTGGTGTCGGCCGGACTAGTCGATACCGCGCCCGCGGCCCGCGAAGCGGGTGAGCGTTTCGGCGGCGAGGATGTGGACCTGCTGGTCTGCTATGTCGGCACCTATGCGACGTCCTCGCAGGTGCTTCCCATGGTGCAGCGAACCCAGGTGCCGGTGCTGGTTCTGAACCTTCAGCCGGTGCCCGCCATCGACTATGAGACCGCCGATACCGGTGAATGGCTGGCCAATTGTCCCACCTGTTGCGTGCCGGAGATTTCGAACGCGTTCGCGCGGTCGCGGGTCGATTTCCGGGTTGTGTCAGGCACCTTGCGCGACGACGAACGCGCCTGGAACGAGATCGAAGACTGGTGTCGCGCGGCGAGCGTACGCCGCGCACTGCGTACCAGCAGGGTGGGCTTCCTGGGGCACACCTATCCTGGCATGCTCGACATGTACTCGGATTTCACCATGGTCCACGCGCAGACCGGGGCGCACGTCGAGGTGCTCGAAATGTGCGATCTGGCCAAGCGCGTGAACGCAGTTACGCCAAGCGAGATCGACGAGAAATTGAAGACCGGCCGCGAGGTTTTCCAGTTGGCCGATAGCGTTACCGAGGAGAATCTCACGTGGGCGGCTAAAGTCGCCGCCGGCCTGGACCGGCTGGTTGCGGACTTCGACCTCGACGGCCTCACTTACTACTACCGCGGTTTGGATGGCAATGAATACGAGCGTTTGGGTGCCGGCCTCATCATGGGCAACTCGCTGCTCACCGCGCGCGGCATCCCTGCCAGTGGCGAAGGCGACTTGAAAACCTGCTTGGCCATGATGATCATGGATCGCTTCGGCGCCGGCGGCTCTTACACCGAGTTTTACGCCATGGACTTTGTCGACAACTTCGTGCTCATGGGGCACGACGGTCCCGGGCACATCGCCATCAGCAATGAGAAACCTATCCTGCGCGGTCTGGGTCTGTACCACGGCAAGCGCGGCTACGGCGTTTCGGTGGAGTTCAAAGTGAAGACCGGGCCCATCACGTTGCTCGCAATGACGCAAACCGCCGAAGGCACGCTCAAGATGCTGGCGGCCGAGGGCGAATCGCTGCCCGGCCCGATTCTCAAGATCGGCAATACGAATTCACGGCTGCGGTTTGCGCTCGATCCGGCCGAGTTTGTCAATCGCTGGTGTCAGGAAGGCCCCACGCACCACTGCGCCCTCGGCGTAGGGCATCAGCTCAAGCGCATCCAGAAGTTCCAGTCGTTGGTGAAATTGCCGCTGGCCGTTGTGGGCGCTTGATCCAAGATCCCGCAATGCTAATATCGCTCTCATGCGCTTGATATCGACTTGCGTTCCGCTGCTGCTCTCGGTCGTTTCGTTGTGTGCGCAGCCGGTGCTTCCGCTGAAGGTTGTCCCCGGCTGGTTTCGAATGCCCGCCGGGTGGAGTTTCGGCGAAACGGCGTCTGTCGCCATCGATGCCCGCCAGCATGCCTACGTGGTGCACCGCGGCGTGCATCCCATCATCGAGTTCGATGCGAAGGGTGTTTTTGTGCGGGCCTTCGGCGATGGGATGTTCGGCCGTGCGCACGCGGCACGCTTCGATCCGGCCGGCAATCTCTGGATTGTGGACGACGACGCCCATGTCGTCCTCCGGTTCGATTCGCAAGGCCACGTGGACATGGTACTGGGCCGTCATCGCAAGCCCGGCGACTCGGTGACCCCGGCCAGGATCGGTCCGCGCGGCGCGCGCGATGAGGACATCCTGAAGTTCGACCGTCCCACGGACGTCGCATTCTCCCCATCCGGCGACATTTACGTGAGCGACGGCTACGGTAACTCGCGCATCGTGAAGTTCAATAAAGACGGCCAGTTCGTCAAGACGTGGGGAAGCCACGGCACCGCGCCCGGCCAATTCGACACGCCGCACTCGGTGGCCGTGGACCGGCAGGGCCGCGTGTACGTGGCCGACCGCGAGAACTACCGCTTGCAGGTTTTCACTGCGGACGGAGAATTCCTCCAGCAATGGACGCATGTCGGCGCGCCGTGGGGGCTCTCCATGGCCCCCGACCAGACGCTCTATATGTGCGACGGTTATAACAACCGGGTGCTCAGGCTCAGCCTGGACGGCAGAATCCTTGGCGCGTACGGCACCATGGGCAAGCTGCCCGGGCAGTTCACATACGTGCACAACCTCACGGTGGGCCCTGATGGCGCGGTCTACACGGCAGAGGTGCTCAACTGGCGCCCGCAGAAGTTCGTGCTCGCGCCCTGACGGAACTACCGGTCCGGCAGTCCGCGGTACCAGGCGAAATAGAGCGCGACTGCGGTCCCGGTCACGATGGCCGCACACCAACTCACCGCGTTCCAGTGGTGCAGGATGACGTAGATCGCGCCCAGATAGAGCGAAGCCATGAACGGAACGCCGAGCAGCAAATTGACCAGATCGCGCCACGGTGACGAGTCGCGTGCCACATCGCCCGTGTGTTTCCGCACGGGCCCCCACGCGCCCCACACGCTGGTCTTCGTGGAGAATTCGGCGAGCGTGCTCATCTCGACTGGTGCAGTGGCGAGCGACGCGACAACCGTCACCAGACCTGTCAGCGCGACAATCACCGGGAAGCTCCAATAAAGGGGGATTCCGGCTGGAAACCAGATCGCTTCGACCAGGACCTGCAGCAGGCTGAGTCCCATGCCGGCAAAAGAGCCGCACGCATATCCCCAGCCATTGATCCGCCACCAATACCAGCGCAGCACGTTGGGTACCAGCACGCCCGCACCCAGCGTGCCCATGATCCAGACGAACAGGAAGTTGATGGAACGCGCGAAGAATGAGATGCCCAGCCCGGCGACCACGAGCAGCGTCGAAGCGATGTAGCTGGCGCGCAACAGGCGGGCATCGCTTGCACCCGGGTTCATGTAGCGCTTGTAGATGTCCTTCACAAGGTAGGATGCGCCGGCGTTCACGCAACTGCTGAAGCTGGCCAGGAATCCGCTGAGCAGCGCCGCGACGGCCAGGCCCGCCACCCCGTGCGGCAGGTAGTTGGCGAGCACTAGCGGCAAGGCGCGCTCGGGATCCTGTGCGAGCAGGCGGCGAAACTCCGTGCCGCCCGCCCCCATGAGCGCAAGCACGGCGATGCCCATGGCCATGGGCCACCGAATCGTGTGAATCACGCCCCACAGCGCGCCCAGTTTCTGCGCGTCGCGGCCATTCTGCGCGGCCAGGAAGCGTTGGAAGTCGAACAGTTGCTCCGGCCCGCTCAAGCACAACACGAAGCCCTTGGTGAACCACACCATCGTCAATGCGCCGAACAGGTAGTAGTCTGTCCCGGCCGCGTAGTCGAGTTTCCAGACCGGCGCGAGCGACCACCAACCGGCAGGTATTACGGCCGCGAAGCGCTGCGCATCGAAATTCGAATAACCGAGCCAGGCAACCAGCAGCGCTCCGGTCGACAGGATCACTGTCTGGAGCACTTCAACCAGGATCATGCCCTGAAAGCCGCCCAGGATCACGTACACACCCGTAAGCGCCACAACCACCGCCGCACCCAACTGCGGGTTCACGTCCACGAACACTGTGATGAACTTCCCCATGCCGACTGCCGCGAACGCCAGAAACGCGGTCACTGTAAGGACCGCGTAGATTGTGTAGGCCAGGCGCGCGGCGCTGCCGCCCGGCGTGTTGCCAAAGCGGAACACCATCCATTCCGATCCGGTCATCACGCCGCTGCGGCGAATCCAACGCCCCATGTAGGCGGCGAAGAAAACCGAGATGACGAAGCCCCAGATCCACTGCACCCACATGCCGCGCAGGCCGAGCACCACGAATAGGCTCACGATCCACATGGTGCCCGTGATGTCGAAATACGACGACGATCCGGACATCGCCAGCGCCCACCAGGGGAGCCGCCGGTTGCCTAGGAAGTAGGATTCGACGCCTCGCGACGCGCGGCGCTTCACGGCCACGCCAATCGACACGATGGCGGCGAGATAGAAGATGACGATGGTGATGTCGAGCGGGCTAAGGTGCATGTGTCTCTAAAGCGTTTCAAGCGGACTGGGATTGGCGGGCCTGTGGATCCACATATCCGTGCCTGCCCCGAAGTAGACTGTGCCGTCAACGCCAATGGTGAGGCCGCCATCGGCGTGTCCTTCGGTTTCCTTCAGGAACTCTATGCGGTTCTCCTTAGGATAAATGTGCGCCAACTGCCTTGAGATGATTGCCCAAAGCGTGCCGTCCTGGCAGGCGCGCAGACTTTGATTCGGAATACGGGAAGGCTTTTCCAATTCGGCGACGGTACGCATCTTACCTGTCGCATGGTTGTATTCGGTGAAGGCGCGCCCCAAGGCAAAGTACACGCAACCGTTGACGGCGGCCATGGCGCTTATGCCGCGGCGTGGTTCGAGTTCGAGGTCATAGGCGATCTTCTTAAGCGCGGGATCCCACACGAAAAAGTGTCCCGACGTGCCCTTGGGCTTGGCCCCGCCGCCACCGCCGGGACTCGACGCCGCATAGACCCACTTCACGTCCGCTGCCACGGCCGTGATCTGCTGGTCGGGAATGATATTCCGGTGGACCTCGATCTGTTCGGTTTCGGGATCGAAGACGCTCAGTGCACCGCCCAGCATTCCGTAGTTGGGCTGCGTGCCCACGTACATCTTGCCGCCGGGCCCCAGGTGGATGCCGCCCACCGGACGGTACTGGACGTCCGGAATGTGTAGGATGGTGCGCGGGTTGGAATCCTTCGCGGTGCCCTGGTTCCAGGGACGTGCCGGATCATAAACAGCTAATATCGCCTTGATATATGAAATCGTGTACAGCTTGCCGCGGTAGGGAATGGCGTAGTAAATCTCGCCGCTGTAGTCGATAACCTGGTCGTACGAATCCAGCTTCGCCTTCTTGGGATCCCAGGCGAACATGGTCTGTCCCAATTCCGGTCCCCCGAAAATGCGGCCGTCCGGGAAAGTGTTCAACCAGAAGATGCCCTGTCCGAGGCCGTCCACCGGGATGCGCTTCCAGTTGTAGCTGGTCGTGCGCGGACCGATTACGGTATAGGACTGCACGCGCAGGTAGAGCGCTTCCTTGTTTTTCGTCAGATAGGTGCGTCCCACGGCGGTCGGCAGAGGCATGCGGCGAAACTCGCGCTTCCTCCCGTTGCGTACGTCGAGCAGATACAGCCCCTCGCGCCCTTGCTGGTGGAGCAGCAGGTCGTCTTCGTAAGGAATGTAGCCGCTGTCGCCGTTTGAGGCGTCGTAGATTTGCGAGAGCTCGAGCGTTCGCGCGTTGTACGTGATCAGCTTCCCGGCGGTGACCTCCACAATGTAGTTCGCGGTCACCATGGGCGGCGAAAAGCCGGGCTTTTGGAACTCTTCCGGCGTGAGCGTCTTGAACGTCCGCGTCCGGGGTAGATACGCCACCGTGCGGGCCTTCTGCGTTGCAACGCCGCACAGGATGACGCCCGCCGGAGTGACCTCCAAACCGCGGAGGTAGTTCTCCTCCGGAGCCGGCGAGCCGACGTCCTCCAGCACGCCCTTGCCGGTGTCGTACCGGACCAGGCGGCAGCCCGGATAGGTTCCGTAGTAAATGTCGTTGTTGGGAGCCTGGACAAGCGAGGCGATGATGAATTCCTTTCTGCGGTATTCCTCGCTCATCTGCGGAACGTCGAGCCACCGCTCCTTGCGCGGGTCGAAGCACATCAGCGCGCCGCCATTGTAACTGCCCAGGTAAAGGTTGCCGTCGCGGGCCTGAATAATACCCCACGAGCCGATCCCTACCGGGATGGTCCAGGACTTGGCCCGGTTTGTTGCCGCGTCCAGGCGTATCAACTGGCCGAGCCCGGCGGAGTTGAACGTTGTTAGATAGAAGACGCTCCCGGTGCCCTCCTCCGGAACGTTCAGCGCATTAAACAGCCAGAGATTCGTCGCCATGGGGCCGACTTTGACGAATCCCGGCGCCGCCGCCGCGGCTCTGAGCTTGGACGTACGCACCCATCCATCCCTCGCGAGCAAAGGAGCTAATCGCGCCGCCGGCATGCCGAGCGCGGCCATCTGGAAGCATCGTCTCGTCAGTCGCATTCTCAACAGCATACCTGATACGCTACAAAGTTCACGCGAAAGCGAGCCAGCCGAACATGACAGCCGTCCATCTTTCATTCCCCGATTACGTCGTTGTGATCGGCTACTTTGTCATCGTCGTGTGGATCGGGCTCTACTTCCGCAACCAGATCGTAGCCGCGAAGGATTACTTTGCGGGTGGCCATCAGATTCCGTGGTGGCTCGCGGGGATCTCGCATTACATGTCCAGCTTTAGCGCGTTTGCCTTTGTCGCTTACGCGCAACTCGGCTACACCTATGGCTGGGTAGCGGTGACGCTCTTCTGGGCTTCGGCGTTCGCCTGCATGCTCGGTGGCCTGTTCTTTGCGAGACGCTGGCGCCGTGCGCGCGTCATCACGCCGGTGGAATTCCTGGAACGGCGCTTCAACGCTTTCGTGCGGCAGTTGTTCGCATGGGCCGGGATTCCGATGAAGATCTTCGACGACGCGCTGAAGATCTTCGCCACCGGTCTGTTCGTTTCCCTGTCGATGGGCCTGAGCCTGCACTGGTCCATCATTCTCTGCGGCGTGGTGATGGTCGTCTACACGTTCTATGGGGGACTTTGGGCGCTGGTGGTGACGGACTACGTGCAGTTCATCATGAAGGGGTTGGCCATGCTCTTGCTGCTCCCGTTGGCCATCGCCGGAGCGGGAGGAATGTCGCGGGCCTTTTCGAGTCTGCCGCCGGAGCTGTTCCATTTGACCAACGGACCCTACACGTGGATTTACATCGCCGGCTTCTTCGTGCTGATTGGGATCAGCTACAACGCCAGTTGGGCTCTTGCGCAAAAGTACTACTCGGTGCGGAATGAAAAGGAAGCCTCCAAGGCGGCCTACTGCGCCGCGGCCCTGAATTTCCTCGGCGCGCCGCTCCTGATTCTGCCCGCGGTGATCGGCCGCCATTTCCTGCCGGACCTGGTGGCGCAGAACCGCACCGCGGACGTTTACGTCCTGCTGGTGCTGAAACTGCTTCCCGTGGGCATGATCGGGATTATCGTGGCGGCCATGTTTTCGGCCACTATGGCTGTGGTGAGCTCGGACTACAACGCCATCGCCAGTGTGCTCACCAAGGACGTCTATCAACGCTTGATCAATCCCAAAGCGGCTGAAATGCGGCTGCTTTGGATGGGGCGCTGGATCACTTTAGGTCTGGGCGCGCTTACCATCCTGCTCAGTCTGTGGATCGCAGTGAGCCATCAGCAGTCGCTGTTCAACACCATGGTGACCGTACTCGGACTCTTCATGGCGCCCACGCTGCTGCCGCTTCTAGCCGGGCTCACCGTGCGCAAGCTGAACTGGCAGGGTGCGTTCGGCGGGTTCCTTTGCGGGCTGCTCACGGGCTTTCTCATGCTCGCCCTGAAGACATGGTGGCTTCCCGCGCAGCCCGGCGGCGGCTCGCAGGAAGCGCTCTACAACTTTGAAGGCGCGTCCTTGTTGGTAAACGCGGCCATGACCGTCGTCGGCATGGTCGCCGGGACCATGCTCACGTCCCGGAAGGCCGAAGCGGAAACGAGGGTCAACGAGTTCTTCGTCGCGCTCGACAGACCAGTCGCCGCAAGTGAAGTGCCCCCCTCGGGCAAGAGCGGCGCGCTGCCGGTGATCGGCGCTTCCACGTTCGGCGTGGGCATCCTGCTCACGGCTGCTGGATTGCTCTCGAACGTCCTCACCGCCCGCGTCATCGATTCCGCGTTTGGCGTGTTTCTGCTCGCCATCGGCGTCCTCTTCCTTCGCAACCATCGGAAATCACAGTCATGAGTTCTCGACAGGCATTTGAATTTGGTTTCACGGACCCCGTTATAGCTGAGCTGGCTGGTGTACCTCAGCGAGATTTGCACTTCGACGTAGATGCGATCATCCGGGGCTATCAGCTTGCCGGCGAGCTTGCCGTGGAATTGGGCGTCCCGGCCCCATTGCCGCGCCTGGCCGAGTTTACTTACACGCACATCGTTGCACTCGGAACGCAGGTGACGTTCACTGAGTACGAACCCAAACCCACCACACTGCTCACCTCGCCTGTAGACATTGATAACTTGTGCGAGCCGGAGGATTACCTGGCGGCAAGCCTGATCCAGGAGCGGCTGAAACTGGCCGAAGAACTCGTCCGGCGTTGGCCCGGCGCTCCACTTTTCATTGGTCATCTTTTCGAAGGGCCGGTGACCACGGCGTCGCTGCTGCTGGGCCCGGCGTTCTTCACGCTGCCTTACGACGATCCGTCGCGCACCCACAAATTGATGCAGTTTAGCGTGACCAGCGCATTCGGTTACGCACGCGCCATCACGCGCCGTTTCTCCGGTGTCGAGAGCGCCTTCCCGCAAGGCTTTCCGGACGATTTCGCCGGCATCATCCCGCCCAAGCTGTTTGGTGAATTCGTGGTGCCTTACTGGGAGCAGATCTTCGAACAACTGAATTCGACCGAGCGGTTCGTGCACAGCGAACTACTCCGTGTGGGCCATCTGCCGTTCCTGAAGGACCTGCGCGTGGATTGCTACGATCCCAGCGCCGATCAGTACCTGACGCCCGGCCTGCTCAAGCAGCACTGCCCTACACGGTTCCAGTTGCGCATACAGGATTGGGACATCGCCAACCAGAGCGCCACTGAGTTGCAGCAGATGTATCGCCGCTACAGTACTTACAACCCCAAGGTAATCAGTTTCTATTTGAGCCGCCTCGTGGACGTGCCCAAGGTGAAAGCCATTTTGGAAGTTGCGTTGGAACAATAAGGAGATTCCTATGCGTGCACTCGCACTCATACTGCTGGCCGGGCTTACGGCCGAGGCTGCGGGGATTCCGATCGCAAAGAACGGCACGTCGCTTGCGGCAGTTGTTGGCGGAGAGCGGGACGAATACGCCGTAAGCCGCGTCACCGGTGAGTTGCGCAAGTACGGGGCCGTAAATCCCTCTCCGGACGCTGCCCGCGTGGTCATCTACGTGGGCACGCTTTCATCGAATCCCGCGCTGGCGCGCGCGGTCGCGGACCTCGGCTGGAAAGGCGACATCGCGAAGCTGCCGCCTGAAGGTTATTTGATCCGTTCCGGCACCCGTTCGGGTAAAACCGTCGTCGTGCTCGCGGGAGGCGACCGCACCGGCGCCATTTACGCCGCCAGCGACTTCAAGAATTTCTATCTTCATCCGGCCAGCGGCGGTGTTGAAGTTGAAAAGCTCGATTACACCGAGATTCCCAAGATGAAGTACCGCTGGTTCTGGAACTGGGATGACCGGACCAACTGGGACCTGCTGGATCACGACAACGTCTACATCCCCATGCACCAGCTTCCCAAGAGCGACAGTGTCCGCGCGTGGTTCAAGCGTCCCGAGGCCTTCGTCAACAACATGAAGCTCGTCATCGATTACATGAGCGAGCACAAGCTGAACGGCCTCATCCTCTGGGGCTTCCTGCGCGACAACCACGGAGGCATCCCGGCGGCGCTCGAAGTGTGCCGCTACGCCAACGAGCGGGGGGTGAAGATCATCCCGGGTGCCGGCATCGACCGCCACTACGGCGGCTTCTACCATGAGGGCAATCACGAGTTCAATCTCGAAACGCGCGCCGAGCAGAACCCGCGACTGCGCTCCATCGACAAGAACGGCAAGCCCGAGCCGCGCACGCTTTGTCTCGAACTGCTGGAGAATCGCGAATGGGTGGAAAGAGGCTTTAGCTGGCTGTATAAGACCTTCCCGATCGGCGGCGTGAACGTCGAATTCGCCGAACACTCCACCTGCTACAACCCGGAGTGCATCGAGGCCCGCAAACGGCAGGGCGGCAACGAAACCGACTTCAGCAAGGATCTCGCCCGCATCGTCCCGTTTGTGATGAAGACCATTCACGATGTGGCACCCGATACCTGGATGTCCTATGTCACATACGGCGGATACACGCCGGCGATGAAGGACAAGCCGCCGCTCCATGTGAGCGCTGCGCCGGATTACGCCATCTGCCAATGGACGCTCACGAACATGCTCACGGACCTGGTGCCCACGCGCTCGCGCCGCTCCGCAAGGGGCAGGGAATGGACCCCGGGTCTCTACGAGTCTCCCTGGCCGGAAGGCCTGCGGCCGCCCGGAATGAATTACATCGGATACATCCACTGGAATGCGTTCTACACGAGCAACCAGAAGGGCTTCTTCGTGGATGCGTACCGCGATGCGGTGCGCAAGGCATACCGGCACGGATTCCAGGGCCTCGATACCTATGGCGAGGAATCGCCAGAGTTTCCCAATGTCGAGTTGAGTTACCTGGCCTTCTCCGAATTCACCTATAACCCGGAGATGAGCGACGCTGAATTCCTCGCCAAGCGCGTTGCGCCGCTTTACGGTGGTGAACAAGCGGGCCAGCTGGCGCTTGAAATTGCGCGGCGCGTGGGGCCGGTGCGCATTGGGGCGGCTCCCCAGGACGTGACGCAACTGGTGGAAATGGCTTACGAGGGCCGGCGTATTGCCGAGCCGTACGCCAAGGCTCGCTGGGACAAAATGATCCATTATGTGCGCGAAATCCTTCCGAAGTAAGTTCGCGCCGGGTGCGCTGATAGTGGCGGCTGCCGCGTCATGCTTCGCCGGTACCCACCCACGTCTGGTCTATGATGCGGCCCAACTGGCCGCGCTGCGGAAGAATCCACAGCGCGTGTCCGAAGCGGCTCAGGCCGCCGCACCCTACCTCAGTAAGACTCGCACGGCGTCTTGGCCCGACTACTCCATCCCCCTACCTGCCGCGCCCATGCCTGCCCGTCACCCGGCCACGAACTGGCCTTACTGGACGGCGCTCAGCGCGGAACTCCGCATGGAACTCGACGCCCTTGCCTATGGCTGTGCGATGACCGGCGACCGGCGACTTCTCGATCGCGCCCGTACGATGATGCTCGGCATAGCCCAATGGGAGCGTTGGACCGACATCGATTCCTGCTCGAACGGCAAGGACCCGTGCCTCGATACCTACCTCATCACCTTCGGCATGTCGATCGCCTACGACTATCTCTATCCGCACCTGAAAGCGGCCGACCGGCGGGCAATCTCAAACGCGATTGCCGAGAAGGGACTCCGCCCCATCGCATCGCGCGCCGGTGCGGAGGACTCGTTCGTGTCTAGCCCGCAACGTTGGCCCAACGGCTGTGCGATGGTGAGCGCCGCGCTCGGACTCGGCGCCCTGGCCGTGCGCGGTGAGCATCCGGAAGCCGGCAAGCACCTCGATCTTGCCGTACGGTTATCCCGGCGGTTCCTGGATGAATTCGGCAACGCGGACGGCGGGCTCGTCGAAGGTTTTTACTATGGGGCAGCGTCGATGGAACCTCTGGCGCTGTTCTTCTCTGCTTTGAAGCGCGAGACCGGCGCGGATCTGTTTGCTCACCCGTATTTCCGCCGCGCCCACGAGTTTCCGCTGTACTTCACGATTCCGGGCAAGAACTGGCTGGCCGGATTCGGCGATAGCGGTGGTCCGCAAGGCTCGCAGCCACTCATGATCGGCATATTCCGGCGCATGGAACTATCGGGCGGCGCGCAGTACTACCTCCGGCAGGCATTGAGCGCCGAATATGTAGATCCCTTGTACCTCGAAGCCATACAGCGCTGGCTGTTCTATGCGTTGCGGTTTCAGAATTCTTACGCCGTTCAACCGGAGATCAGTGCGGCCAAGCCGCCCACGGCGCTCGCGAAGGAGTTCAAGAGCATCGGGTGGGTAGCCCTGCGTTCCGGGTGGAACCCGACGGACACTCTGCTGGCCTTCCGCAGCGGACCGAGTGTGGGACACTCCCACCTGGATCAGAATAGCTTCATCGTGGCCGCGCGAGGCGATGTGCTCGCTTCGGATCCCGGCTACCAGCGTTTCGATATGCACTATCCCGATGGCCGCGACTGCGAATTAACGCGCCTCGAACACGTCTTCACTCGCGGCAGCCTGGGACACAACGTCATCCTGGTGGATGGGGAGGGTCAGAAGAAAGCCGACGGCGCGTTGCGCGGTTTCTTCAATTCACCAAACATGGCGGGCGCAACGGGTGAGGCGGCGAACGCCTACGCGGGCCTGCGGAAGTTTACCCGCCATGTATTGCATGTCCGCCCGCTCGGTTTGTACATGGTGCTGGACCAGATTCGCACCGACGGCCGCCGCCGCTCCATCGAATGGCTGCTGCAAACGCAGCCTAAGGGACGGTTCGAAATCGAGGGCGATGGTGCCATCCGTGCGATTGTGGGTGAATCGGCGATGACCGCCACCACCCTTCTTCCCACGGGTTCCGCTTGGCGCCTGAAGCGGCACGGCCGGGAGGAGAAGTTCGGGCGCACTGCTGCCGTCTCCGTCGATGCGTCCGAAGCTACGTTCCTGACGGTGTTGGAAACGCACTCCGCCGCGGAGCGTACGCGAGTCCGGATGAGCGCCTGGCCCGCCGGGGGAGGCAATATTCTGCTGCAAGTTGGCCGCGAGCAGATCCTCATTCATCCGGCGGATCTTTCGCAATCGCGGATCGTAACCGGCGAGAAGTTTCGTCCGGCGCGCATCATGATCGACAGGCAGATTGAACTGCTCGGCGGTTTCGACAGCGATCCGAAAGACGTGAACGGTTGGCGGCCGCTTCGTATCACGACGCCGGCCCAGTGGCAACGCCGCCGCAATGAGATCCGGCAAAGGGTGATCGACGTGATGGGCAAGTTTCCCTCGCGTGCGGTTCCTCTCGATGCGCGCACTCTTTCGGAGGAAGACACACCCGGCTACACGCGCCGCAAGGTGAGCTACTTGAGTGCGGACGGCGACCGCATCCCCGCCTGGCTCCTGATTCCGAAGCGCGGTACGAAGCCCTGGCCCGCGGTGCTCGCCCTGCACCAAACGGAGGCCATAGGCAAGGACTCGGCTGTCGGCATCGGCGGCGCGCCGCACGTGCGTTACGGACACGAGTTGGCCGAACGGGGTTTCGTCGTGCTGGCGCCCGATTCCATCACCGCCGGAGAACGTGTCTATCCCGGTTCGAAGCCGTACGTCACGGAAGTCTTCGATCGCGCGCACCCGGAGTGGAGCGCACTGGGCAAAATGTGTTCGGATCACCAGCGCGGCATCGACTACCTGGAGACGCTCGACTTTGTGAACGCCCGGCGCATCGGCGTCATTGGCCACTCGCTGGGCGCGTACAACTCGTTCTTCCTGGCCGCTTTCGACGAGCGCATTGCTGCGGCGGTTTCCAGTTGCGGCCTGTCCACGTTCGGGATGACCGCGAAGTCGCTGGCATGGGCGCGCGAAAGCTGGTTTGTGCATCTGCCGCGGCTCAAGGCTTACCTACGCGCGGGCATCGTCCCCTTCGACATGCACGAGGTGATGGCCCTGGTGGCGCCGCGCCCACTGTTCAATTACTCGGCGAGGCAGGACGAGATCTTCCCTGATATCGGCGCGATTGAAGCCGCTGGAGCGCAAGTAGGCAGCGTGTACAGGCTGCTCGGCGCGGATGGCAAACTCGTTTTTCGGGTAGGCGAAGGCCCCCACGATTTCCCCGTCCCGGTGCGTGAGCAAACCTACCGGTGGCTGGCGGAACATTTGCGCTAACGGCTGTTCCTCACCGGCGGCGGTACGGGCTTCCTCGTTCGACTGACCGGTGGCGTTGCGGTCTGGTCCTGAAAATTGTAGCGGTAGACTTTCGACACCGACGCGAAGTAGATGCCCCTTGAATCCATGGCAAAACCGGCGGTGATCGTCTCCGGCGCCTTGGCGACCAGGACGGCTGTGTTCGTCGCCGGATCGATCGTGAACACCCCGCTTGAACAGAGGCCCCAAAGCAGCCCATCCGGACCAACCGCGAGGCTGTTGTATACGGCGCCAGTGATCGAGAAAGGCAGCAGGTCCTTCACAAGCGCGGATGTCGGATCGAAGGTGAACATCGCCTTGCCGATCAGGCCGTACACCAGGCCATTGGGTGCGGTGACAAGGTCATTGATGGTCCCGGCGCCGGGGAGCGGCGTTACCTCCGCCGTTTTCATCTTCTGGGTCAGGTCGTATATAAAGAGCTTGGCGTCCTTTTGGGTCGGAAAACTGCCGCCACCTCCGCCGATAGTGGTGCCGCCCACGATCAGATTGTTGGACGCCGCGAGCGACACCACGCTCTGATCTCTCACGATGTGCGGAAAGCTAATGACGGTGCCGCTGTCGGGATCCCAGATCGTCATCGGTCCGCCAAGGAGCCCGTAGCCGGAAACGGCGCCGATGAACACGCGGCCGTCCGGGCCATTGATCATGGCCTGCGGACGCCAACTCGAATCGGCGCCCGAGAACGTCACCAACTGCGGATTGTCCGCCGTGCCTTGTCCCGGTTTGAAGCTCTTTAGCGGATTGTATTTCATCAGAGGCGCCGAACCCGAATAGGCCGCCATGAGCAGCGAATCGCCGCGCGAGAGGAACGAGTAGATCTCGCCGCCCCCCAGGTCGCCCAATTCGTCCATGGCGGCATTGCCGGAGTTGTAAACCAGCAGGTGGATCGGCAGCACCGAACTGCCGTAGAGCTTTCCATCGGGGCCGAAGCCGACGCGGAACACGGCGAGTTCGTTGCCCTTGTAAGCAAAATTCACAGGGATGATCGTGCCGGATGAGTACGTAAGGCGAATCGTGCGCCCGCTCACGCTCACCACGCCGCCATCCACCAGCGTATTCGGCAGCGCCTGCGGCGAGGCGTCGCTTGTACTGATAGGCGTCGCGTTCCAGCCCTCCAAGCGGAAGTAGCGTCCCGCGGCACGGCCATAAACCTTGCCGTCCTTGCCGCGGTATACCCAGGCTTGCTCGACGCCCTGGTACTCCACCGGCAGGATGCTGCGGCGTTCGCCGGTCGAGATCTGATAAGCGGCGATGTTCGACTTGCTGGTGCCGATGCCGACGTACACGAATCCATCGTCTCCGGCGGCCACATAGTGCGCATACTGTTGCACGGAGTCCATGCGGCCCAGGTCCTCGAGAGCGCCGGTGGCGGGGTCGTAGCGCACCAGTTTGGACTGCGGATAGGTAGCACCGTAGAGCCTGCCATCCGGCCCAAAGGCAACATCCCAAATGTAAGACTCGGTCCTGCTCGGCCGCCCCAGATCCTTTAGCGTGCCTTCTTTAGGATCGAGCACGAGGAAATGCGCATAAGGTAGCGTGCCGAGATAGATCTTGCCGTCCGGTCCTACGGTCATGCAACGAGCGCCGTACTCAGTAGGCGCGGGATTTGTGAAGACCTGGAACTCTCCCGTCGCCGGATCAACCGCCACGACGTCAATGGTCTTCTCCAGATAGAGATAACTGAGGTAAACGCGTTGGGATCCCTCCGTTGGACCCGGCCCTACGGCCGAGGCCACCATCGATCCGAGCCCGCGATACGTCGCCAGCAAGTCGAAAGTGCCCGCGGTACCGCCTTGCAATGTGGATATGAATATGAACAGCGCCGAACAAGCGCTGAATATGACGCGCATGCAGCTATGATAGCGAGTTCGCGCGCGCGTTCATCAGCCGGGGAATGCCTGTGCCGCGGCGATGGTCGCGTCGATGTCGGCGTCGGTATGCGCGGCGCTCAGAAATGCGGATTCAAATTGCGAAGGGGCTAGGTATACACCCTGTCCGAGCATCCAGTGGAAGAAGCGGGCAAACCGGGCCGTATCGCACTTCTTCGCCGAGGCCCAGTCCGTGACCGGCTCATCAGTGAAGAAGAACGTGAACATGGAACCCACGCGGTTCACGGTGACACCGGCCGGCGGCCGCGCAGTGAGCCTCGCGGCACGCGCTTCGAGTTGTACGTACACTTCCGGATGCGTCTTCAGATGCCGCAACATAGCCAGCCCGGCGGCGACGGCCAGCGGATTCCCCGACAGCGTGCCCGCCTGGTAGACCGGCCCCAGCGGCGCGATGCGCGACATGATGTCCGCGCGGCCGCCGTAGGCGCCCACCGGCAACCCGCCCCCGATCACTTTGCCGAGCGTGGTCAGGTCCGGGCGGATGCCGTACAATTGCTGCGCACCGCCGCGCGCCACGCGGAAGCCGGTCATGACCTCGTCGAAGATGAGCAGCGCGCCGTATCGCGCCGTGATCTCGCGCATCGCCTGCAGGTATCCCGCTACAGGCGGCACGCAGCCCATATTGCCCACGACCGGCTCGACGATCACGGCCGCGATGTCGCGGCCGTGGCGCTCGAAGGCTTCCTCCAGGGCGATGACGGAGTTATACGGCAGCGCGAGCGTGGTGGATGCGAATTCGTCCGGAACGCCCGCCGTGTCGGCGATGCCCAGGGTGGCCATTCCCGAACCGGCTTTGACCAGAAGCGAATCGACGTGGCCGTGGTAACAGCCCTCGAATTTCACTGTCAGCCGGCGGCCGGTGTACCCGCGCGCCAGCCGCAAGGCGCTCATGGTTGCTTCGGTACCTGAGTTCACCAGCCGCACCATCTCGATGGAGGGCACAGCTTCGGAGATCACTTCGGCCAGTTCGATTTCACGTTCGGTGGGCGCGCCGAAACTGGTGCCGGAGTCCATGGTTTCGCGCAGGGCGTTCAGGACTTCGGGATGCGCGTGTCCCAGGATCAACGGACCCCAGGACCCCACATAGTCGATGTACGAATTGCCGTCCGCGTCATACAGCCGCGAACCTTCGCCCCTCACGATGAAGGGCGGCGTACCGCCCACGCCCCGGAAAGCGCGCACAGGCGAGTTCACGCCGCCGGGAATCCGCCGCTCTGCGCGTTCAAGCAGAGCGCGGCTCTTAGTGAGATTCGGTGTTGTTTCCATGGAGTGCGTTCGGTTAGCCGATTTTAGCAAACGGTGCTCACCCGGGTGGCATAGCGTCCAGTTGGAGACCGCCGGGCGAACGCAGGCGGCGCCGCTCCATGTGGCGCAGGAAAGCGTCCAACGGTCCACCCAGCAGGCTTGCCCGTCCCGCTACAACACGCCACAGCGTGGCGAAATCGCGATGGCCGCCCAGTACGTCGCAGAAACAACGCCAGGCCGCGTCGTTGCGGTGCAACAACCGGTAGAACAGGCGCGGGAAAGCGATGGTGAAGGAAAGCAGGCGGCGGCCCCAATGTAACTCCGTTCCCATCCCGTCGCGTACGATCCGGCCATATATCGCGGCGAGTTCGGGTTTGCCGAAGTGTTTCAAGATAGCGCGGGCCGCCAGTTCGCCGCTCTCGCACGCGTGGGAAATACCTTCACCGGTGAGTGGCTCAACCAGGCCCGCGGCGTCTCCCACCAACAGTGCCGACGTTGCGGCTACCATGGTGCGCTCGGTCATGGTCGGCAGCAGGTGCCCCGAGATGCGGGGAGCCGCCGCGGAGTTCCCCAGCAGTCGCTCGGCGCGCAGGAAAGCGCGGAAATACGAGCCGAGGTTTCTGGCCATGGCCAGCGGTCCGCCCACGCCCGCGTTCACCGTCTCGCCTTTCGGAAACAACCATGCGTATCCGGCAGGCAACGTTCCAAGGTCCACGCGCATGGACTCCTGCGACATCGTGCCCTCGAGTGCCCGTGGAAGGGGGATCTCGCAATAGAGTGCCACCTGCCAGAAGAAGTTGTCACGGCTGTTCAACAGGCGGCTGACAACGCTGTTCGCGCCCTCGGCGCCCACAATGTATCTCGCGCGGATATCCCCGGCCGTCGTCTCCGCAAACGCGCCGCCCGCCTGCAATGTGGCGCCCGTAAGGCGAGTCTCTTCGCGGACTTCAACGCCCATATCCGCCGCCGCGCGCAACAAGAACTCGTCGAATTCCGTGCGCAAAACACCATAGACCAGCGGCAACCTGGACGCCTTGCTGAATCGGTTCCCAAGGGCGAAGGAAAAGTCGGTCTTTCGCAGGCTGGATTTGAACAGTCTCCGGGCGTCTACGGGGATGTGGGAGAGCGCCCGCTGCTGCACACCGCCGCCGCAAGCCTTCTCGCGAGGAAAACTGCCGGCGTCGATGAGGATCACGCGGCATCCGGCTTCAGCTAGCCGGTACGCGGCCACGGAACCCGCCGGTCCCGCCCCGACTACCAGCACATCGCAATCGAATCTGGCCATCTTGCTGCCGATCCGGCGGCCGCTTCCGGCTCCGCGTCCCCCCTACTTCTTCGTCTGTGCCGGAGCTTTCCCGGAGATTGGCGGGTGTCCCGCCGGCAGTCCCATTCCCGAAGCGCTCTCCGGCATCGGCATGCTTCCATGCGGGTTGCCACCCCCAGCACCAGTGCGCGCTTTTACAACCCAGCGGTCTCCCTTGCGCTCCAGCTTGTAAGGTATCTGCATGCCTTCCCCGCCGCCCTTCGGCCGGAAGGACACGGTGGCCTCGGCCTCATTGCCGCGGAAGTCCACCGATAGGATGTCAATTTGCATCGAGCTTATGCTGAGGTCCTTGCGTGAGGAAAGGTAATCGACGACGCCCTGCCGGACGGCCTCTTTCGTCTCCACTCCCCGACTGCATCCCCAGAAACACAACGCCACCAAGAAAGCCAAGGCAAGCCGTAGTTTCACTCTCCGATTATAGCCTTGTATGGAAACGTGCTGTACTAAAGTGAGGCTCGGGCGCTATGGTTGCACGTTTTGTCACGTCTCTTCTCTTGGCCGGTGCCGCCGCGCTTGCGGAGATGCCGGCCGGAACACAGATCGAAATCCGCCTTCAGACCAAGGCCGGCAGCAAGATTTCCAAGGTGCAGGATTCGGTGAACGCGGTCGTGATCGCACCGGTCCTCGATGGCGGACAAGTCGCGATCCCCAGGGGGACTACCGTCACCGGCCATGTGAAATCCCTCAAGAATCCGGACAACACTGGCGAACGGGCCGAACTGGAAATCGAGTTTAACGAACTGCGAGATAGCTCCGGCGGCAAAACCAAGTTCGCCGCGCTTGTCGCCGCCGTGGACAACGCGCGCGAATCCGTGGACGATAAGGGCAAGATCGTCGGCATCCTGGCGTCGGAGACCTTGTCGTCGCGAATCGATAATTCGATCTCGAAGCTCGGCGCCCGTTTCGGCAAGCTGGCGGACCTGCTGGGCGCGGCCAAGCAAACGGTCATCAAGACGACGGACCCCGAAATCCTCTGTGAGCCGGGTGTCGAGATGTCGCTGAAGCTCACCAAAGCGCTCTCTTGGAAGAGTTCGGCACGGCCGGCGGCAATAAGCGAAATCTCCCCGGCCGAGGAGTTGGCCGCGCTCGTGAACGCGCAGCCGTTCCAGACCGTGGCCGAGAAACCTCCCAAGCCCTCCGACATCACCAACATCATGTACATCGGTTCGAAAGAGCACCTGGAAGCCGCCTTCGCCGCCGCCGGCTGGTCCACCGCCGCGGCGCTGAGCGGGCACTCCAAGATGGAGACCGTCGCCGCGGTGGCCGAGGACCGCGGCTACAAGGAAGCGCCCATGTCCGTCCTTCTGCTGGATGGACAGAAACCCGACTTGGTGTTCCAAAAGCAGTACGACACCTTCGCCAAGCGGCACCACCTGCGGATCTTCCACCGTCCCGTCCAGTTCCAGGGACGGGACGTGTGGGTGTGTTCGGCAACGCACGATATCGGGATCGATTTCTCCGCGCAGGACCGGACCTTCATCCACAAGATCGATTCAAAGATCGACAACGAGCGGACCAAGGTAGTCAACGATCTTCTCTTCACCGGTCTCGTGAACGGACAAGCCCTGGTGGAGCGCCCCAAGGTTCCGGCCAGCAGCGAAAACGCTACTGGCGATAAACTCGAAACCGACGGCAAAATGGCCGTACTGCTTCTCGACTAACTAATAAGGCAGACTACATTCATGACACTCTCTCGACGCGAACTCCTAATCGCCGCAGCCGCCGCGACGGCCCCGCGCATATTCGCTGCTCCCGCAAGGCATCGCGAGCCGTTCCGCGGCGTCTTCATCATCATGCAGACGCCTTTTCTGAGCGACTCAGCCAAGTCGATTGACGAGGCATCGCTGGCCAGGGAATCGGACTTTCTCTGCCGCTGCGGCGTGCACGGCATGGTGTGGCCGGCGCTGGCCGGCGAGACCGATCAACTCACGCACGACGAGCGGATGCGCTATCCGGGAACGATCATCCAAGCCGCTCGCGGCCGCGTGCCGGTGGCCATCGGCGTGCATGGCAAGACCAACGAGAAGGCCGTCGAGTTTGCGCGGAATGCCGTCAAGCTCGGCGCCGATGCGCTGATCGCCCTGGGCCGCCGGGACGACACCAAGGACACCCGTGAACTCGAGGCCTACTACACGGCTATCGCCTCAGTCTCCAAGCTGCCTGTCATTATCCAGGTTTCCAACGAGGCCATGACCGTCGATTTCAACATCGGCCTCGCCAAGAAGCTGCCCACCGTGCGCTATGTCAAGGAAGAAAACTCTCCCGTGCCATGGCTCGTCACGCGTTACCGCAAGGAGGCCAAGGGCCTGCTGACGGTTTCGACCGGCGGCGGCGCGCGCAATTTCATGAACGAGATGGCGCGTGGTTCCGACGGCACTATGCCCGGCGCGGGTTTCGCGGACATTCAGGCGCAGATCTGGGATTGGTATCAGGCGGGGAAGAAGAAAGAAGCCCGCGAATTGTTCGCGAAGATGCTCATGATGGCGGTCCTCGAGCAACACACCGGCTACATGGTGCAGAAGGAAATCCTGAAGCGGCGCGGCGTGTTCTCCACCACCGTCATGCGCAGTCCTCGCAAGATGGGCATGGACGAGTGGGACCAGCGCGAATTGACGGAGATTTTCGACGTTCTGCGTCCTTACTTCCGCATGAAGTGACGCTCGCTCCGGTTTTGGTATCCTCGTTCTACTGCTACTCTCGGAGGGTACCTTGGCGAGTCAAAGATATATGCGTCTGGCCGTGTCTACACCGGACAGCCTGGTTTTCGGCTGGTCACCTAAACCGGTCGCCTGCGGACACAGCCTGGTCATCGGCGACGGGCAAGTCTATCCGGAAGTGAACTTCACTCTTCCGGCAATTGAGATTTCGCAAAGCACGTGGGGCACGATTGTCGGCCAATACGAGGAGATGGCCCACCAGATCCTGCGGCGCGCTGTCGCGTTGAAGGTGCCGGGTATCGTGCTCGAATTCGAACTGCTGCCCGCCATGACCAATCAGCCCGAGTGGGGCGCCGAGATTACGGCGCTGCTGGCTGGCCACTTGCGCCGCGCCCATGAAGAGCACGGACTGCGCGGCGCCCTGCGCGTGACTCCCACCGACATACGCGACCAGGCCAAGCCACCAGTGCTGCGCCGGGGAGAGGCCTGGGCGCGGCTGCGGCGTAGCTTTCAGCTTTGCATAGAGGCCGGCGCCGACATCGTTTCTATTGAATCCGTGGGCGGCAAGGAGGTTCACGATCAGGCCTTGATGTACGGCGATGTACGAGGGTCGGTGTTCGCGCTCGGTGTGCTGGCCGTGCGCGACATGCGCTGGCTGTGGGGTGAGATTACGGCTCTGTGCCGCGCCAGTGAGCGTGTGGTCCCCGGAGGCGATAGCGCCTGCGGCTTCGCTAACACCGCCATGCAGTTGGCGCATCAGCGCATGCTCCCCGAGGTCCTGGCCGCCGTGGATCGTGCCATGAGCGCCGTGCGCAGCTTGGCCGCCTTCGAGGCCGGCGCCGTTGGCCCTTCCAAGGACTGCGCTTATGAGGGGCCTATCATCAAGGCCATCACCGGCTGTCCCATTTCGATGGAAGGTAAGTCGGCCGCTTGCGCCCACTTCAGTCCTCTCGGCAACATCGCCTCCGCCATGTGCGACCTCTGGAGCAACGAGAGCGTGCAAAACGTGCGCCTGCTGAGCGGCAATGCGCCGGAGGCGTTCACCGAACTGCTGGCTTACGACTGCCGCCTGATGAACGAAGCCACGCGGAGTGGCGGCGCGCTTACTCTGCGCGACTGGCTCACCGCCTCCGACCAATGGCTCAGCCCGCAGGCTGCGGTGCTGTCGCCACAAGCCGTCTGGGACCTTGCGCAAGTGATCGTGTCCGTTGAGGGCGACTACCAGCGCACGGTGGCGGTGGCGCAGGCTGCCGTTCGTCTCCTGGAGCAATCGGTCGCCTCCGGACAGCTCTCACTTGCCTCGAAGAAAGAGAGGCAGTGGCTCGATCGGATCTCGCGCGAACTGGAGGCTCTGCCAGCGGACGAGTCGGCCTTGCTAGGCGAGATGCGCGAGAAGTACGGCGAAATCTTCGCCCCGTCGAGCTACGGGCTCGATTGAACGGCTGCCGGTCGAGCCAGGACAGCTTCCGAAAGCGGGTCTCGCGCGAGAACCTTCAGCTTCAATTTCTCGATGAGTGGCAAATCCCCGGGTAGGAGCGCGTAGTAGTCCGCCGGCTGCTCAAGTGAATCTCTCTCCACCCGCGCGATCCAGCTCAGGCCGTAACAGTGACGATAGAAGTTGAATCCCTCCACAAGTTGCCAGTTCGTCC
Source organism: Terriglobales bacterium (assembly GCA_021372245.1). Lineage (GTDB taxonomy): Bacteria > Acidobacteriota > Terriglobia > Bryobacterales > Bryobacteraceae > JAJFUV01. The sequence goes on from JAJFUV010000096.1 coordinate 98,798, forward strand.
CCAGGCGGATCTTGCGCGACCCGTCCTCCATGCGGCGCAAGGCCTCCACGAAGTCCTTGGTGCCGGCGTCACTGCGAAACGGTGGGTAGTAGGCCGGGTGTATCTGCAGCAGATACAAGGCGAGCCATGCCCACGCCGCCACTGACACGGCGGCACGCGCCACAGTGTGCGTGACGTATCGTTTACAGAGCCACAGCGAGAGCAGCGTAAGCAGCGGGATCCAATAAATACCCGTGCGGGCGAACGGATAAAGCGCGTGTACCGCCTTGTTCCCGATCACCAGCATCAGCAGAGCCATCCATCCTGTGGCGATTAGCGCCGTCCCCAACCGGCCCGTTTCGGTCCTCCGTGTACGCAGCAGGGTGTGGATGCCGGCTGGGATTCCCAAAAAAAACAAAACCGCCGCCGCCCACGGCAACCTGTCTGCCAGGATCCATATCGACGCGTCCCATGTCTTGATTCGCTGGGGGAACCAATACATTCCCTGCAACAACGACGCGTGACTGAGCGAACCCACGGACCTCCACAGTGTCTTCTCGCCGAGGTAAAAGTAATGGCTCTCGGCGTGCGCAAGCGGCAACGCGAGGATCAGGAACGTTCCCACTACGCCGGGTAAGAGCATGTGGTTCAGCAGGTTGTTCCACGCGCCTTCCTCCCGGCCCGTCTCGATTGCGCACCATGCCGCCAGCGCCAGACCCGGTACGACGAAAATCAGGTTGAACCCCACTGACGCGGCCAACGCGAGAGCCGCAGCGCGCAGTTGTCGTGGCTGGGGAGAAGGCGGCCAACCGGCCACGAGGTAGAGCGCCAGGAGCCAGCAAGCCAATCCCGCGCCGTAACCACGCGCCAGCGACATTTGGTCCAAGACTAGCGGATTCAAGCCGAGCAAACCCACGGCGGCCACCAGCATGGGTCGACATCCGAAGAGCATGCGCGAGAGCGCCAGTGCCACCCACAAGTACAGCGCCCCGCCCAGAAGTGACGGTAGCCGTAGCGTGAAAGCGGAGACGCCGAATGCGCCCACTGATACTCTTGCCAACAGCGCGTAGAGAACGTGATGGTTGGCATCGAAGTCCCTCAGCGTTTGAGTGTAAGGGACGCCCACGAACCGGTTGAAGGTGAATGCTTCGTCGATGGTGATGGAACAGGTCGCGGCGCGGTACACATTCAGCGCGAGGATGGCGAGCGCGAGCGCCTGCGCCAGCCTAGTCCAGACGATAAACGATCGCGTCATGCGCCTCCCGCATCGGTGTGATACCCCAGACCGCCGGGTTCGCCCGCAGGTCCTTGGCACAAGGGCCGGCATCCGGGACGAACAGCCATCCAAAACCACGCTTCTTAAGCACGGATATCGCGGCTCGGCGCACGTCGCCAGGCGGCGATGGCCGCACGGCCGCTTCCAGCATCGCCCGCACAGCGCGCCCGCCCCCCGACTCTCCGGCGACAATGACTCTCGCCGAGCAGTAAGCTCGCGCCGGCTCCGCCAGGGCGAAAACTAGTCCGCCTTTCCCGGCCACTTCGTCGATTGTGCGCGCCCAGCCGAAGGCAGGATACATCCGCGGCATGAGGTATGCGTCTTCGCTCACGCGATGCAGGGCCGCTTTCAGCGGCCATTCGCGCAGCCGCCACGTGTCCGGCCAGGAGTAGACAGTGGTCACCTGCGGGAGCGACATTACGGCATGGGCAGCAACCAGCAAGGGAATCATGCCCGGTGAATCCATCAGTGCAATTCCCATGGCAAGGGCAACGAACACCGCCAGGGGCAGCGCCGCTTCGGGATGCGCTGCGCCGACGAGCCACAGCGCCGCGAATGCCGCTCCGGCCAAGGCCCGCCTGCCCGTGGGCTTACGCAGAGCGAGCAATCCCAACGGCGCCAGCAGAAAAACAGGTCCGAAGAAGCTTTGCCCGGTTGCGCCCATCGTGGTCAGTTCAATGGCCCTGCCCATCAGATACTCCGGTCTCGCTGCCCGCTGGATCGGCTCGACACTGGCGGATGAGGTCCCAATGGTCAGGGCAAAAGCCAGCAGCGCGCCGGCAACCACGACCATCCGCCGTTGTCCCGTGTTACGCCACAATTCGAGCGCGTAATAGCAGAAGAACAATGTGCAGGCTAAGGCCGCCTCGGTACGTGCGGATGTCGCATCGACGGCCGCCAGCGGGCTCAAGAAGATCACGAATCCGGCAAACATTCCCGCGTTTGCACATCCGCTTCGCCGCCCGTAACTCGCCAGCCCCAGGGCCAGCGCGGCCAGGAAGCCCAAGTGCGCCAACGCGGCTGAGACGTGCCGCCCCACCAGAAACGCAGGCAGATAGAAGAACTCGATGGCGCTTGGCCGCGGCTCCACGATTCCGGCGACCGGCGCCGGCAAGCCTCGGGCTTCCCGCATCTGCTCCACCCGTCCGAGATGGTTACCGGTGAGGCTGGTTTCAGGAGCAGCGGCGTACACAACGTACATCAACAGAAAACCAGCGAACAAAGCCGCGCACACGTAGCGCGTTCTCCTGCTCAGAGGTGGCAGCGATTCACACGGCCCTCGCTTGCGCCAGGCCAAGAATGCGGCGGCGATCAGGATTGAAGCCAGCGTCACGAATACACCTTTGCGGGCCACGTGGAGCCACGCCAGTAGCCACGCAGCCGCGCTCCAGCAAGCCGCGCCCGCCACGAAGGCAAACAACCGCTCCTCCTCGCGCGCCAGCCGGACCCGCAGCGCGCTGAGCAGCAGTCGCCCCGCCGCTAGGGCGCCCGAAAGGGTCAACAAGGCCCCCGCTAATACATAGAACGTTGTCTTCATTGGCGCTTGAATTCCGCCGCCACGGCGGAAGATTCGGCACTGTGTCGTCAGGATCGAAACGAATTCTACACTTCACAGGCATTTTACACGGCACGTGGTACTCCCAGTTGAATCACCCGTGCGAGGCTTGGTACAAGTCATCTATGCATGCCTCTGGCTCGCTGGTGCCGCTGCTGTGGCAGAAGCCTTTGGATTTTGCGTTGCTTCGCGGCACTCCGTTCAATTGTCTGGTAATCGATCCCGCTTCGCAGCCTCCGGCATCAACTGCTGTAGAAGCCGCCCGGCAGACGGGCTTCCACGTCATCTCCATCGCGGATGCGCCCGCCACCGTGCTGAGTGATTGTACCTGGCCGCGCGTGGACGCTGGCGGCAAAGACGGTGCCGCCTCCGGCCCCACGGGGTTGCCCTGGATCGAAACGAACGGCTGGCGCGTCCGGCTGGCACGCGCGAAAGATGCCACCCGGCCGGTCTGGGTTCGGCATGGAGGACTACCCGAGAAGACCGCATTGCCGCTGACGGGGGCAGCTTACGCCCTTGCCGTGGCAGATGCCGCCGCGCATGGGGGCGCCTGGATTGTCGCGTTGGATTCCGCGCTGAGACAGGGACTGGCTGCGAGCGACCCGGCCAGCCTTTCCAGGTGGCGTGAACTGACCGCCGCCGCGAGTTTCTTCAACCTCCATGCCGGTTGGGCCACGATGCGCCCGCAGGCCGCGTTGGGTGTCGTCTCGGACTTCGCCGGGGAAAACGAATTTATCGCAACCGAGTTCTTGAACCTGCTCGCGCGCCGCCAGGTCGGCTACCGTATCCTCACCGGACAGCACGTTTCGCAGGCTGATATAAACGGGCTGAACGCGCTGCTTTACGCCGCCCGCCTGGCACCTTCGCGAGACGTGTTGGGTCTGTTTACGGCATTCGCGCGTTCTGGCGGGCTCTCTATTCTGCCGGCGTCTGCTTCCTCAATTGTCCCGTCCGGCATCGTCGAGGAACAGAACCATGCCGGGTTCAACGTGCGCGGCTGGGGACAGGGCCGCATCGCCGTCGCCAAGCAGGACTGGGACGATCCTTACACCGCGGCACGGGACGTTCACATGTTGATGAGCCGGCGCCGCGACCATCTCCATCTTTTCAATGCCAGCTCGATCAACACTTACGCGACGGCCGGCGCTGGCGGCACGACGGCCCTGGTGCACCTCTTGAATTACTCGCTTCGCACGCCGGCGGCTCCCGTTACGCTCGCCGTGAGGAACCGCTACCGGCAGGCGCGGCTGTGGACGCTGGGGTCGAGCGGCCCTGCGGCGCTGGGGATGTCAGCCGAGGCGGAGTGGCTGGAGATGCCACTGCCTCCGTTTTCGATGTATGCTGCAATTGAGTTGTTCGCTTAGGGGGGACCATGCCGAACCAGTACTCCCGACGCGTCTGGCTTCAGGCCGCGGCGGCGTCCGCGGCCGGCTCCTGTCTTGCTCCGGCGCTTCGGGCCGGGCCTTCCGCCGTCGTCTCAGTGGCCAAGTGCACCGGCTACGGCCCCACGCTGGTCCCTTTGATTGCGAAAATGTTCGACCAGGTCGGCGGTCTTGCCCGTCTGGTGAACGGCAAAACGGTGGCCATCAAGTTGAACCTCACAGGAAGTCCGGATTATCGCCTGGGCACCCTGGCCGCTGGCATGGCGCAGTGGGTGCATCCGAGTGTGGTCGGCGCGGTTGTTCACCTGATGGGGCGCGCCGGTGCGCGGCGCATCAGGCTTCTGGAAAGCCCCTGGTCGACCTCAGAGCCCGTCGAAGAGTACATGCTCCAGGCGAATTGGGATGTGGATGCCATTCGTTTGGCCGCCCCGCGAGTCGAATTCGAGAACACCGGCAACCTGGGCTCAGGCAAGGCCTATGCTCGTTTCTCCGTCCCCAACGGCGGCCTATTGTTCTCAGCCTATGATTTGAATCATTCGTATAGGGATTGCGACGTCTTCGTCTCGCTGGCGAAGCTGAAGGAGCACAAGACGACCGGCATCACGCTGGCCATGAAGAACTGCTTCGGCATTACGCCTTGCACGATATACGGGGATCACGCTCCCGTTGACGAGGCCGGTACTGAACCCCGAGGGGGGCGCGGCCTGCTTCACAGCGGTAACCGCCAGCCAGCAAAGTGCTCCCCGGCGGAGAAGGACCCTTCATCCCCGCGCCAGGGGGGCTACAGGGTGCCGCGTGCGGTGGCGGACTTGGTCGCTGCGCGGCCCGTGCATCTGTCCATCATCGACGGTATCCATTCCATGGCGGGCGGGGAAGGCCCCTGGTCCGGGGATTGCCAGCCCGTGAAGCCGGAGTTGCTAATCGTAGGCACAAACGTGGTTTCCACCGATGCCGTCGGGATGGCCTTGATGGGTTTCGATCCCACAGCCGGCCGCGGCACCGCTCCCTTCGAAAACTGCGACAGCACCCTGCGGCTGGCCGAATCTCTGGGAGCCGGTACCCGGGACCTGAACCGCATCGAGATCGCTGGAACCCCCGTCCGCGAGGCGGTGTTCCCATTCCGCGGCAGGTCCGCGGCGTGATGAGCGCCCCTGAACCCGCATAATGTTGACGAATACGTCAACTACCTTATACCTCTCGTTTTTGGAAGGTGGGGCGGCCGATTTCCGGGTAGACGGGGCGGCGTTCAGTCGCTTGTCGCCATGCCGGAACGCAGGCTGGCCCGGAAATCAGGGAAAACACTTAGTTCAGGGAGGGTAAACCCGCCGATCGCATGTTCCTTGTTATCCTAGTACCGTTCCGGTTGGCGATTAGCCGGTTACAATGAGGATGGACCATGCGGTGAGAGCGATGTATTGTTTGGTCTGTCACAAGAAAATCGGCTGGCTGAGGCGGTTACGAGATCGCGAGTACTGCTCTACCGCTCACCGGAAGAACGCGCGTGTTCTTTCGGCGCGTGCTCTTCGCGACGCCTCCCAACTATGGGGTGACGACGAAGCTTGGCCGGTGGAATTGACGGGCTTCGCGCACGCTACCAAGAAGCCCCCCAACAACTTCGTGCGTTTGGCCGCCATTCCGTTTGCGGCGATGGTGCTCGTCCTCATTTGGCTGGCTCCTTCCGGAGCGATCGAGACGCCGGCCCGAGGTTACCTGCCTGGGGCTGACCGGCTCCAAAGCGCGGTTGAGAGAACGCTGCCGTCCCTTAAGGTCCATCGTTACCGTGAAGATTTCACTCAGGGTCTGGGGGATTGGAATGGTGGAAGCCTTGCGGCGTCCGGGTGGAGTTATGCCACCGGCACTGTCCGTCCGGGAAGACTCCGGCTGTGGAAGCGTAGCCTGGAGATGGCCGACTACCAGATGGAGTTCCAGGCCTCAATCGAGCAGAAAGCGGTTAGTTGGGCTTTCCGCGCTACCGACGATCGCAATTATTACGCGACCAAGCTTGCGGTGAACCGGGGCGATACGAAGGCATCCGGGACCCGTGTCGTGCACTATGTGGTGTTGAATGGTGTGGAACAGGATCGCAGTCTTCTTCCGAGTCCGATCGACCTGAAGCCGATGGAGTCGTACCGCATTCGGGTCAACGTGAGGGGCGGTTCCTTCACCACACTGGTGAATGATCAACTCGTGGATCACTGGAACGATTCGCGCCTGGCGAGAGGCGGAGTCGGTTTCTTCGCCGATCCGGGTGAGACGGCGGCGGTCCACTGGGTGACGATTGCGGATCGCGAGAGCATTTTCAGCCGCTTGTTCGCTTCCACCTTGTTGCTTACTCCTTCGGCGTCGGGTGCTCTGGCGCCGCTAGAGTAACCAGTGTCGCTCCCCACCCTCCCGCTTCCGCCGGGGCGTCTCCAAAGCAAACGACGAACGGCAACTGTGTCAGGACCGAGCGTACAATCTCGCGTTGCACACCGATTCCGCGGCCGTGAATGATGCGCAGTGCGGTGAAGCCCAGCCGGTGAGCCTCCAGAAGGTACTCGCGCACCACTTCTTTCACGTCCCTCGGCGGGACGCTGTGCAGGTCGAAAACGTCGGTGATGGGGATGCGGAGGGGGTCTTCGTCCTCCCCTTCGTCCCAGTCGCTATCGAACACGAATAAGCACCACGCCGTGCCGGCCCACGGCAGTTTCGAACTTGCCGTCGAACGCGCCCAGATCCCGCTGCCGCCACAAGTCGCGAACCTTGCGCTTGCCCTGGATGCCGAGCGCAGTCCAGTTCGCAACGATGCGAGCTTCCGCCTCGCCGCGGTTGAACAGGCCCACCGCCAGGGAGCCGTCCTCCAGCGGCTTGGCCCACACTTCGCTCGTCCCATCCTTCCACACGCGCCGGCCCTGCTTGCCGAGAACGTCCTGGTTCACCTCGATCACTTCATCGTTGGTGAGCAGGCTCAGGGTGAAATCGTCAAACCTGGTCATGTCGCCGCCGAAGAACAGAGGCGCGGCCAGCAGGCTCCAGAGGCTCACGTAGCTGTACTGTTCGTTGGGTGTGAGCGGCGTCGGCCCGACCTTCTTGTTCCAGATGATCTGACCGATGTTGATGTTGTCAGGATCGTTCCAACCGCCGGGCCCGGCCCACTGCTCCTTGCCGTCCTGCGAAAAGCCGATGGCCTCGATGCTGTTCCAGAAAGTGCCGTTCTTGGGGATTCCCACGTCGCCCGTAGTGCGCCAGAAGTTGCCACCCACCTCGCGGCCCCACTGCCAGACGTCACCCATGCCGTACTGGCAGAGGTTGTAGACGAAGTCGCGGTCCAACCGCTTGAGGATGTCGCCCATGAGTTGATACGGTTTCTTCAACTCGGCAAGAGATTTGTCCTTGGCAACCTTGCTATACGCGCACCAGTCGTACTTCAAAAAATCGAAACCCCAGCGGGCGAACTGCCGCGCGTCCTGCTCCTCGTGCTGCCAGCTCGCCTCGCACTTTGCACAGGTCAGCGGGCCGGGACCGATGTAGATGCCGGCCTTCAGCCCCTTGGCGTGGATGTAATCGGTCAACGCCTTCATGTCCGGGAATTTCGCGTTGGGCCGGAGGTTGCCATCGGGGTCGCGCACCGGCGGCCCGAACTCGGGACTCGTGAAGGCGGGGTAGCGGTTCCAGCCGTCATCGATATTCACATAGGAATACCCGTGATCGGCCAGGCCGCTCGAAACCATGGCATCGGCCTCGGCCCGGACCAGTTCGTCGCTTACCTTGGTGTAGCAGTGATACCAGGTGCTGTATCCCATGGGCGGCGTGAGCGCGAGCGTGTCGCCCGCCACGATTTTGAAGGCCCGCTGCGCGCTACCTTTCTTGTTACTTGCGCGCAGCCTGATCGTGTACTCACCCTTCGCCGGCGTGGTACCCGTGATGATGCCGGTGCGTGCGTCGAGCGTGAGACCTGCCGGCAGGCCCTTCGCCGAGAAGCTCATAGGCCGCTCGCCGCTCGCCGGAACGCGGTATAGGAAGGGATGGCCAGGACGCGCCCCATAGACTTTTGCCCCATTGATGCGAGGCTTCGGAGAGGCCTTGGGCGTCAGGATGCCGGGTTCGGCGGCGGCGAGGGAAATTGCCGCGACAATGGCTGCAAGCGCGGTGCGGATCATGTCCTATAGGTCCTCCCGGATGGGATAGCGGCCGAATTCTTTGGCTGCGTTGTAGAACGCAAAAATGTTTTCCAGAGGCACTTCGGCTTGAATATTGTGCGCCGGCGAGAGGATCAGCCCGCCGCCTTTTCCGGCGGTTCTCACGCGCGTCTTCACCTCATTGATGACGTCCGAAACGGAGCCGAACGGCATCACTTCCTGAATGTCGATCGTGCCCCACAGGGTCAGCTTGTCGCCGAAGTCTTTTTTCACCTGCGCCGGGTTCATGCTCTTGGGCTGGATCGGGTTCAGGATATCCAGGCCGATTTCGACCAGATCCGAAAGGATCGGGTAGACGTAGCCATCGGAGTGGAAGGCGATCTTCACGTTCGGGTTGATGCTCTTCCACTCGGCAAAGAGTTTGGCGTAACGCGGCTTGAGGAATTCCCGGAATACTTCCGGTCTGATCAGCATGCGGTTCTGCATGCCGACGTCGTCGCCAATCCAGATCACGTCGACGCCCATGTGCGCGAACTTGCGTCCGGCTGTCGCGATCCAGCCCATGAGTTTGTCCAGATAGGCGTGCGCGAAGTCCTTCTCTGCCGCGATGTCCATGAGAACCTGCTCCATGCCGCGCAAATACCAGGCCAGTTCGAACAGGGTGCAGGCGACGCCTGCCATGATGCCGTATTCCTCGCCATACTCGTCCATGAGCATGCGCGCGCCCAGGTAGCGGTCCTCGCGTTCGAAATCGGGCATCTCGAATTCGGCCGGGTCTTTAATGTCCGCCAGCGGGTGGCGCACCATCTCCGTGTAGGCGCCGGTGGGATTCTCGAACCACTTCCAGCCGATGCCCCACTCGTCGGTGTACTCGCGGTCCGGCCGCGCATAGTAGCCCGTGCAGGGGCCGACCCACGAGATAAGGAAGTCGTGGTCCATGAGGATGGGTAGAGGGCCGCCGGCGGCCTTGTAGGTCTCCGTGCGGGTGCTGTCCACGCCGAGGTGGCGCAGCATCTTCATCTCCGCTTCCGGCGTGTACCACACGCAGATGGGAACCCGATCGGGCTCCTGGTGGTTGATGGCAGTAAGAAAGCGCTCTTTATGAGTCACGTGGAGTTCCTCGCTGTGGTTCCTGAGCGAGTATATCAATGCCGGCCGTGCCAGCGGCGGCTCAGAAATCGCGTGCGGACTCGAACGCGTGCGCCACGCGGAACATGGTCGCTTCGGCGAAGTGCTTCGTAAGGATCTGCATACCGACGGGCAACCCGGCTCCGGTGCGGCCGCACGGCACGCTCATGCAAGGGATGCCGGCCAGATCGCCCGTGATGGTGTAGATGTCGGAAAGATACATCGCGAGCGGATCGTTGATCTTCTCGCCGATTTTGAAGGCAGGGAAGGGCGACACCGGCGCAACGATGGCATCCACGTGCCCGAAGGCGTTCTCGAAATCGCGGGCGATGAGCGCGCGCACCTTCTGCGCCTTCAGGTAGTACGCGTCGTAATAGCCTGCGCTGAGCACGTAGGTGCCCAGCATGATGCGGCGCTTGCACTCCGCGCCGAAGCCTTCGCCGCGCGTGGAACGGTACATGCCGGTGAGCGACTCGGCCGAGTCCGCGCGGGACGTGTATCGCACTCCGTCGTAACGCGCCAGGTTGGAGCTGGCTTCCGCCGTGCAGATGATGTAGTAGCAGGCGATCGCGTATTCGGTCGCCGGAAGGCTGATTTCACGCACTTCCGCGCCCAGGCTCTTCAGTACGTTGACGCCGCGCGCGATCAGATCGCCGGTCTCGCTCGCCAGGCCCTGAAAGTACTCCTTCGGCAATCCGATTCGCAGCCCGCGGATGTCTCCATCGAGGGCTGTCTCGTAATCCGGCACCGGCGCGAAAGCCGAGGTGGAATCCATCTCGTCGCGTCCGGCGATCACCGCGAGCAGCCGTGCGGAGTCTCTTACATTACGCGCCAACGGCCCGATGTGATCGAGTGAACTGGCGAATGCCGTGAGCCCGTAACGAGAGACGCGCCCGTAGGTCGGCGTCACGCCCACCACACCGCAGAATGACGCCGGCTGGCGGATGGAGCCGCCCGTATCGGAGCCCAGCGATACCACGGCCGTTCCCTGCGCCACCACGGCCGCCGAGCCTCCGCTGGACCCGCCCGGCACACGGTCCGTATCTACCGGGTTCCGCACCGGGCCGAACGCGGAATTCTCGTTCGAACTACCCATGGCGAACTCGTCGCAATTGGTCTTGCCGATGATGACGCCGCCGGCTTGCTCCAACCGGATAACGGCTGTCGCATCATAAGGCGGAATGTAGTTGGCCAGCAGTTTCGAGCCGCAAGTAGTCCGCACGCCCTTGGTGAGGATGACGTCCTTCACGGCCACCGGCACGCCGCCCAAAGGGCCCGGGTCTTCACCACGGGCGATCTTCTCGTCCACGCGCCGTGCCGCGTCCAGCGCGCGTTCCGGGCAGAACGAAAGATAGGCGTTGGTGGCGGGATTCTCCTTTTCAGCGTGTCCCAGGGCCGCGGTAGCGAGTTCCACGGCGCTGAAATTATGAGAACGCAGGCCTTCGCGGAGGCTGTCGATGGAAAGGCTGGGAATGTCCATACGCGGCGCGCTCACTTTTCAATCACCAGGGGAACCTTGTAGTATCCGGCGCCGTGTTCCGGCGCGTTGGCCATCGCCGTTGCGTTGTCGAGCGAGGCGCGCGGCTTGTCGCCGGCGAGCGTCGCTGTCTCGCCGGCTTCGTAAAGCACCTGCGCCATGGGCTCGACCTCGTCGGTCGAAAGCTCGTTCAGCTTGTCCATGTGCGTCAAGATGCCGTCCAGATCGACCGCCATCCGGCGAACTTCCTCATCGGTGAGCTTCAGGTTGGCCAGGTCGGCCACGTAGCGGACCTCTTTTTCGGAAATCTTCACGCTAATGCCTTCTTGCGGGAACTGCGGTACAGCCGTCGCAGCACGGGATCGGTGATGCCCTCGGCCTCGTCCTGGCTGGCTGCTAGGTGATGCTCAAACTGCGGGAGACGGCGCGGCACCGCCAACCGGAAACTCAGTTCCGTCACGGTGATCCCGTCGAGCGCAGCATTTAATCGCGTGAGGATCTGGCCGCTCAGCGTGTACAACTGTTTTTGCCATACCGCATCTTCGACGTCGACGATGAGCCGCGATCCCGCTACCGCCGCGGCGCGCGTGTGCGCGGCGATCTTCTTGCCCACCGCTCCGGACCATGCCGCGCACATCACCTCTTCGCGCGACACTACCGCCGCCGGCAGTTTCATCTTCCCGAATAGTTTCGCTGCGCGCTCCATCTCCTCTGAACCGTTTATTCTACCAAATGCCGCCGCGCTGCCCCGGCGGCACCATCCCTCGACGATACAATGAAAGTTTGAGGAGGCAGGATGGCGATTCGTAGCCGCCGCGCGGCGGTTGTTGTGGATGTAGGCGGCGTCAAAATCGGCGGGAATCACCCCATCGTCGTGCAGTCTATGACGAACACGGACACGGCCGACGTGACCGCGACGGTGGATCAAACCATGGCGCTGGCGCGTGCCGGCTCGGAGTTGGTGCGCGTCACTGTCAACACCGATCATGCCGCCCAAGCGGTTCCGCGCATCGTTGAAGCGCTCGATAAGTCCGGCGCCCGCGTGCCCATCATCGGGGATTTTCACTACAACGGGCACTTGCTTCTGAAGAAGTATCCGGAATGCGCTCGCGCTCTGGCCAAGTACCGCATCAACCCCGGCAACGTCGACATCGGCCGCAAGCACGACGACAACTTCCGCACCATGATCGAGGTCGCCGTCGAGAACGCGAAGCCCGTGCGCATCGGCGTGAATTGGGGTTCGCTGGATCATGCGCTTCTGGCGCGCATGATGGACGCGAACCAGGCGAGCGCACAGCCTAAGCCGCCCAGCGAGGTCTTTATGGAGGCCATGGTCGCCAGCGCCGTCGAATCGGCCGAATCCGCCGAACGCTACGGGCTGCCACACGACCGCATCGTTTTGAGCGCAAAGGTCAGCGGCGTACAAGATCTGATTTCGGTCTACCGCAGCATGGCCGCCCGCTGCGACTATCCGCTGCACCTGGGGCTTACCGAAGCGGGGCTTGGGTCCAAGGCCATCGTTGGAACCACCGCGGCGCTTGCCATCCTGCTGCAGGAGGGCATCGGCGACACCATTCGAGCTTCCCTCACACCGCCCCCGGGCGGCGACCGCACCGAGGAAGTTGTCGTCAGCCAGCAGATTCTTCAAGCGCTCGGGCTCCGCACCTTCTCGCCCGAGGTGACCTCTTGCCCCGGCTGCGGCCGCACCACCAGCACATTCTTCCAGGAGATGGCCGAGCGCATTCAGAGTTACCTGCGCGAACAGATGCCCGTTTGGCGCGCCCGGTATCCGGGCGTTGAAAAGTTGCGCGTGGCCGTGATGGGCTGTGTAGTAAACGGTCCCGGCGAATCCAAACATGCCAACATCGGCATCTCTCTGCCCGGCACCTTCGAGGAGCCCGCCGCCCCGGTTTACGTGGACGGCCGGCTGATGACGACATTACGCGGTGACGCCATCGTGACCGAGTTCATCGGAATCCTGGAAGAGTACGTCGCGCACCGTTACGCACGACGTAGCTAGATCCTCCGCGTGGCGGACAGCATCTAATGGGTGACGCTAGGCCATGCGACGATACTTCACCGTTGACCAGGCCCAAGGCCTGTTGACTGAAATCACCGAGAGCTTGAACCGTATCAAGGCGCTGCATGAGGTCCACAAGCAAGCCGCGGAGGAAATTCAGGAGACCGCCCGGCGCGTGGTGCAGTTGGGTGGTGTGCGCATCGACCTGCAGCGCCTAGCCGCGCTGAAGAACCGCCGCGATTCCAGTGCTGTGCACATCAAGGAAGCGCTCGAGTCCATTCAGTCCCACGGATGTGTCGTCAAGGATCTCGATGCCGGCCTGATCGATTTTCCCGCGCTGTTCAAAGGCAAAGAAGTGTACCTCTGCTGGCAACTGGGCGAAAGGGGCATCGGCTACTGGCATGGCCTGGAAGAAGGTTTCCGCGGCCGCAAGCTCATCGATCGCGACTTCCTGGCTCATCATAAACCTCATAAACCGGGGACAGACGGAACGTTTTCCTGAGATTCTTCGCCTCCACGGACAACTACTGTTATTGTCATGGCTCGGCTCGCTCGTGTTCTTTGCTCTGACACTCCGTATCACGTCACCCAGCGCGGCAACGCGCGCCAACTCGTATTCGAAACAGACACCGACCGCCTGGTCTACCTCGATCTTCTCCGCACGAATTGCCGGATTCAGCATCTCTCGTTGGCTGGCTACTGTCTCATGTCCAACCACGTGCACCTGATTGTCATCCCGCGCCGGCCGGAGGCGCTCCCCCTCGCCCTCAAGAGCACTCACGGAAGGTACGCAAGTTACTTCAACGCCCGGCATGCTGCTTCCGGCCACGTCTGGCAAGGACGTTATTACTCCTGTCCGTTGGACGCATCTCACTTCTGGTCGGCACTGCGCTACGCGGAGCTGAACCCCGTTCGTGCGCGGATGGTAGAAGATCCGGTCGAGTATCGCTGGTCCAGTGCGGCCTCCCACTGCGGGGTGGCGACGCTCGACCCGTGGCTGGAGATGGTGGCGTTCAACCGCGAGTGGACGTCAGACCGTTGGCGAGAGTACCTGAAACAACCCAATGCTCTTGAGGAAGCCGACGCCATCCGCCGAAGCACGCATACGGGTCGCCCGCTCGGAGCGCCGGACTTCGTCACGCAATTGGAGAAGGTCCTCCGGCGGCGTCTCGCGCCTCTTAAGGGCGGCCGTCCGCCGAAGGAGCTCTTGGACGACCAGCAGCACTTTCCAACCTTCGGCGCTGACTGATCGAAGGAAAGCGTCCCTTCAGCCCCTGCTCGACCACATCCAGATCCTCGCCGTCAATTACCGCGGCCAAGCCCATCGCTGAGGCGGGGGAAACGTCCCGTCCGTCACCGGATTTCTACGGCTTCAAATTACTGTTCAGAACTCCAGGCGGAGACCCATCGTGATCACGCGCGGGCCGTTCTGCGGTGCAGTTGGGAGGCCAAATTTGTCGCTGCCGATGGTGCCGTTCACTGTACCGAACGAAGTCCGGTTGAAGATGTTGAACGCATCCGCGCGGTAGCTGAGGCGCACCGATTCCCAGATCGTGAAACTCTTCGAGATCGAGATGTTCTCCTGGCGGAACCAGGGGTTGCGGAAGTTCGTGTTGTAGATGGAAGCTGTACCCAGCGTGTATGCCGCGGCGTTCGCATACGGCGAACTGGCGCCGTAACTGAACCAGCGAATATTCGGGTTATCAGGATCCAGGTCGCCGGAGGAGACGCCGGACTTGATGGCGTACCCGGTCGCGTTGGCTTTCTGGAGCGGCGAGAAGATGGTCGAGGAGAGTTGGTTGGTCGCCGAAAGCACTTCGATCAGTCCGCCGCTGCGGTACTGCTGCGTGGTCGCGATCCTCCATCCGCCAATCACCAGGTCCATGGCGCGACCGGCCGAACCCAAGTACCGCTTACCTTTGCCGAACGGTAACTGGTAGCTGGTGATGATGTTCACGAAGTTCGGGATGTCCATGTAGCTATAGGTTTTGGCGTCCTTCAGGTTGTAGGCATCCTGAGTCTGCACGTTGGAGCCCTGGAGGAAGATCTGCCGGTAGGTAAGCATGCCCAAACTCTTGGACCACACCCAGCTCGCCATGACGTTGAGGGCGCCAAACCGGCGCTCAACTTTGGTCTGCAGGGCGTCGTACCAGGTCTGGCCGTCGCCGGAGTTGATGCTGACCACAGTCCCATACTGCGGGTAATTGCGCAGGGACTGCGCCACGGTGGCGCCTTTGCCCCACCCCGCAACAAAGCTGGCGAAGGGGACTGTATAGGTCGTGTTCGTGATCTTGGTGGTGAGCGTCGCACGCAGAGACAGGTAGCCGGCCGGAAGCTGGTTCATGTAGATGGTCGAGTTCAGGCCGTGGCCGCGGTTGCCCACATAAGCGGTCTCGAACGACCAGTTCTTGAACTCGTGTTGGATGGTAAAACTCCAGTTGTAAATGTGCGGAGCGTAACCATATTTGGGACCCTGGTAGTAGACCACACCATAGTTGAGGAACGAAGGGTCAATGCGCGGTGGAGGTTTATAGCCGTACGGCGTTGGCACATTGCGAGTGTCATCCCAATAGAATGCAGGGTTGATGCCGTCGCCTGCCGATGTATAGCTGCCGTTGAAACCGTCCGTGCAACCGCAGCCGCCGTTGCCGAGCGTCTGGAAGAAGATCCCGTAGCCGCCGCGGATTACGGTCTTGTTGGTCAGCCGATAGGCGAAACCGACGCGCGGACCAAAGTCAGTCCAGTCGGTCGGGTAGAGCCGCTTCTGGCCCGTACGGCCGGCACCCGAGCCGGCGTAGATCAGTGCGCCAGGAAGGCCGTCGGCTCCCGGATTCGGCTTATTCGGGTCGAGGGTGGTGTAGTTGCCATCTTGCAGGTGCCAGCCGATGGGCACCTCGTAGCGGATACCGTAGTCCAAGGTCAGACGAGATGTGATTCTCCAGGTATCCTGCCAGAAGCCGGCGTGGTAGCCGTAGCGGATACTTCCCGGCGTGTAGTGCGAATCTCCCTGCGTAGCGGTATTCGGGGCACCCAGCAGGAAACTGGCGAAAGCGTTGCCGGTAGTGCTTTGGGCCGCCGGATCAGCCGTTTGAACACGGCTGAAGTAATACATACCGTTCTGGGTGCCCCGGTCGTAATAAGGGGTCGCCAAGCGGCGGATGTCCCAGCCCATCTTGAACTCGTGCTTGCCGCGAGTCCAGGTCAACTGCTCGCTGAGGTGGAGGGTCCGGTTGTACTGATAACCGTTGTTCACCTTGCCCTGGTTCATGCCGTAGGACTGGAGGTTGTCCGTTTGGAAGTTGATATACGGAGTCGCGTCGAGGTCACCCGTGAGGTTGAAACCGAACTTCGAACCCCAGCCATTCTGCAGTGGGTTAGTCCACGGGATGCGGTCCTGCGTGAAGGCGTAGGTTGTATGCAACAGCACGGTGGGCTTCAGAATCCAGTCATGGTTGACGCGATACAACTGGGGCAGCAGGCTGCTATCCAGACCGTTGCTCAACGGTCCAGGCAGATATTGGACGCCGCTAGTGACCTGTTTGTGAAAGTTCATGAAGCAGGAGATGCGGTTGTTGGACGTGATGGAGTGATCCGCCTTAACGGACGCGATGTAATCGTAAAACGCCACCGTGCTGATGAAGTCGTAATTAGACGTGACGCCGGGGCGGTTAACGGCCGGGATGTAAGGCAGGATCTTGTTGCTGATGCTGCTGAACCGGCTGGTCGGGATGATGTTGTTGGCGAAGGGCAGGCGCGTGGAACCAGACGCGGTCAAGGGGTCGTAAATGGTGGCTACTTCACTGAAATTGCCCGACCGCATTAGAGTGGTCGGCAGCGTCTCGCCGGTGTTATAGGTGACAGTAGACGGTCGGTTGTCCCTGGCGTAGGTGAAATAGAAGAAAGTGCGGCTGCGGCCGTCGTACACCTTGGGAATGAGGACCGGACCACCAGCGGTGCCTCCCTGCTCGTCGTAACGCTCCTTGGCGCGGAAGCCCGGGGTGCGGCCTAGGATGTGATTGGAGGCCCAACCGGCTGCTTTGAAGATGTCGCGCCGGACGTTCAGGAATGCGGAGCCGTGAGCTGCGTTGGTACCGGACCTGGTAACTATCAGTTGAAGGCCACCGCCCAAGCGGCCGTGCTCTGCGTTGAACGTGGAGGTGATCAGCTTGAACTCCTGGAAGGCTTCGAAGCCCACGTTAGTCAAAGAAATGCCGCCGGATTCGGGACTGATTACGCTGCCGCCGTCGACCTGCATTTCCTTGGCACGGCCGTTGGAGCCGTTGATACTCGTTTCGCTCCAGGTATTCACACCGGGCATGTAGCCGACGAACGAGTCCACGTTACGCAGGCCGCCCGCGAAAATAGGCAGGCTCGCAACGAACTGAGGGCTCAAGTTCTGCCCCCGCATGGCCGTGGTCGTCTCGAGCAGCGGGACTTCCGCTTTCACTTCAACTCTCTCGGCCACGTCGCCGATGTCCAGCTTGACATCCATCGTGTTGCGCAAGGCAACGCGGATTTCGATGTTGGTCTGAACGTTCGTATTGAAGCCGTGCTGCGTGACCGTCAACGTATAGGGGCCGGCGGGCAGCGTCGGAAACACGTACAGACCCGCGGGGGTCGTGATTGTTCCGTAGTCACGTTTGGTCGGCTCATGCGTGGCGATGACTTTCGCGCCCGGAATTACGGCCCCGTGGGGGTCGGTAACCGTTCCCGACATGGAACCTGACGTTGTCTGTGAGTGCACTTCGGTGGCGACGAGGCACAGGAACGCCAGAGGCAAAATGCAGGTTACGAGTAACCTCATTTTCTGCCGTCCTTTCGTCAGTTCGCCTGGAAAAACGAGACCGTCTGCCCGACAGGGGACAAACGGACTCTTCTTCTGCTAGATCCAGCCTCTGAGCCACATCCAAGTGGATGATAGATCAGGATGGGAGTGAAGGCAACGAATATTAGTCATTTCCCGTCGTGTCGCAATCTCACCCCCACGTTGACGTCCGTTGCTAAGTCGCTCAATATGAGGGGAACTACCGCAACCCGAGAAGCCTGGCGTAGCGCGGGCGGGGGATGCGAAGGCCGTCCAGAATCCAGATTTCCGAGCGTCCGCGGCCGACCGTCCAGGCGAGGCTCTTTCCGTCTGGCGCGAGCGTGATGCGATAACCCGGGTAAAGCGGGGTTGCCGGACACATATCGCCCACGTCGCGGATGACGCGCTCCTTTCCAGTCTTGGTGTCCACGGCCCATAGAGAGCAGTTGTTGTTCGCCCCACGCACCTGATAAATTGTTTTCCCATCCCGCGACCAGGCGTGCGGGGCTGATGCGCTCGCCAGGCGCTTCGTCTCCCTGGTGTCGGGGTTCACCAATGTAATCCCGGGCTCGTTCATGACTGTGCATGCGATCCAATCGCCGGTGGGAGACCACTCAGGTAAAGAGACATTAGACAGATTCTCAGCCAGATGGATGGGCTGCTGCGCAGTGCCGGCTTTGACCTTCGCGAGTGTACTCTTGCCCTCCCGGACCCGCCCGTACGCGATCCACTGGCCGTCGGGGGACCAGGTGGGAGACGACTCCGTAGTCACCTCATCCGTGACCCTAACCGGTGGGGAGCCGCCGGCAACTCCGGCAATCCAGAGCCTGAGACCTCCTACGACCACCACCCACCGTGAATCCGGTGAAAGCAGCGGTGTCATCAAGAAGAACGGCGGGCCCGGGGGTACACGGAAATCAGAAGGTGTCAGGAGCGCCCGCGACCAATGCTCGGTCAGGCTCTCCATCCAGACTTCCAGTTCGCCGCGCCGGTCTGTGACGTACACCATGGCCCGTTCCGTGGGGGAGAACGCCGGCATATATTCTCTTTGATAGCTGTTTAGAGGCTCTCGGACCGGTCCCCCATCGAGAGGCACCTCGACCACGCGGTACTGAGACAGCCAGGATCCGTACACGACTTTCGTGCCGTCCGGCGAGATGGAGGGATTGGCCGCACGGCGGCTTTCCGTAAACGCCAGCCAGACCCGCCCGGTGTCGCTATCTCCCAGGAACAGCCTTTGGACCAACGAGGCCTTCCCCATCGCCTGAAACAGCACATGCCGCGAGTCCGGCAACCAGGAGTAAGCTTCGACCGGCCCGTTCGACTCCGGCATGTGGAACTCGACTCGGCGAGCTTTCCCGGGCGGCCAAGGCAACAACCAAATCTCGACGCCCTGTTGGCTGTTCATTTTTCGAACAAGAATCTTCTTCCCGTCCGGCGAAAAACGAGTTCGGGTCAAGAGGCTTTGACCAGTGACTTGGAAAGGCGATGGTTGGTACTGGTGTGGCGGGGCTTCCGGCGGAGACGCTATCCAGAGGTCGGGAGAGCCTCGACGCCCGAATACCAAGGTGCGGCCATCCGGCGAAAAGCTGCCTGTTATCCCATCCGGTTGCACAAGCACGGGCTGACCACCAGCTACAGCCACCTTCCACAGACCGAACTTACCGTCTACAGTCGATGCAACACAGATCCAAAGGGAGTCGGGAGTCCACAACAGGGGGCCCGCAAGGGGCAGCTCCGTGAGTGGCTGTGGCCTAGTCGAATCCAGCCTCTGGACGTATATGCGAAAGGATCCTTTTGTACGTCCGATGAACGCGATGCTCTTGCCGTCCGGGGACCACGCGGGATAATTCTGCACATCAAGCGACGTAGCGAACGGCGTGAGCTTGTAATTGCCAAGGTCCACGTTGCGATCGTCGCGCAGCCAGGCCACCGTCGCAGGGGTCAGCACCAGCATCCCCGCCAGCGCGCCGGCCAGGAACACCAGGCGCCATGAGCTGGCTCTCGGCTTCGATGGCCCGGTTGGCTCCGGCGCCTCCCGGATCTCTTCGAGCGCGATCCGGGCATCGCCCATGTCCTGAAGCCGGCGTTCGGGATCCTTACGCAGACAGCGCTGGATCAGTTTCTCCAGTTCCGCAGGCGTGTCCTCGAGCGGTTCCGGTTCCTTCAGAGCTGTCGCCGCCAGCACCGCCCCGACCGTCTCGCCGCCGAACGCCTTCCGCCCGCTGGCCAGTTCATACAGCACGCAGCCAAAGGCGAAGATGTCGCTGCGAGCGTCCGCCGGCTTGCCATCGATCTGCTCCGGCGACATGTATTGCGGCGTCCCCAGGACCATCCCGGCCCTCGTCACCGGCCGCTCGGAAGAAGTGGGGAGTGCGGGGTCGTCGGACGTGACTTCGGACAGCTTGGCGAGGCCGAAGTCGAGCAGTTTGACCCGCCCGTCAACCGTCACCATCACGTTACTTGGCTTGAGGTCGCGGTGAACAATGCCGGCAGCGTGAGCCTTGGCCAGTGCATCGGCGATCTGCACAGCGATCTTCAGCGCTTCGTTCAGCTTCAGTCCGCGGTGCCCGATTTTTTTGTCGAGAGTCTTGCCCTCGACGTATTCCATGGCGATGAAATCTACGCCTTCCGCTTGGCCGATCTCATACACGGTGACGATGTTGGCGTGGTTCAGCGCGGAAGCGGCGCGGGCCTCCCGGACGAGGCGATGCTTGCGTTCCTGGTCAGCCACCAGTTCGCGTGGCAGCACCTTGAGGGCGACGAAGCGCTTGAGGCGGAGATCGCGGGCCTTCCACACTTCGCCCATGCCACCCACCCCAGCCAGGGAGACGATCTCGTAGGGGCCCAGGCGGCTTCCGGGTGAAATACCACTGTTGCCTTCAGCCAGCGCCCGGGCGGCCGCCTCCATGGCGGGTGACTCCAGGAATCCACCCGTCTCGCTGCTGCACGCCAGCATGCGTTCGACTTCCTCGCGCAGTGAGGCATTCGCCCCGCAGGCTTCGTCCAGGAAGGAACGTCTCTCGGCTTCAGGCTTATCCAGTGCGGCCCCAAAGAGCTCCTCAAGCCGCGCCCAGCGGTTGGGTTTCATGCGGGCTCCTTGACTGCATTCTAGTCCCGAATTTCCGATTGTTGTCCCCTTTTTTCTCCTCTCTGTGCGTTCCGGCCGGAGCGAAGATATGCAACTTTAAGGATGGTTGGTCACGGGGATGATGGTGGCCTCCACGGTTTGCTGGGGCGCCGAGGAATTAGTCAACGGGTCACCCACGACGTGGTGGCGATAGTGTCGGCCAGGCCAGCCTTGCTGACGCTAATTGTGAGAGCTTGCAGGATGCTGAATGGAATCCCGTTACTGACCGGAAGCCTGCAAACCGAAGAAACCGCATATGGCACTCATCCGTTTGGTAACACTGAGGTTACTGGCTGGAGCCAAAGCAATAGCCGGACACTAGTGATCTTATATTCATCCGGGAGGCAGGCTCTAAGAAAATGTGTCCGGAAGCTTCCGGTCCCCTCCTCGGTGCACCATAAGCTGCTAGTCACATACCTCCGCCTGTCCAGGACCCGTCTGGGCCTTCTGATCAATTTTAATGTGCCCTGCCTGAGGGAAGGGATCACCCGCCTTGCCAACCGCTTCCCAGAAGACTAACCAGTTTTGATGTTTCATGGCGACCACAGCGTAACCATAGCGTCCATGGCGCGAAAGCTTTATTGATGATCCTCAATCGCATTCGCGCCGAGGTCTCACACACGACGACTTCCCACAGGTGCCTCTGCCCAAGCCGAGTTTCAGCCTCGGAACATCGCGTTCACGTCGAACGCAGACTTCTTATTTCGCGGATTATCAACGAAATAGGCCGCCCGCATCCCGTGGTTTCACCACCTCGCCTGCTACAATCCCCACCGAGCCCAGATCATGCCCCTCATCAGACTCGCTCATGAACAAATCGAAGCCGCCCGCGAAAGCAAGCTCACCTTCCGGCACCAAGCCGTCCTCAATCAACTCCGCCAACTGCGCCGGGACTCCCCCCTCCCCTCGTCTCACCCGCGACCTGTTGAATCCGAAGCGGTTGACCCGGAAATCCTCGCCGCGAACGAACCCGATTCGAACCCGCAACCTGTTGTTTCTATTGACCCGTCTCCACCCGGCGAAAGCCCCGCAACAGCTCTCCCGGGGGCTGCTTGACCCATGACCAAGCGCCATACTGAGCGTGAGGGGAAGATGCACCAAAGCATCTGCCAGGTTGAATCTCCGCGCAGCCGCGTTGACACCTACGTAACGCCTTGCTAGATTGGCATTTTCATGCAACTTTCCGGAGCCTTGAAGGTCACTCCGCTCAATTCCATCCACCGCCAAGCCAACGCCAAGATGGTCGACTTCGGCGGTTGGGATATGCCCGTGCAGTATTCAGGCATCCTGGATGAGCATCACACCGTTCGCCGTGCGGTGGGACTTTTCGACGTCAGCCACATGGGCGAGATCGAAATCCGCGGGCCGGAGGCTTTGCGGCTGGTCGATTTCGTGACCACCAACCATGCCGCGAAACTTCAGCCAGGCCAGGCGCAGTATTCCGGACTGCTTTACGAACACGGCGGCTTCGTCGACGACATCCTGGTTCACAAGGTGACCGGCAGTCACTACTTTCTCTGCGTTAACGCCTCGAACCAGGATAAGGACTACGAGCACATCCTCGCCGCCAACCGGTTCGACGCCGAAGTAGAGTTTGCCAGTCCCCGCTACGCGCAGCTTGCCGTGCAGGGGCCACGCGCGCTTCAGACGCTCGCCAAACTGACGCCGGTGGATCTCACGGCCATCCGCTACTACAGGTTCGTGGATGGCGAAGTTGCTGGTGTCGCCGCACGGATCGCCCGCACGGGCTACACCGGGGAAGACGGCTTTGAGATTTACATAGCGCCTGATGCGGCGCCCCGCATGTGGGGTCTGCTGCTCGACGCCGGCGCGGAATTCAGCATCAAGCCCTGCGGTCTGGGTGCTCGCAACACGCTGCGTCTGGAGGCCGCCATGGCCCTCTACGGCCACGAAATCACTGCCTCCATCACGCCGTTCGAAGCGGGACTGGATTGGATCGTCAAGATGGACAAGGGCGATTTCGTGGGCCGCGCGGCGCTGGCCGCCCAACAGGATAAGGGCGTTCAGAGGAAATTAACCGGCTTCGAGATGACGGGGCGCGGAATTGCGCGCGACGGCTATGAGGTCTTTCTCGACGGCGCTGGCGCAGGCTGGGTGACCAGCGGCGGACCGTCGCCTACGCTAGCCAAAAACATTGGCCTCTGCTACCTGCCCGTTGCCCGCGCCGTGGCCGGTACTTCCATCAGCATTCTGATTCGAGGCCAGCTTGTCGAGGCCCGGACCGCTCCAACACCTTTCTACAGGAGGTCGAAATAATATGTACCCGAAGAATTATCGCTATACAAAGGAGCACGAGTGGGTTTCAGCCGATGGCGACACCGGCACCATCGGCATTACGTTTCATGCGCAAAAAGAACTCGGCGACATCGTCTACGTTGACCTCCCGAAAGTCGGCGCCACGGTCGCCAAGGGTGATACGCTCGGCTCGGTCGAAAGCGTCAAAGCCGTTTCCGATATTTACGCCCCCGTTTCCGGTGAGGTGATCGAGGTCAACGAAACGCTCGCCAACGCGCCCGAAAGAATCAACGAGGACCCGCACGGCGAAGCCTGGCTGGTGAAGATGCGGCTCACCCAACCCGATGAACTGGACGCTCTACTGGACGCTGGTGCATATCAAGAGCACGTCGAGGCGGAAGGCGAGTGAGGTACCTGCCGAAATCGGACACTGAACGCCGCGAGATGCTTAACGCCTGCGGCGTTCAAAAGATGGAGGACCTGTTCGCTTCCATTCCGTCTGAACTGAGACTCGGGCGGAGCCTCAACCTGCCGCCGGGCTTGTCCGAGTACGAGATCGCCGGGTATTTCAAAGACCGGGCGGCGGACGCGGCGGTTGGCTATGCCTGTTTTCTCGGCGCCGGTTCCTATCTGCATTACCGGCCCGTGATGGTGGACACGGTCGTTTCGCGCGGCGAATTCCTCACCTCGTACACGCCCTACCAGGCGGAGATCTCGCAGGGGACGCTGACCTCCATCTTCGAGTTTCAGACCATGCTCTGCCAGTTGACGGGCATGGACGTGGCCAACGCCTCGATGTACGACGGTTCCACCTCGGTGCCCGAAGCCGCCATGATGGCTTCGCGCATCACGGGGCGCGACCGCGTGCTGGTCTCGCGTACCGTGCATCCGGAGTACCGTGAGGTTCTGAGAACTTACGCGGCTAATCAGAGGCTGACGATCGAAGAGTTCGGGTACGATCCTGAGACCGGTGCTTCCGCACTCGAGGATCTTGCCGGCAAGCTCGACTCTTCCTGCGCGGCCGTCGTTGTGCAGTCGCCGAATTTCTTCGGAGTGGTGGAGGATCTGAACCGGTGTGCGGATCTGGCGCACTCAAACGGCGCTTTGCTCATTCACATCTTCACGGAAGCGGTTTCCCTGGGCCTGCTCCAGCCCTGCGCTGGCGCCGACATCGCCGCCGGGGAACTGCAGTCGTTCGCCATCTCGCCGAGCTTCGGCGGACCTTACGCGGGCGTCATCGCCACGCGCGAGCGCTACATGCGGCAACTGCCCGGCCGCCTGGCTGGAGAGACGAAGGACTCGCGCGGCAACCGCGCGTTTTGCCTTACACTAGCCACCCGTGAGCAGCATATCCGCCGCGAGAAGGCGACCTCGAACATTTGCACCAACCAGGCGCTCGTCGCGCTGATGGCCACGGTCTTCATGGCCGTTTACGGCAAGCAGGGCCTGCGCGAACTTGCCGAGCAGAACCTCGCCAAGGCGCACTATCTGGCGAGCCGGACGAAACGGCGCTTCAGCGGTCCGTTCTTCAATGAATTCGTGGTCCGGGCTGGAGCCCGCTCGCCGGAGGAGGTTAATCAGTCGTTGCTCGAACGCAAGATTATCGGCGGCTTGCCTCTGGGGCGTTTCTACCCAGAACTTGGAGATTCCATGCTCCTGTGCGCCACCGAGATGAGCCGGCGCGAGGACATGGATGTACTGGCGGAGGCGCTCGCCCAATGATTCGTAAAGTCAGCCCGCACATCACGCAGAACGAACCGCTGCTGTTCGAAATCAGCTCTCCCGGCAAGCGCGCCTATCAGTTGCCCGCGCTGGACGTTCCTGCGGCCGATCCGGCCAAAGTCCTGGGCGCGGCAAACGTTCGCGACGAAATCACCGGATTCCCTGAAGTAAGCGAGGTAGAACTGGTGCGGCACTTCTCGCGCCTGTCTACGTGGAACTATTCGATCGACCTCGGAATGTACCCGCTCGGGTCCTGCACCATGAAATACAATCCCAGGATCAACGAGCAGGTCGCGGGATTCGAGGGCTTGGCCTGGGCGCACCCCTATCAGCCGGAATCGCTCTCGCAAGGCGCCATGGAAATCATGGCTCGGCTGGAAGACGCGCTGGCCGAGATCACCGGCATGGACGCCGTGACACTGCAGCCGGCCGCTGGCGCGCACGGCGAACTGACCGGGATCCTGCTGGTCCGGGCGGCACTCACCGCGCGCGGGAACCCGCGGAAAGAGATCCTGGTTCCGGATTCGGCGCATGGCACCAATCCGGCCACGGCGGCCATGGCGGGCTATGCCGTCGAAAGCATCAAGTCCAACAGCCAGGGCATGATCGATCTCGACGTGCTCTCGCGCGCCGTGACGGAAGATGTGGCCGCACTGATGGTCACCAATCCGAACACCCTCGGTATCTTCGAGGAGAACATCGCACACGCCGCCGGCATCCTGCACGGGAAAGGCGCGTTGCTGTACATGGACGGCGCCAACATGAACGCGTTGGTGGGCGTAACGCGTCCCGGCGATTTCGGCGTCGACGTGATGCACCTGAACCTGCACAAGACGTTCTCGACGCCGCACGGTGGCGGCGGCCCCGGTTCCGGCCCCGTGGCTGTCAAGAAGGCGATCGAACCCTTCCTGCCGGTGCCCCGTCTCAGAACGGAAGCCGGCCAGTGGCGTTTCGACTTCGCACGTCCACAATCAATCGGACGTGTCCGCGCCTTCTATGGCAACTTCGGCATGATGGTGCGCGCGCTGGCTTACATCCTGGCTTACGGCGGAGATGGGCTCGCCAAGGCCACCATGGACGCGGTGCTCAACGCCAATTACATCCGTGCGCGTCTGGATGCACACTACGACCTGCCACACGATGCGCCGACCCTGCACGAGTGCGTGTTCAGCGACTCGCGTCAGGCCGCCCGCGGCGTGAAGACCGGCGACATCGCCAAACGGCTCATTGATTACGGCTTCCACCCTTACACGGTGAGTTTTCCGCTCATCGTGCACGGCGCCATGATGATCGAACCGACCGAAAGCGAAAGTAAGCACGAACTGGATCTGTTTATCGACGCTCTGATCTCCATCGCCAAAGAAGTGGAAGAGAATCCCGACCAGGTGCTCACAGCGCCCCACTCGACGCGCATAGGCAGGGTGGACGAGGTGGCCGCGGCCCGGAAGCCCGTGTTACGCTGGCATCCTTGATGCGCAACGGCTTCCTCGTCGTGCTGGGTCTGGTTCTGCTGATTCGCCTGCCGTTTCTGAACCAGGCCATCCAGGGCGACGACGTGTACTACCTGGCCGGAGCGCAGCACGCGCAGATCGATCCCGCGCACCCTAACCATGGCCGCTACGTGTTTCTCGGCGACATGGTGGACATGCGCGGCCACCCGCATCCGCCGCTGAATGCCTGGGCGCTGGCCGCACTGCTGGCACTGTTCGGCGATGTGTACGAAGTCCCTTTCCACGCGGCTTACATCCTGTTTTCGCTGATTGCCGCCGCCAGCGTTTGGTCGCTGGCCAAGCGCTTCTCCACGCGGCCCGTGCTCGCAACGGCGCTGTTTCTGTTCACTCCCGCGTTCGTGGTCAACGGCAATTCCTTCGAGGCCGACATTCCGTTCCTGGCGTTCTGGCTGGCCGCCGTGGCGCTGGCAGTGAAGGCTATCGACCGGAGATCCCGGCTCTGGCTTGGCGGTTTCGTCCTGGCGTCCGTACTGGCGGCTATGGGCGCCTATCAGGGCGTGCTGCTTGTGCTTGTCCTGGGCGTGTATCTCTGGCTGAAAGATCGCAAGTGGTGGCACGCCTGGCCGGCGCTATTCGCAGCGCCCGCGGCGCTTGTTGCGTGGCAGTTGTACGAGCGCGCATCGAGCGGCTCCGCGCCGGCCGGGGTGCTGTTCTCCTATTTCCAGACTTATGGCTTCCAGGCGATTGCGGCCAAGGCTTCCAGCGCCGCGGCTCTGGTCGCCCACACCGGTTGGATTCTGTTCCCGCTGCTGGCCGTGGCGGCGTTTTGGAACCGCATCGAAGGCGTGATCGCGCTGGTGCTTGCGGGTTCCTCGATGGCCCTCGACCTCCACCCGCTGTTCTGGCTGTCTTTCGGCGTAGGCGCTCTCATCCTGATCGATTGCGCACGCCGGGTGTTGAAAGACGCGGACGCCGACACGCGATTCCTGGCGGCCTGGATTGTGCTCTTCTTCGGGGCCGCGGTGATCCTGTTCTTTGCCGGTTCGGCGCGCTACCTGCTGCCCATCGCTGCGCCGCTGGCTTTACTCGGAGTGCGGGCTTTCGACGCACATCCGCGATGGGCCGTGCCCGTTTGCGCCGTGCAGTGTGTTTTCGCGCTGGCGCTTGCCTGGGTGAACTACCAGCATTGGGACGGCTATCGCGTCTTCGCCCGGGAATTCACGAAGCAGTTCTCCAAAGGTCGCGTGTGGATCAATGGCGAATGGGGCCTACGATTCTACCTGGAATCTGAAGGCGGCCTCCCGCTGGTGCGCGGGCAGGCTGTACGGCCTGGCGATTGTATCGTCGGCAGCCGCCTGGGCTTCCCCATCCCGTTCACCACCGGCGGCGGCGTTCTGGCGCCGGTAATGACTGCAGGGATCCAGCCCACTCTGCCCTTGCGCCTGATTGGACTCGGTGCCCGGTCGGCCTACTCAACCTCTTCGCTCGGCCTGCGGCCGTTCGATGTCAGCGCCGGCCCGGTGGACGAAGTGACCGCGCAGGTGGTGATAGAACAGAAGCCCGTGGCCGAATTCCTGCCCATGAATGCCCCGGAGGCGGCACACCAGATCGTCAGCGGGATTTACGATCTGGAGCAGAGCGCGTGGCGTTGGATGGGCGAGAAGGCGGTGATCCTGCTAAAACGGCCCGAAAAGCCCAAGGCTGTCGAGGTGACCTTCAGCATACCCGGACCGGCTCCCGCGCGGCAGGTGTCGCTTTACGTCGACAATGAACTGGTGGCGCAGGCCAACTACCAAACGCCGGGAACTTATACTCTGCGCTCGTTGAACGTCGAGGCGCGCTCGGCAAGCGTCGCCCTCACCATCGCCGTCGACAAGAGCTTCAGCGTGCCGGGCGACCACCGGCAGTTAGGCATCACGCTGGCATCTGCTGGATTTCGTTAATCGCTTCGAGGACGTCTTCCAGACGGATTGCCTCCATGCTTTCCGTGGCCACCACGCGCACGCGCGGTCCGCGGGGCGCCCACACCTTCGGATTCGTGGCTCCGAACAACGCCACCACGGGAGCGCCTCCAGCGGCTGCCAGGTGGGTGATACCGGAATCGTTGCCCACGTAACAGCGAACCGTGGCCAGCCAGCAGGCCAATTCGTAGAGATCGTCGAAACGGACTGCGCCTTCGAGCGCTTCCTCAGGGCCCGCGCACCAGGCGACCGGCACCCGCGAATCGAGCGCACCGGCTAGTTCGCGAAAGCGTGCGAGCGGCCAGTTCTTCCGGGCGCTTCCTGAGAACGGATGGATCACCGCGAAATCCCGCCGCCCGCCGGGACAGTCAATACGCGGCACAGGCGCCACGATCCGGCCTCCGGCATCGCGGGCGTGGGCGAGAAAGAAATCCACCGCGTGGACGG
The DNA here is from genome assembly GCA_021372245.1 of Terriglobales bacterium. Classification (GTDB taxonomy): domain Bacteria; phylum Acidobacteriota; class Terriglobia; order Bryobacterales; family Bryobacteraceae; genus JAJFUV01. The sequence continues at coordinate 127,504 of JAJFUV010000096.1, forward strand.
TACCGTCCATGCGGGGCAGGGCGGGGAAGAGCCGAAACGGCAGGCCTCGCGCTTCAACGGCAACTCGAAATTCTTCGCGAGCTTCGCCGTACCAACTGACAATCGAATCGAAGCCGGCCAGCCGATCGATCAGACCGGGTGAAGGTTCCCGGTCCGGAATCCCCAATCCATCGAGACCCGTGTCCGCGATGGACTCCACACGGTCCGCGAACCGCACCAGGGGCTTGAGCGCCGTGGGGACCCAGACCTCGGTGTACTCGGCGCGCAAGGATTCCAAGGCCGGCAGCGAGGTGATGACATCGCCGATGCCACCGGGCCGGATCAGCAGGCGACGCACGGGAAGGTTACCGCACGTCCACCGGCAGGCGCACTTCGACGCTTTTCGGCGGCAGGCACATCGAGGATGTGCAGGCCTGGTAGCGCAGTTTTCCGGTCAGCACGGTAGCGCCGGTGGGGGCGTTGGCAGGCGTCTTGAAACGGGAGAGGACTACGAAGTCGCCCGAGAACACCGACAGCGGCTTGTCGGCGAAGTCATACTTTTCGAGTTTCGCCTTCGGGAAGATCGTCTCCGCGACTTCGAGCGGGGCGGCGTTCCAGGTCAACTTTATGGGGATCAGATAGTCTTCGCTCGGTGTGTTGCTATTGGCGTGATAGCCTTCGCGCATGGACACGGCAAGCTTCACTTCCGCCACTGCTCCTCGCCTCGCGATTAAGGTGCGCGGCGGCGCGACCGAAAGCACCTGGCTATTCTGTGCCGCGAGCGGTGTCGCCAGCGACAGGGCCGCTGCCGCCAGTGTGAGACTGATCCAGCAACGCGTTGATGTCATTCTGATATTCGCTCCTGCTTATCAAACCGATGTGTACGCGCGCGACGCGTCCGTCGCGGTCGATCATGAAGCTGGTGGGCAGCGATTCCACGCCGCCGTACAAGTCCGATACCATGCTGTCGCCCAACAGCACGCGATAATTCACCCGCATGCGCGCGACGTACGGTTTCACGGCGTCCCAACCTTCTTCGTCCATCGATACGCCCAACACGGCGAAGCCGCGGTCTTTGAACTGTCTTTCGAAATCGATGAACCACGGAATCTCGATGCGGCAGGGCCCGCACCAGGTCGCCCAAAAGTTGAGGAGCACGACCTTGCCGCGGTAGCCGGAAAGCGAAACCTGGCGGCCTTCGGTGTCGCGCAAGGTGAAGTCCGGCGCAATCTGCCGCAACTCGGGCGCTTTCATGGCGCCCCGCGCGGTCGTCTTCTGATTCGAACACGCCGCCAGGCTGAGGAGAAGCCAAGCCAGTACGCTCCCCAAGACGAATTTGCGAGGGATTATCACTCGGGACTCTCTCTTCGATTATATAGGGATCGTGCGGCCGCCAAGATGAGCGGCGAACCAGCGCTTTCTCATTACGCGAAAGCGGGCGGCCAGCGTGAATTCGTCGTGAGCGCGACGCTCGACGCGTAGCCAGGCAACTGTGTCGGAGAAGCTCTCACAGGCGTACTCTCGCCACCGGCGTGTGCGGCGCCGCCAGTCCTCCGGTGCGAGCTTCTCTTTGCGCAATTCAGCGGACCATCCCAGTTCGCCCCGCGCCCCGCGGCTCATCTCCCGGGCGAGCACGTCTTCCCAACCGCGGCGAACCGCGTTGCCAAGGCGCATCCACGCAAAATGCGACAACTCATGCGCGAGAATCCGTTCGAGTTCTCGCGGGCGCTTGCGCAGTTCGGCATCCAGCACGATGAGACGACGGCGGATAAACGACGCCGCATGCACCGGTTGGCCGCGCTCATCCGATTCGAGCAGCCGGCCGCGCCAAGCCGTCAACTTCGGTTGAAAGCGCACGCGTAGCGGCGCGCCCTTTATTGCCATCCCTGCCAGCGCGGCGCGCCCGCCCGTCACTTGGCCTTGGGCTTGGCGAAGAAGGCTTCGTTTTCGATCTTGATTTCGATCCCGCTCCTCACGCCTTCCAGCCATGTGTTGAACTTTCCCTGCCTCACCAGCCGCTCGACTTCGCCCTTGACCTGATCGTACGTCGCGTCGTTGTAGGAAACCACGTTGAACAGATAGTAGCCGTTGGTGTGGCGGAACGGGGCCGAGGTTTCGCCGGCCTTCGTCGAGAAGATGGCGTTCTTGAGGTCGGGCGGAAGATCGGCGGAACGCTTCACGGAGCCGAAATCTCCACCTTTGGCGGCGGACACGGGGTCTTTCGAGTACTTTTTCACGACTGCGGAGAAATCGGTTCCCTTGCGGATTTCCGCTAGCGCGGCGTCGGCTTGTGCCTTGGCTTCCGCCTCGGTCAGCGGCTTCGCCCCGCTCTGGTCGGCGGCGTTCGGCCGGACGTTGAACGGAATGTAGACGACCCGCAGTTTGGCTTCCGAGAACATACTCTTGTTCTTCTCATAGAAGGCCTTCCACTCGGATTCCGGAGCCGGCAGGCTTTCGAACTGGTTCTCGACCACGGCCTGCGAAAGAATCAACTGCCGATTGTAGTCAATGCGTTCCTTGTACGGGCTCTGCTGGTCGAGTTTCTTCTGCTCACCCATGGCCGAGAGCTTTTCGAGCAGCACGCGCTGGCGCAGGAATTCCTTGGGGTCGTTGGCGAAGTGCTGTTGATTCTGCGGAGGCAATGCTCCGACGAGCTTTTGAACATCGCGGGCCGTGAGTTTCTTCCCATCGATGGTGGCCACGACGGTGTCGGGGGTGATCGCCGCCACGGGCGGCGCGGCAGTTGTGGGAGGAATCTGCGCCCAAAGCGCGACCGAGGCGAAACAGACACAAAACAACGTTGATTTCATGTGCAGGGAATCCTTGAATCGTAGGCTAAACGCCCATTGTCGCACACGCTTGAGCAGAATGCGGCCCCAAGTCCTTGCCGATGCGCGAATTCCTCGCCAGTACTGCCCCGGTTCGGGTATGATTCCCGGTGATGACACCCCCTGGGCGAAAGCGCATCGAGTATGCCGAGCAGCCTCACTTTGAACGCCCCGTTCCGGATATTCCTCCCGCCGCGGGGCATAAAATGTACGGCCGGCTGCGGTTCCTTTACGGCGCAAAGGCAGCCAAGACGGCCATGCAGGAGCTGGTGCGGTTGCTGAAGGTGCACCACGCTTACAAGACCGACGAGTTGATTGAAGCCGAGCGCGCGGGCGACCCGTCACAGCGGTTCAGTGAGAAGGACATGATCCTGATCACCTATGGCGATATGGTCCGCGCCAAGGGACGTCCGCCCCTGGGTGCACTGGCGGACTTCCTGGAACTAACGCGCCGCCGCGTGCACGTGTTCAACACGGTGCACGTCCTGCCGTTCTTTCCGTATACCTCCGACCGCGGCTTTTCCGTTACGGACTTCCGCGTCGTCGATCCGCACATGGGCTCGTGGGCGGACATCGGCCATCTCGGCAAGTCGTACAACCTGATGTTCGACGCCGTCTTCAATCACACTTCCTCAAGAAGTACGCCGTTCGTCGAAATGCTCGGCGGGAATCCGGACTACCAGGACTTCGCTGTCACTTTCCGCACGCGAAACGAGCTGACACCCGCGCAGCGTCACATGATCCGCCGGCCGCGAACCAGCGACATTCTGACAATGTTCCATTCCATAAACGGGCCGATTTGGGTCTGGACAACCTTCTCGCCCGATCAGATCGATCTGAACTATCACAACCCCAAGGTGCTGTTGCATGTCATAGACACGTTACTGCTCTACGTGCGGAAGGGCGCCGACATGGTGCGGCTCGATGCGGTCACCTACTTGTGGGATGAACCGGGCACATCGTCGGCGAACCTGCCGCAGACGCATGAGATCGTGAAGTTGTTCCGCGACGTGCTCGATATCGCGGCACCACAGGTAGCTCTTGTCACCGAGACCAACGTGCCTCACCAGGAGAACATCTCCTACTTCGGTAACGGATGCGACGAAGCCCAGATGGCGTACAACTTCGCCCTGCCGCCGCTCGTGCTGCATGCTTTCTACCGGGAGGACTGCTCGCATCTCTCGCGCTGGGCCCAGAATCTCGAGTATCCTTCGACGACGACGACCTTCCTCAATGTCCTCGATACGCACGACGGCATCGGATTGCCGGGAGTGGCGAACATACTTCCGCCTGAGGAGATTACCTTCCTGGTGCGATGCGCGCGGCAGCACGGCGCGTTCGTCTCCTATCGGACGACCGAGGGTGGCGGAGAAGTGCCCTACGAGATCAACACCACCTGGTACAGCGCCCTGAACATGGACAACAGCGGCGAGGAGCGCGCTTTCCAGGTGAAACGGTTCACGGCCTCGCGCAGCATCGCCCTTGCGCTGCGCGGAGTACCGGGCATTTACTTCCACGGGTTGATCGGCAGCCGCAATGACGTCCAACTCGCGCTGCGGACGAAGGTCAAGAGAAACGTGAACCGGTCGCCGCTGGACGGGGAAGTGCTTACAAAGAACTTCGCCGAACCTGGGTCGAAGCTGAATATGATCCACGACCAATTGGGACGGCTGCTGGAGATGCGCGTGCGGCACAAGGCCTTTCACCCGGATGGGGCGCAGAGCATCATGCCCGCACCCGGCGCGGTGTTTGCCGTCCTGCGGAGTTCGCCGCGCGGAGACGAACACATTCTGGCGCTCACTAATGTGACCAGCCGGCCGTGCCGCCTGGACATCCCGCTGGACAAGGTCGGCATCGCGGAAAGCAACTGGTACGATCTGGTGGCCGGGCGAGGCTGGATGGCGGGCAACCACACGCTGACGGTGCAGATGCAGCCTTACGATGTGATGTGGCTGACGCCGTTCGGCGAGTTGGAGCGCAGCATCGAATCGCCGGCATGAGATGGCGCCGGCAAGACTGCCTAGTATTTCTCCCAGTGCAGAACGTCGGCGAGGGGACGCTTGGATTTGCTCGGATTCTCCGCGGGATAGCCTAGCGCGATCAAGGATACTAGTTTGTAGCCTTCCGGAGCTCCCAGGATACGGCAGACTTCGGGTGCGTACGGCTTCTTGTCGCCTGCCACCCAGCAGGTGCCTACGCCCTTCGCATTGGCCGCGACCAACATGTTCTCGCTCGCCGCGCTGCCGTCTTCGAGGTAGTACTTGGTGGTCTGCGTGATCACCGCGATACAGGCCGCCGCGCCGGCGATGAACTTGCCGTAATCGGTGGCGTCCGCCACTTTGCGCAGCATTGCGGGCTCTGTCACAACCACGAATTCCCATGGCTGAATGTTGATGGCGGTGGCGGCGAGCCGTCCGCAGTCCACAATCTCTTCGAGTACCTCTTTCGGAACGGCCCGCTTCTCGAAGGAGCGAACCGAATGCCTCGTTTTCAATGCCGTGATTGCGTCCATGACTCGTGCCTTTCTATTGAATGGGCATGGGGCCGAATACCGGTGCGCCCATATCGGCTTCGTCCCGCAAGTTGCAGTACGGATCCTTGCCGTAGCCGTAATGGAGCACGGCCCCCTCGGGCGGTTTGGAGACCGTGTAAAGCAGCAGGGCCGACGGATCGGCGGGGTCCACACGGATCTTATAAATGCTGGCCAGTGGCTCGCCCGACGCGTTGTGAATGCTGAATCCCGCGATGCGGCCGGCGGCCTTCAGCTTGCCGTTCACGTTGGAGAACGCCACCCGCACCGCGCCGTCTCTATAGATTGCCGAAACCGGCCGGGGGCCGCGCTGGAACGGCCCGTAGCCCTTGAGGGAAGGGAAGAGGTCCGTGGTGGCGAGTTTGGCCATGCGCTGGCCGAGAAGTTTCAGATCCGGCGTGCCGACGTGGATCAGGTCGTCCAGATCCATGTCGATGGCCGCCACCATGCCCGAGCGGGCGATGCGGCTCTCAGCCTTGCGCTGCGCCTCCTGCACCAGGTTCCATCCCGCCTCACCGCCTTTGTTCACGAAACGGCCGATCTGCACATAGTAAAACGGCAGGTCAGGCTGCTTGAAATCGGCGCGGATGGCAGCCACCAGCTTCTCGAATTTGTCCTGGAACAGAGGCGAGGCCTTGGGGCTCGAATCCGATTCGCCCTGATACCAAAGCATACCTGTGACTTTTCCGCCGACCGCCTGGAAGCGGCGCAGCATGCCGCCGTAAAGCGAATCGCCGCCCTGGTCCTTCAATGCGGGGCTCCATTGATCCATGGACGTTCCACCGTGCGCGCAAGGCACCAGGCCCACGGGGACGCCCGTGCGCCGCACCATCTCGGCGGCGAACGGCAAGCCGAGGCCGGCGCCTTTCTGTAGGTTCGCCACATACTTGGCGAGCTTCTCGCCAGTGTAACGCTCCGCGATCTTCTCTTTGTTGCGAGGCCAGTGGACGCGATCCGTCGCCCCCACCAATACGTGCAGCGGTTCTTTGGCGATCACCCAGTTGTCGGCCAGGTCGAAGGAATGCACCTGTGGGTCGGGCGGTTCCGCATCCACCAGATCTCCGACGCCTTGCATGTTGGATTGCCCGCCGAGGACCCAGAGGTCGCCGACGAGCACTTCCTTCACCGCGGCCGTTGCCGGCACGCCTGCCACGCGGACCTCGATGGTGTACGGGCCGCCGGTGGGCACGCCCTTGATGGTGCCGCTCCACTTGCCGTTGTTCACCGTCCCCACGGCATGCCACTTCAGGCCCGATACCGCGCCCTTGGCCGTGGTGACGCGAGCTTCCACGCGCCTGGCGCCGGCGTCGTCCGCGGTGCCTTCCAGCTTTACGTCCGCACGATTATCCGTACCGCGCTGAAAGACCTGCCGGTCCACCGCGCCCCCTGAAATCTGGATGTCCGCGGCGAACGACGCCGCGCAAAGCAGGGTGCATGCAGAGATTGCTGCGAAAATTGGTTTCAGTTCCATGTGCCGTTGTTCCTTTATGAGCCGGCCAGGGGGTCGGCTGCGGCCCGGGGGACCGCCCCACTGGGTTTCTCTTTTGGAGTGTTTTGTGCCATTACCGATTCTGCTGCGCCGAGCGCTTGCGGGCCTGCTCGCCCATCTTGCACTCCGTATGGACCGCCTTCACCGCTTTTTCGAGTCCGTCGCGGCTGACAATCACTGCGATGACCAGCTCGCTCGAACCCTGCGCGATGGCGATGATGTTCACGTTCTCGCGCGAGATGGCCGTAAACACGCGGCCCGCCAGCCCGGGCGTTCCTCGCATGCCTTCGCCTACCACGGCCATCAGACCTACGTTCTCGTCGACTTCGATCGGTTTCAGATAGCCGTGTTCCAACTCCAGCGCGAAGTTCTCTTCCAAGTGCTTGAGCGCGGAGGCCAACTCCGCCTTCCGCACGAGGAACGAGAAGTTCTGACGATAGCTCGAACTGGTGAAGACCAGCAGCTCCGAGCCGGCGCGCGAAAGCGCGTCGAGCGCGCGCGACATAACGGCGGTCGGTGCTACCCCGGCGCCTGCGGGCTCGACGGAAATGAGCGCCACGTCGCCGAGCGAGGTGACGGCGCGCGGCACGGGCCACGGTTCCAGGCTCGGCACGATCCTGGTGCCGGGCTTCGACAATGCGAAGCTATTCTTGCTCCACACAGGGATCTGCTTCTCGATGAGCGGCGCGAGCGTGCGCGGATGCAACACCTTGGCGCCGTTGTAAGCCAGCTCCGCCGCTTCCTGATAGGTGACTTCATCGAGCACGGCCGCATCCGGCACCAGGCGCGGATCCGCCGTCATGATGCCGTCGACGTCGGTCCAGATCCAAACCTCCGCAGCATCGAGCGCGGCGGCGAGAATCGAGGCCGAGTAGTCCGAACCGCCGCGCCCGAGCGTCGTCGGCCGTCCATCCAGAGTGGCGCCGTTGAAGCCCGTGACGATGGGGATGGAGCCGGACTCCAACAATGGCAGCAGATTGTCGCGGCACATGAAGCGCGTTTCGTCCACCAGCGGAGAGGCTTCGCCGAACACCGCGTCCGTCACAATTGCCTCGGCGGCGTTCACCGCGATCGCCATCTGCCCCTGGCTCTCCATGTACGCGGCCAGCATCATCGCGCTCAACCGTTCGCCAACGGACAAGGCTTCGTCTACCGAGCGCGGCGGACGCTCGCCCAGCATCAGCATGCCGCGAGTGAGGCGCTCGAACTCGGCGATCAGGAACTGTATCCCGTTTTCGACGGCCTCCTGGCTCTCGGGTGGAAGAAGTTCCCGGCAGGTTTCCAGGTGGCGGCTGGTCAGCTTGCGGATGTTTTCTTCTATGACAGTTTCGTCGCCGCTTTCGGCGTGGCGCATCGTATTGAGCAGCAGGTCCGTCACTTTCGACATGGCGGACACCACTGCGATTACCGGACGCGTCGCGCGTTGCGTGCATATAATTTCGGCGGCTACCTTGATCCGTTCGGCCGATCCCATGCTGGTGCCGCCGAACTTCATCACCAGCAGGTTTTCCATAGTCTGAGTTGCTGCCATGCGGTTGATCCCCTCAGGATACCGCGGC